>NZ_JBHVOC010000002.1:0-433535 GCF_044142145.1 Streptomyces sp. BK79
GGGGGGGGGGCCGGGCCCCCCCCCCCCCCCCCCCCCCCCCTTCTCGCGCGACCGCGGCGGTCCTACCGCTTGTCGGCCAGCTTCCAGGCGGCGGGCAGCAGGCCCATCGCCAGCGCGGCCTTCAGCGCGTCGCCGATCAGGAACGGGGTGAGGCCGGCCGCGACGGCGGCGGTCAGGGACATGTCGGCGGCGAGGGCCAGGTACGGGACGCCGACGGCGTAGATGATCGCCTCGCCGAGCAGCATCGTGCCGGCCGTGCGCAGCATCGAGCGGTCGGCGCCGCGGCGGGCCAGGGCGCCCACGACCGTGGCGGCCAGCAGCATACCGAAGACGTAGCCGAGGGACGGGGCGCCGGTGCCGGAGCCGCCCTCCGCGAACCACGGCACGCCCGCCATGCCGACCAGCGCGTACAGCGCGAGCGAGAGCATGCCGCGGCGGGCGCCGAGCGAGGTGCCGACGAGCAGCGCGGCGAAGGTCTGGCCGGTCACCGGCACCGGGGAGCCCGGCACGGGCACCGCGATCTGGGCGGCGAGGCCGGTGAGCACGGCACCGCCGGCCACGAGCGCGACGTCCCGGACTCGGGAGGAGGGGATGAGGTCGGCGAGGACCTGCCCGGTACGGGCGGGGGCGGCGGCGGTGCTCATGGGGACTCCGCGGTGGTGTGGACATGTCGGAACACCGCGACGCTATCCCAGCGCGTCGGGCCGATCACCAGCAGCGTTCGACAAAGGGCGGCTCGCGGACTTGGTGGGCTCCCGACAACGGAAGCGGGCTACACGCGCTTGCGGGTGACTCCGGTCACCGAGCGGGCGAGGCGAGCGTCACGGGACCCGGCGGGAAGCGGAACTCCGCATTCGGACGATCACGTTCCGTATCTGTTCCGTCCGCATCGTGGGCAACCGGTGTCGCCGACGGGCGCGAGCGCCGAGACTGTGGGCGTTTTTGCCCCTGTACCCGCCCCCCACGCATTGGACGAGCCGCTCCATGTCCAACAGCACCACCACCGAGGCGCCGCCCGAGTCGTCCGGCGCCGCCCTCTCCCACGGCCTCAAGCAGCGCCACCTGTCGATGATCGCCCTCGGCGGGGTGATCGGCGCCGGGCTGTTCGTCGGCTCCGGGGCCGGCATCGCCGCCGCCGGGCCGTCGATCGTCGTCGCCTACACCCTCTCCGGCCTCCTCGTGATGCTGGTGATGCGGATGCTGGGCGAGATGTCGGCGGCGTATCCGTCGTCGGGCTCCTTCTCCGCGCACGCCGAGCGGGCCATCGGTCCGTGGGCCGGCTTCACCGCGGGCTGGGCGTTCTGGGTGCTGCTGTGCACCGCCGTCGGGCTGGAGGGCATCGGCGCCGCGGCGATCGTCCACGGCTGGCTGCCGGGCACGCCCGAGTGGGTGTGGGTGGCGCTGTTCATGGTGGTGTTCTGCGGGACGAACCTGGCCGCGGTGAAGAACTTCGGCGAGTTCGAGTTCTGGTTCGCCGCCCTCAAGGTCGGCGCGATCACCCTGTTCCTGGTGCTGGGCGTGCTGGCGATCGCCGGGGTCCTGCCGGGCACCGACTCCCCCGGCACCTCGCACCTGAGTGACTTCCTGCCCAACGGCGGCAACGGCCTGATCATCGGCCTGCTCGCCTCGGTGTTCGCCTACGGCGGCCTGGAGACGGTGACCATCGCGGCGGCCGAGTCGGAGAACCCGGTCAAGGGCGTGGCGAGCGCGGTGCGGACGGCGATGTGGCGGATCGCGCTGTTCTACATCGGCTCGATGGCGGTCATCGTCACCCTGGTCCCCTGGGACTCCAAGGAGGTCGTCGAGAAGGGCCCGTACGTCGCAGCCCTCGACGAACTGGGCATCCCCGGCGCCGGTCAGCTCATGAACGTCGTCGTGCTGGTCGCGCTGCTGAGCGCGATGAACGCCAACATCTACGGCGCCTCCCGCATCGGCTACTCGCTGGTCGAGCGCGGCCAGGGCCCGAAGGCGCTGGGCCGGGTGTCGGGCGGGGTGCCGCGGGTCGCGGTGCTGGTCTCCTCCCTCTTCGGCTTCGGCTGCGTGCTGCTCAGCTACTGGCGGCCGGACGACGTCTTCGCCTGGCTGCTGAACATGATCGGCGCGGTCATCCTGGTCGTCTGGATCTTCATCGCCGTCTCCCAGCTGCGGCTGCGGCGCCGCCTGGAGCGGGAGGCGCCCGAGAAGCTGGTCGTGCGCATGTGGGGCTTCCCGTGGCTGACGTGGGTGGCGCTGGCGGGCATGGCCGCGGTGTTCGTGCTGATGGCCCGCGAGCCGGACACCCGGGTGCAGCTGTACTCGACGGGCGCGATGACGCTGGCCCTGGCGGCCGCCGGGTACGCCTGGCAGCGGCGGCGGGCGCGCGGCTAGCGCCCTCCACCCCTCCCCCGGCTCCCCGAGGGCCCCCGTACGGAACCTGATCCGTACGGGGGCCCTTGTCGTGCGCCCGGCACGCCCGAACACCCCTCCGCCCCACCCCTCCCGGCACTGTTGCTGCTAGCGTGCACTTGCAAGCCTTTTGCAATAAGAGGTCGGAGGGGATCCGCCATGCCCGTGTACACGCTTCCTGAACTGCCGTACGACTACTCCGCGCTGGCCCCCGTGATCAGCCCCGAGATCATCGAGCTGCACCACGACAAGCACCACGCGGCCTATGTGAAGGGCGCCAACGACACGCTGGAGCAGCTCGCCGAGGCGCGCGACAAGGAGACGTGGGGATCGATCAACGGCCTGGAGAAGAACCTGGCCTTCCACCTCTCCGGCCACATCCTGCACTCGATCTACTGGCACAACATGACCGGCGACGGCGGCGGCGAGCCGCTGGAGGCGGACGGCGTGGGCGAGCTGGCCGACGCGATCGCCGAGTCGTTCGGCTCCTTCGCCGGCTTCAAGGCGCAGCTGACCAAGGCCGCCGCGACCACCCAGGGCTCCGGCTGGGGCGTACTGGCGTACGAGCCGCTGAGCGGGCGCCTGATCGTCGAGCAGGTCTACGACCACCAGGGCAACGTCGGCCAGGGCGCCACCCCGATCCTGGTCTTCGACGCCTGGGAGCACGCCTTCTACCTCCAGTACAAGAACCAGAAGGTCGACTTCATCGAGGCGATGTGGGCGGTCGTCAACTGGCAGGACGTGGCGAAGCGCTACGAGGCCGCGAAGTCCCGGACGAACACGCTGCTGCTGGCGCCGTGAACGCCTGACCGCCCGAGTCGTCCCGCCTCGTGATCGTCTTCTCACCCTTCACGGCGGCGGGCGGAATGAGGGAAGCCCCCGCGAGGACGTGACTCGCGGGGGCTTCCCGCGCGTGGGGGCGGGTCAGGGCTTGCGGGCGAGACCGCCGTGCTGGCCGATGGGGCGGGGCTCGGTGCCGTCCGGGGCCGGGTCCGGCCGCCACAACGGGACGGAGACCACGCCGGGGTCGACCAGGTCGAGCCCTTCGAAGTACGCCTCGATCTGCTCCACCGGGCGCAGGAAGTACGGCACGGCGCCCGTCTCGTTGTAGCCGTCCTGGGCCGCCTCGTAGTCCGGGTCGGTGCCGCGCGAGCCATCGTTGACGCACAGGTGGCTGCCCGGGGGCAGGCCGGCCATCAGACGGCGCACGAGGTCGCGGGCCAGGTCGTGGTCGGCGACGTGGCCGAGGATGCCGCTGAGGATCAGGGCGGTGGGACGGCTCGGGTCGAGGGTCCGCGCGGCCGCTTCGAGGATGGCCTCGGGCTCGAAGAGGCTCATGTCCTCGTAGGCCGTCGCACCCTCGGCGCTGGAGGTGAGCAGGGCGCGGGCGTGCGCGAGGACCAGCGGGTCGTTGTCGACGTAGACGATCCGCGCCTCGGGGGCGTACCGCTGGGCGACCTCGTGGGTGTTGTCGACGGTCGGCAGCCCGGTGCCGACGTCCAGGAACTGCCGTACCCCCGCCTCGCGCACCAGGTACCGGATGCTGCGGCCGAGGAAGGCGCGGCTGCCGCGGGCGATGGTGACGATGCCGGGGAAGACCGCGGTGTAGGCGTCGCCGGCCGCCTCGTCCACGGGGTAGTTGTCCTTGCCGCCGAGCCAGTAGTTCCAGATCCGGGCCGAGTGCGGCACCGAGGTGTCGATCTCCGTCATGGGGTGGGACTCGCCTCCAGGGTCGGTGTTCGACACATGGTGCTACGTCCGGGGGGTCCCGCGCGGCACAACGGCCACGGCGCCGCGCGGGACGGCGCTCCCTACAGGTTGCTGAAGTCCGGGCCCTTGGTGCGGGTGCGCTTGATCTCGTAGAAGCCCGGGACCGAGGCGACCGCGAGCGTGCCGTCCCAGAGCCGGGCCGCGTCCTCGCCCTTGGGCGCCGGGGTGACGACCGGGCCGAAGAAGGCGAGCTGCCCGCCGTCGGCGCCGGGGACGGCGATGACCGGGGTGCCGACCTCCTGGCCGACCTTGTCGATGCCCTCCTTGTGCGAGGCGCGCAGCTGGGGCTCGTACGGGGTGGAGTCCCAGTGGTCCATGAGGGACTCGGGCAGGCCGGCGTCCTTCAGGGCGGCGGCGACCGTCTCCTTCTCCGGGCCCTCGCCCTGGTTGTGGATGCGGGTGCCGAGCGCCGTGTAGAGGTCGCCGAGCACCTCGGCGCCGTGCTCCTCCTGGGCGGCGATGACGACCCGGACCGGCCCCCACGCCTTGGTCTCGAGCAGCTCCCGGTACTCCTCGGGCAGCTCGTCGATCTTGTCCTCGTTGAGGACGGCGAGGCTCATCAGGTGCCAGCGGACCTCGATGTCCCGGACCTTCTCCACCTCCAGGACCCAGCGGGAGGTCATCCAGGCCCAGGGGCACAGCGGGTCGAACCAGAAGTCGACGGGGGTCTTCTCCGACATGTCTCTCCTCGGGAGGCAACGGGGCCGAGCCTTTTCTCCTGGCAACCGGCCCGGTGCCGTGACCATTCCCGGCTGCCGCGTGTCAGGGCCACATGGCAGGATCGGTGCTGTCCGCATGCTGAACACCACCCGAGGGAGTGCCGCCCGTGCCCGGTGAGAATCTGTCCCGCGACGAGGCCCGGGAGCGGGCCGCCCTGCTGTCCGTCGACGGGTACGAGGTGTCCCTCGACGTGCGCTCGGCCACCGGTGCGGCCCAGGGCGACGGTCCGCGCACCTTCCGCTCCGTCACCACGATCCGCTTCCGCTGCAACGAGCCCGGCGCGAGCAGCTTCGCCGACCTGGTCGCGCCGAGCGTGACCGCCGTGTCCCTCAACGGCCGCGACCTCGACCCGAGCGAGGTCTTCGACGGCTCCCGGATCGCCCTGGAGGACCTGGCCGCCGACAACGAGCTGGTGGTGGACGCCCAGTGCGCCTACTCCCGCACCGGCGAGGGCCTGCACCGCTTCGTCGACCCCGAGGACGGCGAGGTCTACCTCTACACCCAGTACGAGCCGGCCGACTCCCGCCGGGTGTTCGCCAACTTCGAGCAGCCGGACCTCAAGGCGCCCTTCCGCTTCGAGGTCCGGGCGCCCGAGGAGTGGACGGTGTGGAGCAACGGCGCGGGCGAACGCGCCGACGGGGTGTGGCGGTTCGCGGAGACGAAGCCGATCTCGACGTACATCACGTGTGTCGTCGCGGGCCCGTACCACTACGTGACGGACTCCTACGAGCGCGTGTTCGAGGACGGGACGCGTCTGACGATCCCGCTCGGCGCGATGTGCCGCAAGGGGCTCGCCCCCCACTTCGACGCCGACGACGTGTTCCTGGTGACCAAGCAGGGCCTGGACTTCTTCCACGACCACTTCGACTACCCGTACCCCTTCGGGAAGTACGACCAGGCGTTCGTCCCCGAGTACAACCTCGGCGCGATGGAGAACCCGGGTCTGGTGACCTTCCGGGAGGAGTACATCTTCCGGGGCAAGGTGACGCAGGCGTCCTACGAGGGCCGCGCCAACGTGATCCTGCACGAGATGGCGCACATGTGGTTCGGCGACCTGGTCACCATGGAGTGGTGGGACGACCTGTGGCTCAAGGAGTCGTTCGCCGACTTCATGGGCACCTTCGCGAACGTCGGCGCGACCCGTTTCAAGGACGCCTGGATCACCTTCGCCAACCGCCGCAAGGCCTGGGCCTACCGGGCGGACCAGCTCCCCTCCACCCACCCGATCACGGCCGACATCCGCGACCTGGAGGACGCCAAGCTCAACTTCGACGGCATCACGTACGCCAAGGGCGCCTCCGTCCTCAAGCAGCTCGTGGCGTACGTCGGTCAGGACGCGTTCCTGGAGGGCGCCCGGCGCTACTTCAAGCGGCACGCGTACGGCAACACGCGCCTCGGCGACCTGCTGGCGGTGCTGGAGGAGACCAGCGGGCGGGACATGAGCGCCTGGGCGCGGTCCTGGCTCCAGACGGCGGGCGTCAACGCGATGACCCCGCAGGTGCTGCTGAGCGCCGAGGGCCGCGTCGACGAGCTGGCGGTGGTGCAGGAGGCCGCCGAATCGCACCCCGAACTGCGCCCGCACCGCGTCGCGGTGGGCCTGTACCGGCGTACGGGCGACGGCGCCCTGGAGCGGTACGCGCGCGCCGAGGTGGACGTCGACGGTCCGCGCACGGTGGTGGCGGAGCTGGCCGGGGCCGAGGCGCCCGAACTGGTCCTGGTCAACGACGACGACCTGACGTACTGCAAGACGCGCTTCGACGAGACCTCGCTGGCGACGCTGCGCGAGCACCTGGGCGCGCTGACCGACCCGCTGGCCCGCGCCCTGTGCTGGTCGGCGCTGTGGAACATGACCCGGGACGCGCTGCTGCCGGCGCGGGACTTCACCGGGCTGGTGCTGCGCTTCGCGGGCCGCGAGTCGGACATCGGCGTCCTGCAGATGCTGCACGCCTGGGCGAACTCGGCGCTCGTGCACTACGCGGCACCCGACTGGCGCGCCACCGGCGGCCGGCTGCTCGGCGAGGGCGCGCTGCGCGAGCTGCGGGACGCGGCGCCGGGCAGTGAGCAGCAGCTGGCGTGGGCGCGGTTCTTCGCGGCCGTGGCGTCCGACGAGGCGGAACTGGCCCTGCTGCGCGGGCTGCTGGAGGGTACGGAGAAGATCGAGGGCCTGGACGTGGACCAGGAGCTGCGCTGGGCGTTCCTGGAGCCGCTCGCCGCGCACGGCGCCGCCGACGAGGCCGCGCTCGCCGCCGAGCTGGCGCGCGACGACACGGCCTCCGGCAAGCGGCACCAGGTGCGCTGCCTGGCGGCCCGGCCCTCACCGGCGGTCAAGGCGCAGGCGTGGGCGCAGGTCGTGGAGTCGGACGCGCTGTCCAACGCCCTGGTGGAGGCGACCATCGCGGGCTTCGCGCAGCCCTCGCAGCGGGAGCTGGTCGCGCCGTACGCGCGGAAGTACTTCGCGGCGATCGAGCGGGTGTGGGCCGAGCGGTCCATCCAGATCGGGATGGACGTGGTCCGGGGCCTGTTCCCCTCCCTGCGCGACTCCCAGGACACCCTCGACGCGACGGACGCGTGGCTGTCCGCCCACCAGGACGCCGCGCCCGCGCTGCGCCGGCTGGTCCTGGAGGCGCGGGACGACCTGGCGCGGGCGCTGCGGGGACAGGCGTGCGACTCGGCGGCGGCGGGCCGCTGAGCCCACCCTGACCTCTGGCCAATGATTGGGCGTTCCGTCATCGTTACGGAATCCGGTCACGAGCAGCCGTAACCCCTGGCCGCACCTCGGCGGACCAGGGGTTTTCGGCATCCGAACACCCGTCCTTTAGGGCGGGCTTGTCCTGATTCGTCGATGAGCGTGTAACAGCGGTTAAAGGGATGATCGGGCGCGGGAAGTCCCCGGTCATGACGCACAACACCCCGCTCTCCCCCCGCCCGCTCCACCACCTGGCCGACGGCCGGCGCCGGCTCATGACGGTCGCCCAGCTGCGGGCGCACGGCGTCTCGGCCGCCGAGACCGACGAGCAGTGCCGGCCCGGCGGCCCCTGGCAGCGGCTCCTGCCGAACGTCGTCCTGCTCCACCCGGGCCCGCCAACCAGCGAGGAGCGCCTGCACGCGGTGCTGCTGTACGCGGCGCGGGAGCGCACCGAACGGCCGGCCGCCGGCGCCACCGCCTCCGTGCCCGTACAGCCGGGCCGGGAGGAGGCCCCGGCGCCCGCCTACGCCGAGGCGGTGATCACCGGCCTGGCCGCACTGACGCTGCACGGCTTCTCGGCCGCTCCCCCGCTGCCCTCCCTGGACGCCATCGACGTCCTGGTCCCCCGGCTGCGCCGGCTGCGCACGACGGGCTGCGCGCGGATCGTCCGGACGACCGCCCTGCCCACCGCCGTGTGGGTCACCGGCGTACCGGCGGCGCCGGTGGCGCGGGCCCTGGCGGACGCGGTGGCGGAGCTGACGGACGCGGGGGTCGTGCGCCGGCTGCTGACCGAGGCGGTGCGCGGCGGGCACTGCGAACCGGCGGCGGTGGTACGGGAACTGAACCGGGCCCGGCTGCTCAGCCGCCCGCACGTGGTGGACGCCGTGGACTCGCTGGTCGCCGAGGGGCGGGCGCTGGCCGAGCAGCGCCTGTACCGCATGGTGCGCGAGCACGGCCTGCCCGAACCGGTCTGGAACGTCGACCTGCGTCTGCCCGGCGGCCCCCTCCTCGGTGGCGTGGACGCCTTCTGGCCCGAGCACTCGGTGGCGCTGGAGCTGGACACCCGCGCCCACCGGCAGCAGGAGGACGACGCGGTGTGGGCGGAACACGTGCGCAAGCGGGAGCACTTGGAGCGCCTCGGCATCACGGTCGTACACCTGACGCCCCGCAAGCTGCGGGACTCCACGGAACATCAGGCGACCGTCGTCCGTACGGCGTTGATGGCGGCCGGAGACAGGGAACCCGCTGCGTACGTCGTGGTGTCGCCCCGGTAGTGACGGACCGGGACGGCACCACGACCGGAGGGGAGAGGAGGGGCCGCGGGGCACGACCGCCCGGCGGCCCCTCCTCATGTCCGCGTCACCGCTCGCGTCCGCGTCACTCGTCGCAGAACTCGGCCTCGATCACCGCCTGGCTGTCGCCCGCCCAGTCGCCGTTGAAGTTGAAGGCGAGCGCGTGCCGGCCGTCCTTCGTCGTCACCGCCTGCGACGAGGAGCCGTGGATGCCGCCGCCGTGCCCCCAGACCGTCACGCCACAGCGGAGGTCCCGCTTCATCAGGCCGAGACCGTATCCGGCGCCCGCCTCCACGGGGACCGTCGTGGTCATCTCCCGCAGCTGCTCGGCGGGCAGCAGGCGGCCTCGCAGGAGGGCGGTGTAGAAGCGGTTGAGGTCGCCCGAGCTGGAGACCATCTCCCCGGCGGCGCCGGCGAGCGACGGGTTGAGCCGGGTGACGTCGTACGTCGGTCCCGTCGCCGTCTCGGCCAGCTTCGAGTAGGCGCGGCTGCTGGGCCGGGGCAGGGTGACCCGGGTGCCCGGGACCGAGGTGGCGCTCAGCCTCAGCGGCTCGACGACGCGCCGTCGCACCTCCTCGCCGTAGGGGCGACCGGTGACCTCCTCGATCACCATGCCGGCCAGGACGTAGTTGGTGTTGGAGTAGTTCCAGGAGGCGCCCGGCGCGAAGTCCGGCTCGTGGGACATGGCGATCCCGACCAGCTCGCGGGGGGTCAGCGTGTCGTAGCGGTGGGCGAGGAAGCCGTCCTTGAGGAAGTAGGTGCGGACGAACTCCTCGTCGGAGGTGTAGTCGTGGATGCCGCTGGTGTGGTTGAGGAGTTGACGCAGGGTGACGCGGCGGCCGTCGTGGCCGTTGCCCTCGACCACGCCGGGCAGCCACGCGTCCACCGTGTCGTCCAGCGAGAGCCGGCCCTCGGCCTCCAGCTGGAGCAGGACGGTGGCGACGAAGGTCTTGGTGATGCTGCCGACCCGGTAGCGGTCCCGCTCCGAGCGCGGTGCGCCGGTTCGCAGGTCGCCCACCCCCGCGGTGGCGGACCAGGTGGCGCGGCCGTCCCGAGCCGCCGCGGTCACGCCGGGCACGCCGTCCGCGACCGCGGCCTTCAGGGCACGGCGGGTCGCGTCGTGGCCGTCACCGGCGGCGGGCGCCGCCACGGCGGGACCCGCCACGGCCAGCGACAGGGCCACGGCGGTGGCCGCCACCAGGGTGGTGCGTACGCGTACGGTCATGTCTTCTTCCCCCATCTTCCGCGCTGTCCGGTCGGGGGGAAGGACCCTGGACGGCGGTGTGCCGGTTGCCCTGGTCCGGGGCGGTTGAGCCGCATTCAGCCTTTCGGTGACCCGGGCGGCGTCGGACGCCCGGCCGGCGGTCTCTCCCGCCACAGCCGCAGCCCGGCGTCGACCAGCGGCACCCGGGTCAGCCCCGGGACGGCGGCCAGGTCCTGCCAGGCCGCCAGGTCCGTGGAGCCGCCGACCTCGAACCGCAGGTCACCGCCGGTGATCCGGACCTCGTAGACGAGCCGTACGCCGTGGTGGTCGACGGGCCGGCGCAGGAGCCCGCGGGGGCCGAAGTGGTCGAGGCGGGTCACGCGGTGCGCGTCGACGCCGAGCAGGCAGGTGGGCTCGACGCGGTAGCCGGTCTCCTCCTCGACCTCGCGGACGACGGTGTCGTAGGGGTCCTCGCCGTGTTCCGCGCCGCCGCCCGGCAGCACCCACTCGGGGACGCCACCCGGGCCCGGGGACCGGGCGAGCAGGACCTGTCCGTCGCGGACGCACATGGCGTAGGCCGCCACCCTGAGCTTTCGGCGCACGACGGGACGTTAACCCGACGGGCCCGGACCACGGCGTGAGACAGGGAATTGTCGGGGAGTGCCCCCTGTGTCCCCGATGGCGTATGGCGGAAGTACGCCACGCCTCCACCCCGTCTCGGACAACTCTCCCCAAACAGTGGGCCCTTGCGTAAGGCTGAGCGGTCGTTCGGGATCGTATTCCGGACTGTCGCGGCCAGGACCGATCGGCCCCGGTCGTTCACGCACGTTCCTTTACTCGCAAGGGATGCCGATGACCCACACCCCTCAGCGCGAACCGATACCGGGCGCGAGACGCGCGGCCCGGCTGGCCGTGGCCACGGGCCTCGTCGCCGCGCTCTGCGCGGTCGGGCCGATACCCGTGGCCCTCGCCGCCGACGGCCCGGCGACGACCCCCGCCGACGCCTCCGCCAAGTCGGCGCACGACAAGCTCGGTTCGCACGACGCCGGCCTGCTCGCCGAGGCGAAGGCCGACGGCACGAAGAACATCACGCTGATGGTCGCCACCGCACCGGGGCGGACCGAGCAGGTGGCGAAGGAACTGGACGCGGTCGGCGGCGGCTCCGTAGGCCGGACTTACGACGAGCTCGGCTACGTACGCGCCACCGTGCCGACCGCCGAGGCGGACGCGGCCATCGCCGCCGCCGCCAAGCTCTCCTCCGTGCACGGCATCGACCTGCGCGACGAGATCCCGCTGGACGACCCGACGCCGGGCGCGGACCGCGCGAAGGGCGCCGAGCGGGGCAAGGGCTCCTCCTACCCCGCGCCGGACCGCCGCACCCCCGCCGAGAACCCGTACAACCCGTCCTTCGAGACGGGCGCCGTCGACTTCGTGAAGAAGTACCCGAAGGCGGACGGCCGCGGCGTCACCATCGGCATCCTCGACTCGGGCGTCGACCTCGCCCACCCGGCGCTGCAGAAGACCACCACCGGCGAACGCAAGATCGTCGACTGGGTCACCGCGACCGACCCGGTCGTCGACGGCGACCGCACCTGGCGCCCGATGCTCACCTCGGTCTCCGGCCCCACCTTCACCTACGGCGGCCGGACGTGGACGGCGCCCGCGGGCTCCTACCAGGTCAGCACCTTCCTGGAGTCGTACACCACCGGCGGTGACGCCGCCGGCGACGCCAACCGGGACGGCGACACCACCGACTCCTGGGGTGTCCTGTACGACAAGGCGGCCGGCACGGTCCGCGTCGACCTGAACAACAACAGCGACTTCGCCGACGACACCCCGATGAAGCCCTACAAGGACGGCTTCCAGATCGGGTACTTCGGCACCGACGACCCGAAGACGGACGTGGCCGAACGCCAGCCGTTCGTCATCGAGATCCGCAAGGACGTCGTGTACAACGCGGCCGGCGCCAAGGCCGACTTCGTCAACATCGGCGTCATCGAGGGCTCGCACGGCTCGCACGTGGCCGGCCTCGCCGCCGCCAACGGCCTGTTCGGCGGCCGGATGAACGGCGCCGCGCCCGGCGCGAAGATCGTCTCGTCCCGCGCCTGCACCTGGACGGGCGGCTGCACCAACGTCGCGCTCACCGAGGGCATGATCGACCTCGTCGTCAACCGGGGCGTCGACATCGTCAACATGTCGATCGGCGGCCTTCCGGCCCTCAACGACGGCAACAACGCGCGCGCCGAGCTGTACACCCGGCTCATCGACACCTACGGCGTCCAGCTGGTGATCTCCGCGGGCAACTCCGGCCCCGGCGCCAACACCATCGGCGACCCGTCGCTGGCCGACAAGGTGATCTCGGTCGGCGCGTCCATCTCCAAGGAGACCTGGGCGGCCAACTACGGCTCCGCGGTGAAGACCGAGTACGCGATGATGCCGTTCTCCTCGCGCGGCCCGCGTGAGGACGGCGGCTTCACGCCGACGCTGACCGCGCCCGGCGCGGCGATCAACACCATCCAGACCTGGATGCCGGGCGCCCCGGTCGCCGAGGCGGGCTACACGCTCCCGGCCGGCTACGGCATGCTCCAGGGCACCTCGATGGCGTCCCCGCAGGCCGCCGGCGCCTCCGCGCTGCTGCTGTCGGCCGCGAAGCAGGCGGACGTCGACCTCACGCCGGCGACGCTGCGCACGGCGCTGACCTCCACCGCCGACCACATCAAGGGTGTGCAGGCGTACGAGGAGGGCGCGGGCCTGATCAACGTCCCCGACGCCTGGCGGGCGATCCGCGCGGGCGCCACCGCCCACGAGTACACGGTCAAGGCGCCGGTCGACACCGCGATCGACCAGTTCCTGAAGACCCCGGGCTTCGGCACCGGCCTCTACGACCGCGAGGGCGGCCTGAAGGCGGGCGAGCGCAAGACGTACGAGATCACCCTCACCCGCACCTCCGGCGCGGACCGGGCGATCCGGCACGAGCTGCACTTCGAGAACAACGCCGGCGGCACCTTCCGGATCGTGGGCTCCGACGAGGTGCGGCTGCCGCTGAACCAGCCGGTGACGGTGAAGGTGCAGGCCAAGCCGCGCTCCGAGGGCCTCAAGAGCGCGATCCTGGAGGTCGACGACCCGCGCACCGAGGGCACCGACAAGCTGGTCCTCACCACGGTCGTGGCCTCCGCCCCGCTGGAGTACGACTTCTCCGCGCGGGGCTCCGTGCAGCGCAACGACACCCAGTCGTACTTCGTGACCGTCCCCGAGGGCGCGAAGGCGCTTCAGGTGGCGATGAGCGGGCTGAAGGACGGCAGCCAGACCCGGTTCATCTCCCTGCACCCGTACGGCGTCCCGGTCGACACCACCTCCACGCCGTACTGCTACAACAACTACCTCGACGGCAACGGCTGCCGGCCCGACGTGCGCGCGTACGCCGACCCGCAGCCCGGCGTCTGGGAGATCGAGGTCGAGTCGCGGCGCACCTCGCCGCTGCTGGACAACCCGTACGAGCTGGACGTCACCGTCCTCGGCGCGGACTTCGACCCGGAGGTCGTGACCGTGCCCGAGGCGAAGGTCGGCGCCCCGGCCGACGCCTCCTGGAAGGTGACGAACCGGTACGCCCCGATCGAGGGCAAGCTGGTCGGCGGCCCGCTCGGCTCGGCCGAGACGTCCCGTCCGACGATCGCGCAGGGCCAGAAGAAGACGTCGACGGTCGAGGTGCCCGCGGGTGCCGAGTCGCTGGACGTGGCCATCGGCGGCGTCTCCGACACGGCCGCCGACCTGGACCTGACGGTCTACGACCAGGACGGCAACGTCGTCGGCCAGTCCGCCGACGGCGACTCGGAGGAGTCGGTCTCCGTGCCGAAGCCGGCCGCCGGCGCCTACACCGTCGAGGTCGTGGGCTACGCGGTCCCGTCGGGCAGCACGGCGTACGACTACCGGGACGTGTACTTCGCCGCGTCCCTCGGCTCGGTCTCCGTGGACGGCTCGGCGCCGGTGAAGCTCGGCACGGGTGCCTCGGCGACGGTCTCCGGCAGCGTCACCGCGCTGGCCGCCGCGCCCGAGGGCCGCGAGTTCTTCGGCCGGGTCCAGCTGGTGAACGCCCACGGCACCGCCGCGGGCCTGGGCAGCGTACGGATCGGGACGGTCGTGCCGTAGTCCGGTACGGCACGTGGACCAGGGGCGGGCGCTTCTCGGGGCGCCCGCCCTTCGCGTGCCCCGGGGTCAGTCGCAGGCGAGGGTGCGGGACTCGGGCAGGGACGCGGTGATCCAGGCGCGCTCGGCGGCGATGGCCCGCTCGCCGGTGATCACGGTGTCCGGGGTGTCGCCGTGCCGCGGGACGCCGATCAGCGCGCGGTCGCCCACGGAGAGCCGGGCGGTGGTGTCGTCCAGGACGAACGTGACCGCCTCGTCCTCCTTCCCCGCCCCGCCTTCTTCCTTCCCCGGCTTGTAGGAGCGGGTCACCTCCAGGGTGATCCGGTGCTGCCCCGTCCCCGGCAGGGGCTCGGCGCCGGTCACCGTGCCCTCGGCCACCACCCGGGCGCAGGCGAGGTAGCGGGGGCCACCGAAGGCGACGCCGCCGGACTCGGGCGCCTTGGCCCGCTTGTCGCTCGCCGCCGCGCTGCCGCTCGCCGTGTCGTCGCCGCCCGCTCCCCGCACCACCAGCCACCCGAGCCCCGCCACCACCGTGCTCGCGCAGGCCACCGCGAGCGCGCCGAGGGCGAGGGCGAACGGGCGGCGCCGGGGGCGGCGGGCGGACCGTGCCACCGGAGGGGCCTCGGGGGCGGGGAGCGGCTCGCCCAGCGTCCGGCCGATGACGCCCAGCTGCTCCCGCAGCAGCGCCACGTCGGCCGCGGCCGACCGGTACGCGGCCTCGGCGTCCGGGTCCGCCCCGGACGGCATCGGCTCGCCCGTGATCGCGGCCATCAGCGCGTCGCCCCCACCGGGGTGCTCGGCGGCCATCTCACACCACCTCGTCCTCGTGCAGGCGGGCCCGCAGTGCCCGTACCGCCGTGTGCAGCCTGCTCTTGACCGTGCCCTCGGGGATGCCCAGCTCCTCGGCGATGCCGCGCACCGGCAGGTCGGCGTAGAACCGCAGGACGACGACCTGGCGCTGGGCGTCGGGCAGCTCGTCCAGGCCCTGGGCGACGGCGAGGGAGAGCAGGCTCGTCTCCTCGCCGGAGGGATGGTCCGTCTGGCGCAGGGCGGCCAGGCGTTCACCCAGCCGGTCCTGGCGGCGCCTGGCCCGGTGCCAGTCCATGGCCAGGTTGGAGGCGACGACCGCCGCCCACGCGGACACGTCGCGCGGCGCCTCCTGGCCCTTCGCCGTCCGCTCCAGCAACCGCAGGCGGACCTGCTGCACCCCGTCCGGCAGGTCCGCCTGCGGCACCCCGCCCAGGGCGAGCACCGCCCGCACCCGGCGTTCCTGCGCCGCGTCCAGGGGGTCGTCCCGTACGGCGTCCCCCTGGCCGCGGCGGCTCCTCCCGCGCAGCACAGCCACCCCTCCCCTCACCGCGTTTCCCCTAGGACGCCGGCGGGGCCCGAAACGTTCGGCCGGCCGCCGCGTCCCGGCGCGAGGCGTACGTCACACCGCCGTGTGGGGCGGGACGGGATGGGCAGGGTCGGAACAGCACAGCTTGCGGCGCGGGGGCCGGTCCGGGTGAATATCTGCAGCTCAGGCGGGGTTGTCACCGAAGGACCGCGGCCGCGGGCCGAGCCGCCTCGTCCCCGGGCGCGGGCACCCCGCGCAAAGAATTGGACAGGTGGGCCGGGCTTCGCCCCATGATGGAAAAGTCTCGGCCGAGCAAAGCACGCGTGAAGACACGCGCACGAACGCCAGAAGGAGTCACCGTGAGGGTCGGAATCGTCGGAGCCACCGGTCAGGTCGGCACGGTCATGCGCAGGATCCTCACGGAACGGAACTTCCCGGTCACCGAGCTGCGCCTGTTCGCCTCGGCCCGCTCCGCCGGCAAGGAGCTGGACGGTGTGACGGTGGAGGACGCGGCCACCGCCGACTACTCCGGCCTGGACATCGTGCTGTTCTCCGCGGGCGGCGCCACCTCCAAGGCGCTGGCCGAGAAGGTCGCCTCCCAGGGCCCGGTCGTGATCGACAACTCCTCCGCCTGGCGCCGTGACCCCGAGGTGCCGCTGGTGGTGTCCGAGGTGAACCCGCACGCGATCACCGACCGCCCCAAGGGCATCATCGCCAACCCGAACTGCACCACGATGGCCGCGATGCCGGTCCTGCGTCCGCTGCACGCCGAGGCGGGCCTCGAAGCGCTGGTCGTCGCCACCTACCAGGCCGTGTCCGGCTCCGGTCTGGCGGGCGTGGACGAGCTGTTCGAGCAGGTCCAGAAGGTCGGCGCGGACGCGCCCAAGCTCACCCACGACGGCTCGGCGGTGGAGTTCCCGAAGCCGGACAAGTACGTGGCGCCGATCGCGTACAACGTGCTGCCGCTGGCCGGCTCCATCGTCGACGACGGCTCGCACGAGACGGACGAGGAGCAGAAGCTCCGCAACGAGTCCCGCAAGATCCTGGAGATCCCGGAGCTGAAGGTCTCCGGCACCTGCGTGCGGGTGCCCGTCTTCAGCGGCCACTCCCTGCAGATCAACGCCCGCTTCGCCCGCCCGATCAGCGTCGAGCGCGCCAAGGAGCTGCTGGCCGGCGCCCCCGGCGTGGCGCTCACCGAGGTGCCGACCCCGCTGGAGGCGGCCGGGCAGGACCCCTCGTACGTGGGCCGCATCCGCCAGGACGAGACCGTGGACAACGGCCTCGCCCTGTTCGTCTCCAACGACAACCTGCGCAAGGGCGCGGCGCTGAACGCGGTGCAGATCGCGGAGCTGGTGGCGGCGGAGCTGAAGGGCTAGTCCCGCCCGACCTCGTAGAGGAAGCAGCCGTACTCGACGGCCCGGACGTGGACGAGTGCCACGGCCGGGTCGTCGAACGCTTCCCGGAGGGCGTAGGCGAAGGCGCCGGGGTCCCCGATCAGCCGCCCGCCGAGGATGTGCCCGTCGGCACCGTAGCGGCGCAGGACGCGGTGCGAGTTGGTGAAGGCGAGCCCGTCCGTCTCCGGTCCGGCGCACTCCTCGGCGTGGACGAAGACCGGGCCCTGCTCGTCGTAGGCGCCCGGGTCGGCGCCGGTCTGGGCGGCCCAGCGGCGCAGCGGGGCGTACGAGACGAGCGTGATCCTCTCCCCCGGGCGGCTGCGGCGCAGGCAGCAGCGCAGGGGGGCGCCGCCCTCGTCGTCGGTCAGCGGGACGGGTGCGCGGCCGGCGTCGTCGGCGGTGCGCAGTTCCTTCAGGACGGCCGGTGAAATGGGGCGTGCGGTGTAGTGCTGCATGGGCCCAAGGCTCGCGCGCGCCCGCCGCGCACACCGGCGGGAAATGGACATCGCGTTCCGTACCGGCCACGTGGAAGGATGGCGCGACCCACACATCACGAGGAGATGACCGCGTGCCTGGCACAAACCTGACTCGCGAAGAGGCGCGGCAGCGGGCGACGCTGCTGACCGTTGACTCGTACGAGATCGATCTCGACCTCACCGGCGCGCAGGAGGGCGGCACCTACCGGTCCGTGACCACGGTGCGCTTCGACGTCGCCGAGGGCGGCGGCGAGTCGTTCATCGACCTGGTCGCGCCGACGGTCCACGAGGTGACGCTCAACGGCGACGCCCTCGACCCCGCCGAGGTGTTCCAGGACTCCCGCATCGCCCTGCCGGGGCTGCTGCCGGGCCGCAACATCCTGCGCGTGGCCGCCGACTGCGCGTACACCAACACCGGCGAGGGCCTGCACCGCTTCGTCGACCCGGTCGACGACCAGGCGTACCTGTACACGCAGTTCGAGGTGCCGGACGCGCGCCGCGTCTTCGCGAGCTTCGAGCAGCCGGACCTCAAGGCGACCTTCCAGTTCACCGTGAAGGCGCCCGTGGGCTGGACGGTCGTCTCCAACTCGCCGGCCCCGGAGCCTCAGGACAACGTCTGGGCCTTCGAGCCGACCCCGCGCATCTCGTCGTACATCACGGCGCTGATCGTCGGCCCGTACCACTCGGTGCACAGCGTGTACGAGAAGGACGGCCAGTCCGTCCCGCTCGGCATCTACTGCCGTCCCTCGCTCGCCGAACACCTCGACGCGGACGCCATCTTCGAGGTGACCCGGCAGGGCTTCGAGTGGTTCCAGGAGAAGTTCGACTACCAGTACCCCTTCGCCAAGTACGACCAGCTCTTCGTGCCGGAGTTCAACGCGGGCGCGATGGAGAACGCGGGCGCGGTGACCATCCGGGACCAGTACGTGTTCCGTTCGAAGGTGACGGACGCCGCGTACGAGGTGCGGGCGGCGACGATCCTGCACGAGCTGGCGCACATGTGGTTCGGCGACCTGGTCACCATGGAGTGGTGGAACGACCTGTGGCTGAACGAGTCGTTCGCCACCTACGCCGAGGCCGCCTGCCAGGCCGCCGCGCCGGGCTCGAAGTGGCCGCACTCGTGGACCACGTTCGCCAACCAGATGAAGACCTGGGCGTACCGGCAGGACCAGCTGCCGTCCACGCACCCGATCATGGCGGACATCAGCGACCTGGACGACGTGCTCGTCAACTTCGACGGCATCACGTACGCCAAGGGTGCGAGCGTGCTGAAGCAGCTCGTCGCGTACGTCGGTGAAGAGGCGTTCTTCAAGGGCGTCCAGGCGTACTTCAAGCGGCACGCGTTCGGCAACACGCGCCTGTCCGACCTGCTGGGCGCGCTGGAGGAGACGTCCGGGCGCGACCTGACGACCTGGTCGAAGGCGTGGCTGGAGACGGCCGGCATCAACGTGCTGCGCCCGGAGATCGAGACGGACGGCGAGGGCGTCGTCACGTCCTTCGCCATCCGCCAGGAGGCCCCGGCGCTCCCGGCCGGCGCGAAGGGCGAGCCCACGCTGCGCCCGCACCGGATCGCGATCGGCGCCTACGACCTCGACGCCGGCGGCAAGCTGGTGCGCGGCGACCGGGTCGAGCTGGACGTGGACGGCGAGCTGACGGCCGTATCGCAGCTCGTCGGCAAGCCCCGCCCGGCGGTGCTGCTGCTCAACGACGACGACCTGTCGTACGCCAAGGTCCGCCTCGACGAGCAGTCCCTCGCCGTCGTCACCGAGCACCTCGGCGACTTCACCGAGTCGCTGCCGCGCGCCCTGTGCTGGGCGTCCGCCTGGGACATGACCCGGGACGCGGAGCTGGCGACCCGCGACTACCTCTCCCTGGTCCTGTCGGGCATCGGCAAGGAGTCCGACATCGGTGTCGTGCAGTCGCTGCACCGCCAGGTGAAGCTGGCCATCGACCAGTACGCCGCCCCCGCCGCCCGCGAGGCGCTGCTCACCCGCTGGACCGAGGCCACCCTGGCCCACCTGCGGGCCGCCGAGGCGGGCAGCGACCACCAGCTGGCGTGGGCGCGGGCGTTCGCGGCGACGGCCAGGACGCCGGAGCAGCTGGACCTGCTGGACGCGCTGCTCGACGGCACGCAGACCATCGAGGGCCTGGCCGTGGACACCGAGCTGCGCTGGGCGTTCGTGCAGCGGCTGGCGGCCGTGGGCCGGTTCGGCGGCTCGGAGATCCAGAGCGAGTACGAGCGGGACAGGACGGCCGCCGGTGAGCGCCACGCCGCCACCGCGCGTGCCGCCCGCCCGACGGAGGCGGCCAAGGCGGAGGCCTGGGAGTCGGTCGTGGAGTCCGACAAGCTGCCGAACGCCGTGCAGGAGGCGGTCATCGCGGGCTTCGTCCAGACCGACCAGCGCGAGCTGCTGGCGCCGTACACGGAGCGGTACTTCGAGGCGCTGAAGGGTGTCTGGGAGTCCCGTTCGCACGAGATGGCGCAGCAGATCGCGGTCGGCCTGTACCCGGCGGTGCAGGTGTCCCGGGAGACCCTGGACCGCACGGACGTCTGGCTCTCCTCCGCCGAGCCGAACGCGGCCCTGCGCCGCCTGGTCTCGGAGTCCCGCTCGGGCGTGGAACGCGCCCTGCGCGCCCAGGCGGCGGACGCGGCGGCGTCCGAGTAGCCGGTACGCACGACAGGGGGCGTCCGGTCCCGCACCGGGCGCCCCTGTGTGCGTCAGGCCGCCGCGCGCACGGAGGCGTCCAGCAGCTCGCCGAGCGCCGCGCGGGCCTGCCGCAGGTGGGCGATCCGCGTGTCCATTTCGGCCAGTTGCTCCCGCAGCAGGTCCTGGACGCAGACGTCGACCTCGGGGCCGTCGCCCAGGACGCACGGGACGAGTTCGCGGATGACCCGCGTCGGGAGCCCGGCGGCCAACAGCGTGCGGATGCGCGCGACCTCGGTGACGGCCTCGGCCGGGTACCGGCGGTGGCCTCCCGCGTCACGCCGCGGAGCGAGCAGCTCCTGCTCCTCGTAGTAGCGCAGCAGACGGACGCTCACCCCGGTCGCCCGTGCCAGTTCACCGATCCTCATGTGCCCCACCTCACACTCGACGGCCTTGAACCTCACATCGATGAGAGATCCTACGGTCGCCCCATGACCACCTCACCGCGAACGCCCCTGTCCCTCTACGGCTTCCTGCGCCCCAGGCCGGAACGCGCCGACGAGGTCAGGCGGATCCTCACCTCCTTCGTCGAGCCCACCCGGCGCGAGGAAGGCAACCTCCAGTACCACCTGCACGAGCACGACGACGGCCGGTTCTTTCTCTACGAGGTCTGGCGCTCCCAGGCCGACCTGGACCGGCACAACGCCCTCCCGGCCCTGCGGGCGTTCCTGGACCGCCTGCCGGAGTACCTGGAGGGCGAGGTGGAGGGGTACTTCGACACCATGCTGAGCGCCTATCCGGCGGCCGACGGCACCTGAGGTCCGCCGGGGCGGAGCGCGGCGGCCGTCCGCAGCGCGTCCAGCACCCGGCCCACCGCCGTCCTCTCCTCCGCGCCCCTGCGCACCGCCGCGACCACGTGCCGGACCGGGCGGTCCGCACGCAGTTCGCGCATCACCACGCCGTCCCGGGGCACCGCCGCCGTCCGCGGCACCAGGGCCACGCCCATGCCCGCCTCGACCATCGCGAGGATCGCCGTCCAGCCCGCCGCCGCGTGGGCCTGGTGCGGGCGGAAACCGGCCGTCTCGCAGGCTCCCCGGGTGATGTCGGACCAGGGCCCGCTGCCCCCGAAGATCCACGGCTCGGCGGCGAGGTCGGCCAGCCGGAGCCCGTCCGCGCGGGCCAGCCGGTGGTCGCCGGGCAGGGCGACGTCCAGCGGGTCGGCGAGCAGCGGGACGCGGGTGAAGCGCGGGTCGGCGGCGCTCGGCGCCTGCGCGGCCAGCGACAGCGCGAGGTCCACCTCCCCGGCGGCGAGCAGCTCGTACGCCTCCTGCGCCTCGGCCTCCCGCACCCGCACCGCGATCCCGGGGTGCGTCGCCCGCAGCGCGGTGACGGCCGGTACGACGAGGGCCGGTACGGCGGTGGAGAAGGCGCCGACCCGTACCTCGCCGGCGTCCCCGTGGACGTAGGCCGCCAACTCGGCGTCGGCGCGCTCCAGTTGCTCGAAGACGGCCTCGGCGTGCCGCAGCACCAGCCGGGCCGCGTCGGTCAGCCGGACCCGCCTGCCCTGGGCCCGGAGCAGCTCCACCCCGAGCTGCCGGGAGAGGTTCGTCAGCTGCTGGGACACGGCGGACGGCGTCATGCGCAGCGCCTCGGCGGTCGCGGTCACCGTGCCCCGTTCGCGCAGCGTCCGCAGGATGTGGAGCTTGCGGATGTCCCAGTCGGCCATGGCGGCAACCTATCCGCGCCGCCCCGCCCCTACCCGCGCGACCCCGCGCCCAGGACCACGCCGCCCAGGATCAGCGCCATGCAGCCCGCCTGCGCCCAGCCGGTCGGCTCGGCGAGCAGCGCCCAGGAGAGCAGGGCCACGCACACGGGCTGGAGGTAGTAGACGATCCCGGCGCGGGTCGGTCCGATGAGCGAGATCGCCTTGTTCCAGGCGAAGAAGGCGAGCGCGGAGGAGGCGACGCCGACGTAGAGGAGGGGCAGCACGGTGTCCGGCGTCGGGCTGAAGCCGCCCTGCACGGCGAGGCTGACGCCCTGCGCGGGCAGCAGCAGGACGGTGCCGAACAGGAACGTGGTGAAGAGGAACCCGGCCCCGTCCAGACCGGCGGGCCGGCGGCGCAGCAGGGCGCTGTACGACCCGAAGCAGCAGGCGGCGGCGATCATCCACAGGTCGCCGGCCGAGAAGGAGGCCCCGCCGCCGACCAGCAGCAGCACGCCGGCGCAGGCGGTGAGCAGCCCGGCGACGCGGCGGGCGCCGAGCCGTACGCCGCCCGCGCGTTCGTGGACGGCCATCAGGACGGGGGACGCCGCCATGATCATGCCCATGTTGGCGGCGGGGGTGGTGACGCCGGCCTGGTTGACCAGGGTGTTGTAGACGGTCACGCCGAGCAGGGAGGCGAGGAGCACGAAGCCGAGGTGGCGCCGGATCAGCTCCCGTTGCCGCCAGGCCCGCCGGGCGCCGAAGGGGGCGACGACGGCGAGGGCCACCACCCAGCGCCAGAACGCGTGCTGGACGGGCGGGACGCTGTCGCCGAGGGCGCGGGAGGTGACGAAGCTGCCGGACCAGACGAGGGTGGCGAGTGCGGCGAGCCCGATTCCGAGGGCGACGGGGGTGGCCGTCGCCCTCGGGACCGGGCTCGCGCCGTCGGCGCGGCGGGCGGGGGTGGTGGTCCGGCGGTCGGCTACGGCCACGGAGGTCCTTTCGGGGCGACGGTCGCGGGGCCTCTACCGTCGCGCACCGGCTCGTGTCAGGTCCATCGAATCTTTTCGACCGTTTCGTGAAGCAGAACTGAAAGGTCGGCCGGGCACGACCGGCTCGGCCCGTGACGCGAGCTGTCCCGCCACGGTCGCCCCGAACGCCAGGGCCATGCCCACGAGCTGAACCGGCGTCAGCGTCTGCCCCAGGGCCGCCCAGCCGAGCACGGCGGCGGTCAGCGGCGAGAGCGGGACGAGGAAGGTGGCCTGGGCCGCGGAGAGCCGGCCGATGCCGCGGAACCAGAGCCAGTACGCCACCGCCGTGTTGGCGAGCGCCAGGTACAGGTAGCCGCCGGCCGCCGGGCCGTCCAGCGCGGGCGGGGCGCCCTCGGCCAGCAGGGCGAGCGGCGCGATGAGCAGGCCGCCGGCGGTCAGCTGCCAGCCCGCGAGGGCGAGCGGGCCGACGCCGTCGGGGCGGCCCCACCGCTTGGTGAGGACGGTGCCGGCGGACATGGACGCGGTGGAGGCGAGGGCGGCGAGCACGCCGAGGACGTCCAGCGCCCCGGCCGCCCTCAGCACCACCAGGCTCACGCCGAACGCGGCGACGACGCCGGTGAGCACGGAGCGGGCGGTGGGCCGCTGCCCGAGCAGCAGCGCCGAGAGGCCGACGACGAGGAGCGGGCCGGCCGAGCCGACGACGGCGGCCATGCCGCCGGGCAGCCGGTAGGCGGACAGGAACAGCAGCGGGAAGAAGGCCCCGATGTTCAGCGCGCCCAGCACCGCCGCCTTCCACCACCAGGCGCCGCGCGGCAGCACCCGGGCGAGGGCGAGCAGCAGCAGGCCGGCGGGCAGGGCCCGCATCAGCCCGGTGAACAGGGGTCGGTCGGGCGGCAGGAACTCGGTGGTGACGGCGTAGGTGGTGCCCCAGGAGACGGGGGCGAGGGCGGTGAGCGCGATGAGTGCGGGGCGGTTCGCGGCCATGGGAGGCCCCTTCCATCAGGACGATGCAAGTAGCTTACCGCTAAGCTACTTATCGGCAAGCAACTTTCTTGCGGCCGACCTGTCCGCGGCCGATACTCGTCCCATGAGCGAGCGCCCCGAGCAGCACCCGGACCCGGTCGACGCGATCATCGGCCAGTGGGCAGCGGTCCGGCCCGACCTGGACACCACCGCGATGGAGGTCTTCGGCCGCGTCAACCGGCTCTCGCGCGCCATCGGCGAGCGGATGGAGAAGGCCTACGCGCGGTTCGGGATCGCGCGCGGGGAGTTCGACGTCCTGGCGACGCTGCGCCGCTCCGGTGAGCCGTACGCGCTCTCGCCCCGGCAGCTCTCGGCGACCCTGATGCTCACCACCGGCGGCATGACCGGCCGCCTCGACAAGCTGGAGCGCGCCGGGCTGCTGCACCGCTCCCCCGACCCGCACGACCGCAGGGGACTGAGGGTCACGCTCACCGACAAGGGGCTGGCACTGGTCGACGAGGCGGTCGGTGCGGGCCTCGCCGTGCAGACCGAGGCGCTGTCCGCCGGGCTCGACGCCGGGCGGGCCGCCCAACTGGCCGGCCTGCTGCGCGACCTGCTGGCCGCGACCGAGCGGTAGCCGGACGGCGGCGCACCCGGCGCCGGCGCCGGACGACGGGGCGTGCCCGGCACCGCCCCGCACGCACGGCGAGGGCGCCGGGCCCCGCGCGTACGGCTGACGTGCGTACGTGCGCGGGGGCCCGGCGCCCTCGGTGAAGCGGCGGTGAGCCGTCAGGCCTTGGCGTCGGCCTTGGGACGGGTCTTGATGTTGCGGGAGGTCACCCGGTGCTCCTCCTTGGACTTGTCGAGGACCATCACCAGGCCGGCGATGACCGCGAACAGCACGATCGGGGCCACGACGTAGAGGCCCAGCGTCTCGATGACGCTCAGGCCCGTGCCGGGGTCGTCACCGTCGTCGCGCGTCAGGGCGAGCGCGGGGGACGACATGAGCAGCATCATCAGCGTCGTACCGGCTGCCAGGGCGCCGGCGCGCAGGGCGTTCTTCTTGTCCACGGTGCAAAGTTAGCGAACGGCCGCGGCGGCCGCGCGCCCGGGGTGCCCGTACGGGTCCCGCGGGCGCCGCGCTCAGCCGCCCCCGTGTTCCCGTACGGCGTCGATCAGGGCGTGCAGCCGGGGTGAGGCGGCCAGGTCCTCCAGGGTCACCGGGCGGCCCTCGGCGTCGGCGACGGGCAGCCGCCAGTTCGGGTACTGGTCCCAGGTGCCGGGGAGGTTCTGCGGGCGGCGGTCGCCGACGGCGTCCGGGAGCCAGATGCCGGTCATCCGGGCGGGGGTGCGCAGCAGGAAGCGGTGGACGGCCTGGATGCCGGCCTCCTCGGAGGGGGCGCCGGTGTCACCGCCGGTGCCCCGCAGCAGGCCGAGCCGGGCCAGGACGTCCAGCCACTCCGCCGTGTCCGCCGACGCCTCGGCCCGCTCCTCCTCCAGCGGGCGGGTCAGCAGACCGAGCCGCTCGCGCAGTTCGACGTGTTCGCCGGTGAGGCGGGCGGCGGTGGACGGCAGGTCGTGGGTGGTGGCGGTGGCCAGGCAGTCGGCGCGCCAGCGCTCGGGGGGCAGCGGGCGGCCGTCGCCCTCCCAGTCGCGCTCGAACCAGAGCACCGACGTGCCGAGCACTCCGCGCGCCCGCAGCGCCTCGCGCACGCCGGGCTCCACGGTGCCCAGGTCCTCGCCGATCACCAGGGCGCCGGCGCGGGACGCCTCCAGGACGAGGACGGCGAGCATGGCCTCGGCGTCGTAGCGGACGTAGGTGCCCTCGGTGGGCGGGTGGCCCTCGGGGACCCACCAGAGCCGGAACAGGCCCATCACGTGGTCGATGCGCAGGGCTCCGGCATAACGGAACAGGCCGCGCAGCAGGCCCCGGAAGGGGGCGTAGCCGCAGTCGGCGAGGCGGTCGGGGCGCCAGGGCGGCAGGCCCCAGTCCTGGCCGCGGGCGTTGAAGGCGTCGGGCGGCGCGCCCACCGACATGCCGGCGGCGAAGTACTCCTGCTGGGCCCAGGAGTCGGCGCCCCTCGGGTGCACGCCCACGGCGAGGTCGTGGACGACGCCGACCTGCATGCCGGCCTCGCGTGCGGTGTGCTGGGCGGCGGTGAGCTGGGTGTCGGCGAGCCAGGCGAGGCGGGAGTGGAAGTCGACGCGGTCCATCAGCTCGGTGCGGGCGCGGTCGGTGTCGGCCGAGCGCGGGTCGCGCAGGCCCTCGGGCCAGCGGTGCCAGTCGGGGCCGTGGACCTCGGCGAGGGCGCACCAGGTGGCGTGGTCCTCCAGGGCGGTGCCCTGTTCGGCGAGGTAGTCGCAGTAGGCGGCGCGCCGGCCGGGTCCGAGGGGGACCTCCAGGAGCAGTTCGAGCGCCTCGCGCTTCAGCTCCCACACGGCGTCCCGGTCGATGAGGGCGCCCTGGTGGAGGACGGCCTCGCGCAGGCGCCCGGCCCGCTCGCGCAGCGCCTGTGCGCGCTCGGGGCCGGTGACGTACGCGAACTCGGGCACCTCCTCGATCCGCAGGTGCACGGCGTCGGGGAAGCGGCGCGAGGAGGGCCGGTACGGGGAGGGGTCGGTGGGGGCGCCTGGCACGGCCGCGTGCAGCGGGTTGACCTGGACGAACCCGGCGCCGAGGGCGCGTCCGGCCCAGTCGGCCAGTTCGCGCAGGTCGCCGAGGTCGCCCATGCCCCAGGAGCGGTGGGACAGGAGGGAGTAGAGCTGGACGAGGAGCCCGTGGGAGCGGCCCTCGGGGACGGGCAGCCGGGCGGGCGCGACGATCAGGTGGGCGCGGGCGGTCCGGCCGTCGGGCGCGGTGGCGGTGAGGCGGTGGACGCCCGGCGGCAGCTCGCGGACGCCGTCGCGGGTGTCGCCCTGCTCGGTGTCGACGCGCAGCCGGGTGCCCTCGGGCAGCGCGGCCAGCGCGGCCGGTGCCGGGCCACCGCTCCAGGCGACCACGGTGGGCGGCAGCAGACGGGCGTCCAGCTCCGCCTTCCGGGCGGCCAGCGCGGCGCGGACGGCCTCGGGCGTGCCCGCGTCCACACCGAGGGCGGCCAGCGCGCGGGTGACGGCGGTGACCGACGCGGCGACCGTGTGGTCCGGGGAGGGGCTGTAGGAGGTGGCGACGCCGTGCAGGGCGGCGAGCCGGGTCAGATCCTCGGGAAGGTCCTCGGTACGGGGCTCGGCCGGCCGGGCTGCTGGCATCGTTGACCTCTACGACCTCGTGGGTTCGGGGACGGCGAAGGAGGGTCCGCCCTGCTCCGGCACGTCCGCCGTGAGTTCGGGCGAGGACTCGCTGGTCAGCGGTACGGCGTCGGCGAACGGCGACTCGCTGGTGAGGGGTTCGGCGTCGGGCAGCGGCGGCTCGCTGGTGAGCGGGGTCTCGGCGCAGCTGCCGGTGGCGCCGAAGACGCAGTAGTGCGGGGTGTCGGAGGCGGCGGAGGGCTCTGCCCACGGTGTGGACGGCTCCGCCACGGGTTTGGACGGGGCCGGGAGCAGCAGGGGTGCCGGTGCAGCCACGGGGGTCTCCTTCGTCGAGGATTCGTCGAGCTTCGTCGGGAACGCTTCTGGCGGGTTACGGCAGCCCTACCCAGTCCTCGCGAGGACAGACGCCCCGGCACCGACAACGTGGCCCTGGTCACATCTCTCCGTCGAGAAATCTCCGCGAATCCGGGCAGATCAGTCACCTAACCCGTTCCAAGATCACGCAAACCGGTCGCACCGCCCGCGGACAGTCGCGCCGGCGTCCGCGGAATCATCCCCGCCAGCTATTCACTCAGTACATGTACGCGGTGAATACTGTGCGCCATGAGTACCCGTCACATCCTGCTGGGGCTGCTCGCCTCGGGGCCGAGCCACGGCTACGACCTGAAGCGGCGCCACGACGCCCGCTTTCCCGAGGCCCGGCCGCTGGCCTACGGGCAGGTCTACACGACTCTCCAGCGCCTGGTCCGGGACGGCCTCGCGGAGGTCGACGGCACCGCGTCGGAGGGCGGCCCGGAGCGGACGGCGTACCGCACGACGGACGAGGGCGCGCGCGAACTGGCCCGGTGGGCCGGTCAGCCCGCCCCGCCCGCGCCCTTCGTGACGAACGAGATCTTCGCCAAGGTCGTCGTCTCGATCCTCACCGGCGGCGACGCGGCCGCCTACCTGACGGCCCAGCGCGCCGCCCACATGGAGCGGATGCGGCAGCTCACGGCGGTGAAGACGGCACCCGGCACGGACCTGGCCACCGTGCTGTCGGCCGACTACGCCCTCAACCACCTCGACGCCGACCTCCGTTGGATGACCACGACGGCGGCCCGGCTCACCACCCTGACCGCGGAGGTCCGCACAGCATGACGAACGGCGACACGACCGGGATCGCGACGCGGCCGCTGCTCGCGGCCCGCGACCTGGTGAAGGCCCACGGCAGGACGGAGGCCCTGCGCGGCGCCTGCGTCGAACTGCGGGCCGGCGAGATGCTCGCCGTCACCGGCGCCAGCGGCAGCGGGAAGTCGACGCTGCTGCACTGCCTGGCCGGGATCGTCCGGCCGGACGCCGGTGCGGTGACGTACGACGGGCAGCGGCTGGACCGGCTGCCGGAGAAGCGGCTGAGCGAGCTGCGCCGCACCGACTTCGGGGTGGTCTTCCAGTTCGGCCAGCTGATCCCGGAGCTGACCGCCCTGGACAACGTGGCGCTGCCGCTGATGCTGGCCGGCACCGCGCGCGCCGAGGCGCGGGCGCGGGCCGGCGAGTGGCTGGAGCGGTTCGGGGTGCGCGGGCAGGGCGAGCTGCGGCCCGGCGAGCTGAGCGGCGGGCAGGCACAGCGGGCGGCACTCGCCCGGGCCCTGGTCACCGGGCCGAAGGCGGTGTTCGCGGACGAGCCGACCGGGGCGCTGGACTCCCTGGCGGGCGAGCAGGTGATGACGGCGCTCGCGCACACGGCCCGGGAGTCGGGCACGGCGGTACTGCTGGTCACGCACGACGCCCAGGTGGCCGCGTACGCCGACCGCGAGGTCCGGCTGCGCGACGGCGCGGTGGCCCCGCTGGGGGTGAGCGCGTGAGCACGGTGACCGCGGACCTCCGGCTGGCCCGGCAGCTCCTGCGCGGCTCGGACCGGCGGGAGTGGTGGCGGATCACGCTCACGGCGACGGGGGCGGCACTGGCGACGGGCTTCGCTCTGGCGGCCGCCACGCTCGCGTCGCTGCGGGGCGGCCTGTCCGTCTCCGTCGGCCACGGCCTGCTGGACGAGCCCGGCACCCGGTCCGGGGTGATCGTCAGTCTGCTGCTGTCGCTGGTGCCGGTGCTGGGCTTCCTCGGCCAGTGCGCCCGCATCGGCGCCGTGCACCGCGACCGGCGGCTGGCCGGGCTGCGGCTGGCCGGGGCGACCCCCTGGCAGGTACGGCGGATCGCGGCGCTGGAGACCGGGCTCGCGTGTCTGGCGGGCTCGGCGGTGGTGACCGTCTTCTCCGTCCTGCTCCTGCTGCGCCTGTGGAGCCGGCCGACCGCGCTGACCTGGGCGGGCATCGCCCTGGTCGCCGTCGGTGTGCCGGTGCTGGGCGCGGCGGCGGGGGCGCTGGCGCTGCGCCGGGTGGTGGCCTCCCCGCTGGGCTGGGTGCGCCGGACCCGGCCGACGACGGGCCGGGGCCCGGGGCGCCTCTTCCTGGGCGCGCTGCTGCTGGTCGCGGTCGCGGCGCCGTTCGCCGTGGCCGCCACCGGCTCCGGGTCGGGCGGCCGGGACCACCACCAGGGCCCGTTGACCGTGTTCGCCCTGGTCATCGCGGTCGGTGCCGGCGCGGTGTGGCTGTCCGGGACCACCGCACGGCTCACCGGGCGCCTGCTCGCCGGCCGGGCCCGGACGGCGGCACCGCTGATCGCGGCGGAACGGCTGCGCGACGACCCGTGGGCGGCGGCCCGCACCCACGCCGCCGTCCTGCTGGTCACGGTCGCCGGTACGGCCTTCCTGTGCGTCCGGCACGCGATGCTCACCGAGCTGCGCTCCCGCGAGGGGCGCCTCGGAGCCGACCTGGACTACTACACCACCGGCCTCGACCTGGCCGGCGCCGCCGTCCTCGTCGCCCTCGCGATCACTCTCTCCGGGCTGGCCGTGGGCACCGCCGAGTCCCTGACCACCCGCCGCCGGGCGCTGGCCGCCCAGGTCGCGGCGGGAGTGCCGCGCACGGTCCTGAACCGGGCCCTGCTCCTGGAGACGGCCCTCCCCCTCGCCCCCGCCCTCCTCCTGGCCGGCGCCGGCGGCCTGGCGGTCGGCGTCTGGTACGCGTCCCTCACCGGCGCCGGCTCGGTGCCGTGGACGGCGGTGCTGGTCGCACCGGGGGTGTACGCCTCCTGCCTGCTGGCGGCGGCGACGGCACTTCCGCTGCTGGGCCGGTCGGTGCGGCCGGGGGAGCTGCGGTACGCGTGAGTGCCCGAGGGGCCGTCGGATGCGCCGTACGCGCCGTACGCTGGGCGATCGAACCCCGCAGTGGGCCTGATCAGCGGCACCCGCCACGAGGGCCGCGCCCGCCCCGACGGCGGGCCGCCGAAGAACCGGGTGCGCCGAGCGGGCCCGAGCCGGCGTACACGAAGGCCCGGACCGTCAGGCGGAGATGCCGTCGATCCGGGCCATGGCGTCCTCCGCGCCGTACGGCTGCAGGTACGGCAGCCAACGCGGGTCCCGGTGGCCGGTGCCGATGATGCGCCAGGCCAGGCCGGTGGGCGGGGCGGGTTTGTGGCGCAGGCGCCAGCCGATCTCGCCGAGGTGCCGGTCGGCCTTGACGTGGTTGCAGCGGCGGCAGGACGCCACGACGTTGTCCCACGCGTGCAGGCCCCCGCGACTGCGCGGGACGACGTGGTCGACGCTGGTGGCGACGGCGCCGCAGTACATGCAGCGGCCCCCGTCGCGGGCGAACAGCGCCCGCCTGGTGAGCGGGACGGGCCCCCGGTAGGGCACCCGCACGAACCGCTTGAGCCGGACCACGCTGGGTGCGGGCACGGTGACCGTCGCGCTGTGCAGGTAGGCGCCGGACTCCTCGAGGCACACCGCCTTGTTCTCGAGGACGAGGACGAGCGCGCGGCGGAGCGGTACGACGCCGAGCGGCTCGTACGACGCGTTGAGAACCAGGACATGCGGCACGGATGCCTCCTTGTACGCCGGCGGCGCGTGGCTCGCGCCGGGACGATCCGTAGTCAGTCTCCCCTCATGGCTGGTGGAAGCGCCACCATGTCCCGGTAACGGGCTGGGAGTGTTTTCGACCACACGGCACGCGTCCCCGGGACGGTGACCAGTCCATGGGCGGGTGAGTACCGTCTCTCCCGCCCATTTCGGGCCGAACCGCGCCCGGTGCCCCGTTAGTGTGGTGCTTCTGCCCGTCCGGTGACCTTTCCGTGACCTTGACCGGACCTCGGAGGACGGGCCGCCGCATCTGGAGGTATCCGCCGTGTCCCTGTCCGCCGCCGTCCTGTCGGCCGCCGGTTCGTCGCCGTCCCCCTCGCCGTCCCCGACGGCCCCGGCGGTCCCCTCGCTGCGGGAGGCCCAGGAGAGCGCGACGAACGCCGCGGGCTGGGTCGAGGAGAACTGGTCGACGTGGCTGGCGATCGGCCTGCGGGTGCTGCTGATCGTGGTGATAGCGGTGGTGCTCCGGGCCGTGGTGCGGCGGGCGATCACCAAGCTGATAGACCGCATGAACCGGCGTACCGGCACGGCGGGCAGCACCGCGCTGAGCGGCCTGCTGGTCAACGCGGAGCGGCGCCGTCAGCGCTCGGAGGCCATCGGCTCGGTCCTGCGCTCGGTGGCCAGCTTCCTCATCCTCGGCACCGCGGCCCTGATGGTGCTGGGCACCTTCCAGATCAACCTGGCCCCGCTGCTCGCGTCCGCCGGTGTCGCCGGTGTCGCGATCGGCTTCGGCGCCCGCAACCTGGTCACCGACTTCCTCTCCGGCGTCTTCATGATCCTGGAGGACCAGTACGGCGTCGGCGACAGCATCGACGCGGGCGTGGCCTCCGGCGAGGTCATCGAGGTCGGACTGCGGGTGACCAAGCTGCGCGGCGACAACGGCGAGATCTGGTACGTCCGCAACGGCGAGGTCAAGCGGATCGGCAACCTCTCCCAGGGCTGGTCGACGGCCGGCGTGGACGTGACCGTCCGCTCCGACGAGGACCTGGAGAAGGTGCGGGAGACCATCGCGGGGGTCGGCGAGCGGATGAGCAAGGAGGAGCCCTGGAACGAGATGCTCTGGGGCCCGATCGAGGTGCTCGGCCTGGACTCCGTACTCCTCGACTCCATGGTGGTGCGGGTCTCGGCGAAGACGATGCCCGGCAAGTCCCTCACCGTCGAGCGTGAACTGCGCTGGCGGATCAAGCGGGCCTTCGACTCGGCCGGCATCCAGATCGTCGGCGGCCCCGAGGTCCCCGGGCAGCCGGCCGGCACCCCGGACCCGACCGCGGGCATGGCCGCCCCGTCGGCCTACGCGAGCACCGTGTCGCCGCAGTCCGTCGCGGCCTCGCCGATCACCCCGCCGAGCACCAGCAAGTAACGGGACACCCCACCGCTCCTCCCGACCGCCCGCCCTGCCCCCGGAGTCGACGACCCCGTCGCCCCCGGGGGCGGCCTCTTGACGGCCCCCGTCCGTCGGCCTACGTTTCCCGTCTGACAGGAAAGTTTCCTAACAGACGCGAGTGAGGCATCCGTGGCGGGAATCGCCGGCTCTCCGGGCACCCCGAGCGTCCTGCGCGCCATGAACGACCGGGCCGCGCTCGACCTCCTGCTGGAGCACGGGCCGCTGTCCCGCACCCGGATCGGCGGGCTCACCGGCCTGTCGAAGCCGACCGCCTCCCAGGTGCTGGCCCGCCTGGAGGCGGCGGGGCTGGTGCTGGCCGGCGGCACCACGGAGGGCCGCCCGGGCCCGGGCGCCCAGCTGTACGAGGTCAACCCGGCCGCCGCGTACGCCGCCGGGCTCGACGTCACCGCGGACCGTCTCCTCGCGGCGGTCGCCGACGTCACCGGGCGCACGGTCGGCCGCTACGAGCTGCCCACCCCGGGCCCGCGCGCCGCCATCCCGGTCGTCCGGCAGGTCACCGACGCCCTCGACGGCGCGGTCGAGGCCGCCGGGCTGGCCCGGGACGACGTCCGCCGCCTCGTCATCGGCACCCCGGGCGCTTTCGACCCGGGCACCGGGCGGCTGCGCTACGCCTCCCACCTGCCCGGCTGGCACTCCCCCGCCCTGCTCGGCGAACTCGCCGCCGCCCTGCCGATGCCCGTCGAGTACGAGAACGACGTGAACCTCGCCGCCGTGGCCGAACAGCGCCTCGGCGCGGCCCGGGGCCACGAGGACTTCGTCCTGCTGTGGAACCAGCAGGGCCTGGGAGCCGCCCTGGTCCTCGGCGGAAGGCTGCACCGCGGCTGGACCGGCGGCGCGGGCGAGGTCGGGTTCCTCCCGGTGCCGGGCGCGCCGCTGGCCCGCCAGGTGAGCCGCACCGGCAGCGGCGGCTTCCAGGAGCTGGCCGGCTCCCAGGCCCTGCCCGCCCTGGCCCGGCAGCTCGGCGTCACCTCCGTGCCGTCCGGGCCCTCCCACGAGGCCGCCGCCGGCCTCGTCGCCCGCGCCGCGCGGACCGACGACGGCGACGGCCCGCACCGCCGGTTCCTGCGGGCCTACGCCACCCGCCTCGCCACCGGCCTGGCCTCCCTCGTCTCCGTCCTGGACCCCGAGCTGGTGGTCCTGAGCGGCACCTCGCTCACCGCCGGCGGCGAGGCGCTGCGCGCCCTGGTCCAGGAAGAGCTGGCGGAACTGGCAGCGTCCAGGCCCCGGCTCGTCGTCGGTGACGTCACCGAGCACCCCGTACTGCGCGGCGCGCTGGAGAGCGCGCTGGCGACCACCCGCGACGAGGTCTTCAACACCTCGCGCTGAAGCGCTCCGGGACCCCCGGCGCCCGAAGGAAGGGTTGATCTCCGCATGAAGCTCACCGTGGTCGGCGGCGGCTCGACCTACACACCCGAACTGATCGACGGCTTCGCCCGGTTGCGGGCCACCCTGCCGGTGGACGAGCTGGTCCTGGTCGATCCCGCGGCGGACCGGCTGGAGCTGGTCGGGGGCCTCGCCCGCCGCATCCTCGCCAAGCAGGGCCACGACGGCCGCGTCGTCACCACCTCCGACCTGGACGCGGCCGTCGACGGCGCCGACGCCGTACTGCTCCAGCTGCGCGTGGGCGGCCAGGCGGCCCGCGAGCGGGACGAGACCTGGCCCCTGGAGTGCGGCTGCGTCGGCCAGGAGACGACCGGCGCGGGCGGCCTCGCCAAGGCGCTGCGCACGGTGCCGGTGGTGCTGGACATCGCCGAGCGGGTCCGCCGGGCCAACCCGGACGCCTGGATCATCGACTTCACCAACCCGGTCGGCATCGTCACCCGCGCCCTGCTGCGGGCCGGGCACCGGGCGGTCGGCCTGTGCAACGTGGCGATCGGGCTCCAGCGGACGTTCGCCGCGCTGCTCGGCGTGGCACCTGCCGACGTCCACCTGGACCACGTGGGTCTCAACCACCTCACCTGGGAGACCGGCGTCCGGCTCGGCGGCCCCGGGGGCGAGGACGTCCTGCCCCGGCTGCTGGCCGAGCACGGGGACGCGCTCGCCGCCCGCCTCCGCCTGCCCCGCCCCCTCCTGGACCGCCTGGGCGTCGTCCCCTCCTACTACCTGCGCTACTACTACGCGCACGACGAGGTCGTGGACGAGCTGCGCGCCAAGCCGTCGCGGGCCGCCGAGGTGGCGGAGATGGAACGGCGCCTGCTGGAGATGTACGGCGACCCGGCCCTGGACGAGAAGCCCGCCCTGCTGGCGGAGCGCGGCGGCGCCTACTACTCCGAGGCGGCCGTGGACCTGGCCGCCGCCCTGCTCGGCGGCGCGGGCTCTCCGTACCAGGTGGTGAACACGTACAACCGGGGCACGCTGCCCTTCCTGCCCGACGACGCGGTGATCGAGGTGCCGGCGGCGGTGGGCGCCGAGGGCGCCTCCCCCCTGCCGGTGGCGGCCGTCGACCCGCTGTACGCGGGGCTGATGGCGAGCGTGACGGCGTACGAGGACCTCGCCCTGGACGCGGCCCTGCGCGGCGGCCGGGACCGGGTGCTGCGGGCACTGCTCGCCCACCCCCTGGTCGGCCAGTACACCTACGCCGAGCGGCTCACCGACCTGCTGCTCGCGCACAACCGGGAGCACCTGACGTGGGCGTGAGCGCGAGCCTGCTCGCCGTCGACGCGGGCAACAGCAAGACCGACGTGGCCGTGGTGACCGCCGGCGGGGAGGTGCTCGCCACGGCCCGCGGCGGCGCCTTCCGGCCGCCCGCCGTGGGGGTCGAGCGGGCGGTGGACGCCCTGGGGGAGACGGTGGCGCGGGCCTTCGCGGCGGCCGGTGTCACCTCGGTCGGGCACGTCTCGGCGTGCCTGGCCAACGCCGACCTGCCCGTGGAGGAGGAGCGGCTCGCCGCCGCGCTGCACGCGCGCGCGTGGGGCACGAGCGTGGACGTGCGCAACGACACGTTCGCGGTCCTGCGGGCCGGCGTCGCCGAACCGCGCGGGGTCGCCGTCGTGTGCGGGGCCGGCGTCAACTGCGTCGGCATGCGCCCCGACGGCCGCACCGCCCGCTTCCCCGCCCTCGGGCGCGTCTCCGGCGACTGGGGCGGCGGCTGGGGGCTGGCCGAGGAGGCGCTGTGGCACGCGGCGCGGGCGGAGGACGGCCGCGGGGAGCCCACGGAGCTGGCCCGCACCCTCCCGGACCACTTCGGGCTCGGTTCGATGTACGCCCTCGTCGAGGCGCTGCACCTGCGCCGCGTCGAGCCCGTACGGCGGCACGAGCTGACCCCGGTGCTGTTCGCCACGGCGGCCGGCGGCGACCCGGTCGCGCGGGCGATCGTGGACCGGCAGGGCGACGAGGTGGTGGCCATGGCCGTGGTCGCGCTGACCCGGCTGGACCTGCTGGGCGAACGGACGCCGGTACTGCTGGGCGGCGGCGTCCTGGCGGCGCGCCACCCGCAACTCGACGACCGCGTACGGGAGCTGCTGGCCGCCCGCGCCCCGAAGGCGGTGCCGACGGTGGTGACGGAGCCGCCCGTGCTGGGCGCGGTTCTGCTGGGTCTGGACCGGACGGGGGCGGGCCCCGGGGCGCACGCGCGGGTCCGGCGGCACTTCGCCGCCTGAGTCCGCGGCGGTCCGGGCGGGAACCGCACCGGTTCCGGTGGCGTATTCATGGGCAGGGGTGGTGCGTTGCACCCGGATCGGATCAAGATCGGGTGAAGGCCGGTGCGAATGTCGGTGCGGACAGCGATACTTGCGGCGACGGATGACCACGGGGGAGGTCAGCAGTGACTCAACCGCCGAAGGGCGGCGCGGCGCCACCGCCCGGCACGGGCGCGCCCGCCCGCCCCGCCGTACCGCCGCAGTCCCCGCCGCGTGCCGGGCAGGTGCCGGCGCAGCGGGCGGGTGACCCGGGTGGCGGCGCCCTCGCCACGTCACCGCCGCCCCCGCCGCGGCGCACGGCGTTCGCCGAGGGCGTGGACCGGCTGCGCGCGGCGGCCGTCACCGAGCCGGGGCGGCTGCGGATCATCGGCGCCCTGCTCGCCGCCCTGGTCGTCGCCTTCGGCGCCGTCGCCGCCTGGCAGATGAACGAGCGGGCCTCGGCGGCCGACGACGTGCTGACCAGCAGCCAGCCGCTCAGCTCGGCCGCGGCCGGCATCTACCGCTCCCTCGCCGAGGCCAACACGGCGGCCTCCAGCGGCTTCCTGGCCGGCGGCCAGGAGACGAAGGACTCCCGCGACCGGTACAACAACGGCATCCGCGCGGCCGCCGAGGGCCTCGTGAAGGCCGCCGCCAACTCCGACGCCGACTCCCCCGCCGCGGCGACCATCGGCAGGCTCAACCGCCTGCTGCCCGAGTACAAGGGCCTCATCGAGCGCGCCCGCACCTACAACCGCCAGGGCTTCCCGGTCGGCGGCGCCTACCTGCGCTACGCCAACGAGAAGATGCAGAAGGAGATGCTCCCGGCGGCGGAGGATCTCTACAAGAAGGAGAACCAGCGCCTCGGCGCCGACCACGGCGACGCCCGGCCCTACCCGTGGGCGGCCATCGCCCTCGGTCTCCTCGCGCTCGCCGCGCTGGGCTGGGCGCAGTACCGCACCTACCGGCGCACCAACCGCGTCCTGAACCACGGCCTGGTCGCCGCCACCGCCACCGCCGGCCTCGTGCTGCTCTGGCTGGTCGTCGGCCACGGCGTCGCCCGGTCCAACCTGAACGACGCCTTCCGGCACGGCGCCGACTCCCTGAACGCGCTGCACGAGGCCCGCATCGCCTCCCTCAAGGCCCGGGGCAACGAGAACCTCACCCTGGTGTCCCGCGGCGCGGAAACCACCAAGGTGGGGGACGAGTCGTACGACGCCTACGACCTGGCCTTCGGGAAGAACATGAAGGTCCTCGGCGACAGCCTCGCCGAGGCGGACCGGCTCGCCGACGACGACGCGGGCGGCAGACCCGTCGAGGCGGCGAGCGGCGACATGGCGGAGTGGAAGAAGCGGCACGCGACCGCCCGTGAGCAGGACGAGAACGGCAACTACCGGCAGGCGCTGGACCTGGTGATCGGCGGCAAGGGCGCCACCGTCGAGTGCTTCGACGGCGTCGACGCCTCGCTCGCCGCCGCCATCGCGCACGAGGAGCGGGAGTTCGAGCGGGCGGCGGGCGACGGCCTCGACGCGATGCAGTACCTGCCGCAGGGCGCCGGTGTCCTCGCCGGACTCGGCGCGGCCGGCGCGCTGCTGGGCATCGGACGCAGGCTCTCGGAGTACCGGTGAGGCGGGAAGCGGGCCCGGCGAGGGGGTGTCGTTTGGATCAGGCCGGCTCCAAGCCACGGCGCCTTGTGGCCGACTCGAGCGGGGTCTGGTGCGTGCGGCTGCAAGGCGGAGGAGGGCGACAGGGCGGAGCCCTGGCAACCGACGACAACGCCGCAGATGCGCGTGCCAGGCCCCGCGACCCCGGCATGATCCGAACGACACGCCCTAACGGGTGGGAAAGGGTCCTGGTGGACGTGGAAGGGGGCGTGAGGATGCGCGCACGACGACTGCGAGCCGGCCTGAAGGGCTGGGGCGGGGTGGGGGCGATGGCCTTCGCCTGTGCCCTCGCGGTGCTCTTCGCCCTGCTCCTGCCCACGGTCCGCTCGCACGGCGAGGGCGGTGGCACGGGCACCGGCGGGCACCGCCCGGGCCACGGCAGCCAGGCCCGCGCCGCGCAGCAGTGCACGGCCCCGGAGAAGCAGACCCTGGCCCCCTCCGCCGCCGACGGCCCCACCATCGACGAGATCCAGAGCCGCGAGGGCGAGAAGCGCAAGCTGGTCGTCGGCGTCGACCAGAACAGCTACCGCTGGGGCTACCGCGACCCGAACAGCGGCGGCGGCGCCGAGCTGGAGGGCTTCGACATCGACCTGGTGCACCGCATCGCCCAGGACATCCTCGGCGACGCGGACGCCGTGCAGTTCAAGGCGATCCCGACCGACCAGCGCATACCCGCGATCCAGGACGGCCGGGTCGACATGGTGGTCCGCACGATGACCATCAACTGCGACCGCGTCCAGGACGTCGCCTTCTCGGCGCCCTACTTCCGCACCGGCCAGCAGGTGCTGGCGCCCAAGTCCCCGGACATCACCGGGTACGACGACACCCTGACCGGCAAGCGGATCTGCACGGCGGCGGGTTCGACGGCGCTGAGCACGCTGGAGCAGGACAAGGAGGACGGCCGCCTGGACGCCGACCTGAGCATCACCGTGCCCAGCCAACTCGACTGCCTGGTACGGCTGCAGCTCGGCGAGGCCGACGCGATCGTCACCGACGGCGCGCTCGCCGCCAGCCAGGCGGCGCAGGACCCGACGGTCGAACTGAAGGGCGACGCCTTCACCACCGAGTACTACGGCGTGGCGATGAAGAAGGACGCCGACGATCTGGTACGCCGGGTCAACCGGATCCTCGAGGAGTGGCGCGCGGACCGGACCAGGGGCTGGCAGCACTCCTACGACGAGTGGCTGTCCCCCACCATGGGCCAGGACTCGGCGAAGTCGAAGCCGCCGGCCCCGCAGTACCTGCGCGACACCTGACGAGGGCCGCACCGCAGGCAGACAGCACGCAAGTCCGCGACAGCGAAAGGTGATCGATGGGCGACACGGGACCCACCGGGCCGGTGATGGACCGGGACGAGGTGGACCGTGCGCTGGCGCGGCTCGGCGCGGAGCACGAGGCGATCGAGACCTCGCTCCTGGCCCTCCAGGACCACGCGGGCCGCAGACTCCTCGAGGGCGCCGACCTCACCGGAGTGACCGCCGAGCGCTGGAAGGCCGCGGAGGCGTCGATCACGCTGCTGTGGGCGTACTTCGACGCGTACGCGGGCGCGCTGCGCACCGCCCGCGAGATCCGGTCCCGGCGCCGCTGGTCCAGCCGCGAGGACCTGGCCGAGCTGACCGAGCTGCTGCGCGGCGAGGCCGTCACGGTCTCCGGCGCCGCCGCCGGGGGCGCGCCCGACCCGCGGGGCGGCCCCGGCCGGCTCAGCGAGCGGTACTCGCTGGCGGCGCTGGTGGACCGGATGAACCAGCTGTACGCGACCTCCCTCGACATGGTGGTCGCCGCCGACGCCGTGTGGTCGGCACTGCCCGCGCGGATCGACCTGCTCGCCGCCGAACTCCAGCGCACCCGCCGGCTCGCGCACTCCGTCGGCGTCCGCCCCGGCGAGCACCCGGCGGGCGACGACCTGGAGCGGATCACCCGCACCCTGACGAAGCTGCGCGAACGGGTGGTGTCCGACCCGCTCGCCCACTGGCTGCCCGCCGAGGGCAGTTCCGCGCCGGGCGGCGGCCGTCCGGACACCACGGTGTACGACCGGGAGGCGCGCGCCCTGGAGGACGTGCGCCGCGAGATCGACGCCGTGCTGGCCGTGCGCCAGGACGCCGAGCAGCGGATCGTGCGGCTGCGGGACGTGCTCTCCCGAGCGGACCGCACCCTCGCCGAGGCCCGCACCGCGCGCGGCGAGGTGCTGGCGAAGATCGCGGCGACGGAGGTGCCGGTGGTCAGCGGACCGCCGACCGCGCTCCAGGAGCAGCTCGCGGCGGCCGCCGAGTACCGCCGGCACGCGCAGTGGCACCGGCTGTCCCCGCTGCTGGAGTCCCTGGAGGAGAAGGCGGAGGACGAGCTGCTGCGGGCCCGCGAGTCGCTGACGGCGGTCACCGCGCCGCTCGCGGTCCGCGCCGAGCTGCGCGGCCGGCTCGACGCGTACAAGGCGAAGGTGGCCCGGCTCGGCCACGCCGAGGATCCCGAGCTGGTCGAGAAGTACGAGAAGGCGCGCCGCATGCTGTGGAGCGCGCCCTGCGACCTGCGCGTCGCCGAGCAGGCCGTGCTGCGCTACCAGCACGCGGCGGCCGACCTGCTCGGCTCCGCCCCGCGCGTGCCCGGCCAGGGCGGGCCGGTCGACCGGACGGGGCCCGGCGCATGAGCGACGCGGCGCAGACGAGGGGGAGGGGACGGCATGAGTGAGGCAGGGCGGACGTGCCAGCGTCCCGGCTGCGGCGGGACCTACGAGGACATGGGCGGCGGCGAGCTGTACTGCGACACGTGCGGCCTGGCTCCGGTCGTCGCCGCGGGCGGCATGGTGGGCTCGGCCCCGACCGGCGTCACCGGCGGCGGCGCGAAGGGCTCGCGCGGGTCCCGCGGCTCGGCGGGCAGCGGCAGTTCCCGTTCCAGCGCCCGCAGTTCGCGTACGTCGTCGCAGTCGTCGAAGTCGAGGCGCTCGGTGTCGGGGCGGCTCTCGCGGTCGGTGTCGGGCCGCTCCACGGGCCGTTCGGTGTCGGTGCGCAGCTCGGGTTCCGGCGCGGGGACCTCCACGCGCGGGCGCCTCGGCGCCGGCCTGGTCGAGGTCCCGGCGATCCCGCGGCCCGATCCGCGCGCGATGGTCCTGGACAACCCGGAGGTGCCCGAGCGCAAGCGGTTCTGCTCGCGCTCGGACTGCGGGGCGCCGGTCGGGCGCGCCCGCGGTGAGCGGCCGGGGCGGACCGAGGGCTTCTGCACCAAGTGCGGGCACCCGTACTCGTTCGTGCCCAAGCTGAAGGCCGGGGACGTCGTGCACGGCCAGTACGAGGTGGTGGGCTGCCTCGCGCACGGCGGGCTCGGCTGGATCTACCTCGCCGTCGACAAGGCGGTCTCCGACCGCTGGGTGGTCCTCAAGGGCCTGCTGGACACCGGCGACCAGGACGCGATGGCGGCGGCCATCTCCGAGCGGCGGTTCCTCGCCGAGATCGAGCACGCCAACATCGTGCGGATCTACAACTTCGTCGAGCACCTCGACCAGCGCACCGGCTCCCTCGACGGCTACATCGTCATGGAGTACGTGGGCGGCAAGTCGCTGAAGGAGATCGCCAACGCGCGCCGTTCCCCCGAGGGCAGACGCGACCCGCTGCCGGTCGAGCAGGCCTGCGCGTACGGCATCGAGGCCCTGGAGGCGCTCGGCCACCTGCACAGCCGCAACCTGCTCTACTGCGACTTCAAGGTCGACAACGCCCTGCAGACCGAGGACCAGCTCAAGCTGATCGACATGGGCGCGGTGCGCCGGATGGACGACGACGAGTCGGCCATCTACGGCACGGTGGGCTACCAGGCGCCGGAGGTCGCCGACGTCGGCCCGTCGGTCGCGTCCGACCTGTACACCGTCGGCCGCACGCTCGCCGTGCTGACCTTCGACTTCCAGGGCTACACCAACGTCTACGCCGACTCGCTGCCGGACCCCGACAGCATCGACGTATTCCGGCGGTACGAGTCGTTCTACCGCCTGCTGGTGCGGGCGACCGACCCGGACCCGGCCCGCCGGTTCGCCTCCGCGCGGGAGATGGCGGAACAGCTGACGGGTGTGCTGCGCGAGGTGGTCTCGCTCCAGACGGGCCGCGCCCGGCCCGCCGTGTCGACCCTGTTCGGGCCGGAGGTCCGGGTGACGGACACGGAGTTGTTCCCGCGACTGGACGGCGAGGTGTCGCGGCTGGGGGCCCGGCCGACCCGCTCGAAGCGCCGCGGCGCCCGCGGTACGGCGGCCCCGCAGCCGGCCGGCCAGGGCGCGTTGCCCGCGCTGCCGGGCGGCACCCACGCGGTCGTCGGCGCGCCCGGCGGTACGGGCCCGGACGTCGGCGTGTCCGGCGGCACCGGCGCGGGTGCGGGCGGGCCGGGCGCGGGTGCCGTCGGCGCGGGTGCGAGCGCCGCGCTGCCGGGCGCCGTGAGCACGGTCGGCGGCGTCGGCGAGCCCCCCGGGGGCCTGGTCAAGCCCGCCGACGCGCCCACCGCCGCCCTCGCGCTGCCGGTGCCCCGCGTCGACGCGGGCGACCCCAACGCGGGGTTCCTGGCCGGGCTCATGGCGTCCGCGCCGGCCGAGCTGCTGCCCGCGCTGGCCGCCGCGCCGGCGCCGTCCACCGAGACCCGGCTGCGGCAGGTCCGGGCCCTGCTGGAGAGCGGCGACGCGCCCGGCGCGCTGGAGTCCCTCCGGACGCTGGAGGGCGAACACCCGGACGACTGGCGGGTGGTCTGGTACCGGGGGCTGGCCGGACTGGTGACCGGCGACCACGAGGGCGCCGCCCTGGCCTTCGACGCGGTCTACGACGCCTTCCCGGGCGAGATCGCGCCCAAGCTGGCGCTCGGCCTGTGCGCGGAGGTACTCGGTCAGCTCGACAACGCCGCCGAGTACTACCGCCTGGTGTGGGCGTCCGACCCGAGCCATGTGAGCGCCGCGTTCGGGCTGGCCCGGGTCCAGCTCGCCGGGGGCGACCGGACGGGTGCCGTACGGACGTTGGAGTCGGTGCCGGAGTCGTCCGTCCACTGCACGGCCGCGCGCGTGGCGGCCGTCCGGGCCCGGCTGCGGCAGCGCACGGCGAGCGCCGGCGACCTGGCGTTCCTGGACGATCTGCTGGCCGCCGCGCGGCAGGTCGAGGCGCTGGACGTGTACGGTCTGGACCCGGCGCGGCGCGAGCAGCTGTCGGCGGAGGTCCTCGGCTGCGCGCTGGACTGGGTACTCTCCGGAGGTCGGGGTTCCGTCCCTCCCGCCGCCGGGGGACGGACGCTGCTCGGCAGCGGCCTGGACGAACGCGGTCTGCGTTTCGGCCTGGAGCGTTCGTACCGCACGCTGGCCCGTCTGGCGCGGGGCGGCGAGGAGAGGATCGACCTGGTGGAACGTGCCAATCGTTACCGCCCCCGGACGTGGGTGTAGTTGATGTCGCAGATGCCCCAGCAGGCCGCTGTGTCGAAGTGCCCGAGCTGCGAGGAACCCCTCGAGTCGGGCGACCGTTTCTGCGGTGCGTGCGGATACGACCTGTCCGCCGTGCCCGCGCGGCCCGAGGACAGCCCGACGATCGCCATGAACGGCGTGGTGCCCGCGCCGTCACCGGCGCGCGACGGCGTGGACTGGCCCGCGGCCCGGGACTCGGACGGCTTCGGCCGGCCCGCCCCGCCGCACGTGGCCGCCGAGGTGCCGGGCACCGACTCGGGCGGCTCCCCGCTGCCGCCCCCGCCTCCGCGGGCCGCGCCGCCGATGCCGGCGGTCCCGCCGGAATCCGCCGCGCCCGGCGTGCGGTTCGACCACCCCGAAGGGCCGCGCGAGCCCGACGAGTACCCGCTCCAGGCGCCGGACCCGAGGTCGGCCGCCGAGCCGCCGGTCCCCGCCGAGCCGCCGACGGCCTCCGGGGCGGCGGCACCGTCCGGGGCCAATGCTCCGTCCGGGGCCGAGAAGGTGTGCGTGGCGTGCCGCACGGGCCGGGTCGACGACGACGGCTACTGCGAGAACTGCGGGCACGCCCAGCCCCGTGAACGCGACCACATGGAGCAGGAGTCGGGCCCCGTCGCCGCGGTCAGCGACCGCGGGCTGCGCCACCACCGCAACGAGGACGCGTTCTCCGTCGGCTGCACCGCCCTGCCCGACGGCGCGCCCGCCTCCGTGGCGATCGTCTGCGACGGCGTGTCCTCCGCGACCCGCCCCGACGACGCCTCGCTCGCCGCGTCCCGGGCGGCCGGCGAGTCGCTGCTCGGCGCCCTGCCGCGCGGTACGCATCCGCAGCAGGCCATGCACGACGCGATCCTCGCCGCCTCGCGCGCCGTCAACGCGCTGGCCGAGGAGCCGAGGACCGCACTCGAACAGGCCCCGCACCAGAACGCCCCCGCCTGCACCCTGGTCGGCGCCGTGGTCACCGCCGGCCTGCTGGTCGTCGGCTGGGTCGGCGACAGCCGCGTCTACTGGGTGCCGGTGGACCGCGGCACCCCGCCCGCCCGGCTCACCGAGGACGACTCGTGGGCCGCGCAGATGGTCGCCGCCGGCCTGATGAGCGAGGCCGAGGCGTACGCCGACGAACGCGCCCACGCGATCACCGGCTGGCTCGGCGCCGACGCGTACGAACTGGAGCCGCACACCGCGTCCTTCAAGCCGGACCGTCCCGGCGTCGTCGTGGTCTGCACGGACGGCCTGTGGAACTACGCGGAGTCGGCCGAGGAGATGGCCGAGGCCGTGCCCCTCGACGCCGCCACCCGTCCGCTGCACAGCGCCCGCGTCCTGGTCGGCCACGCCCTGGACGGCGGGGGCCACGACAACGTAACAGTGGCCCTCCTGCCGTTCCCGGCGCCGTCGCAGGGGGCAGGATCGGCCTGAGGCCCCCCGCGAGGGCACGGGGTACGCGCGCGGTGGCCTCGCGGGCCGCAGGGGGCGGTCCGCGCCAGCAGCCATCACCCCACCACCGTGGGGACGTAGAGGGGGATGCGAACCGGCATGGCCAATTTCTCGAAGTCGAACGTGCCGCAGTTCTCGGTGGACGTCTACCAGAACGAGTACCTGCCCGAGGGCGGCCGTGAGGTCAACGCCATCGTGACGGTCACCGCGACCGGCGGCGGCACGATCGGGAGCGCGGTCGCCGCGCCCCACCTGTACTCGCCGGGTCAGGGCCCGTCCGCGGCCGTGGCGCTCATGGTCGACTGCTCGGGCTCGATGGACTACCCGCCGACCAAGATGCGCAACGCCCGCGACGCGACGGCCGCCGCGATCGACACCCTGCGCGACGGCGTGCACTTCGCGGTGGTCGGCGGCACGCACGTGGCCAAGGAGGTCTACCCCGGAGGCGGCCGGCTCGCGGTCGCCGACGCCACCACCCGGGAGCAGGCCAAGCAGGCGCTGCGCAGGCTGAGCGCGGGCGGCGGCACCGCGATCGGCACGTGGCTGCGGCTGGCCGACCGCCTGCTGTCGTCGGCGGACGTCGCCATCCGGCACGGCATCCTGCTCACCGACGGCCGCAACGAGCACGAGTCGCCCGAGGACCTGAAGGCGGCGCTGGACGCCTGCGCCGGGCGTTTCACCTGTGACGCCCGGGGCGTGGGCACCGACTGGGAAGTGAAAGAAGTCACAGGGATCGCCTCCGCCCTGCTCGGCACCGCGGACATCGTCGCCGATCCGGCCGGTCTCGCCGCCGACTTCACGCGGATGATGGAGACGGCCATGGGCAAGGAGGTCGCGGACGTCGCCCTGCGCCTGTGGACCCCGGTCGGCACCACCGTGAAGTTCGTCAAGCAGGTCGCCCCGACGGTCGAGGAGCTGACCGGCCGCCGCACCGAGGCGGGCCCGCGCGCCGGGGACTACCCCACCGGTTCCTGGGGCGACGAGTCCCGCGACTACCACGTCTGCGTGGAGGTACCGGCCGCGAACATCGGCCAGGAGATGCTGGCCGCCCGCGTCTCCCTGGTCATCCCCGAGCCCGACGGCAGTGTGCAGAACCTCGGCGCGCAGGGTCTCGTACGGGCCGTGTGGACGGACGACATGGCCGCCTCGACGTCGATCAACCCCCAGGTCGCCCACTACACCGGGCAGGCGGAACTGGCACAAGTCATCCAACAGGGGCTCGATCTGCGCAAATCGGGAGACATCGACGGAGCAACGGCCAAACTGGGCCGGGCGGTTCAGCTCGCGGGAGCCTCCGGAAACGCGGATACCGCGAAACTGCTTGCGAAGGTGGTGGACGTGGTCGACGCGGCGGCAGGTACTGTGCGACTCAAAGCGAAGGTCGAGGAGGCCGACGAGATGACTCTCGAGACCCGGTCGACGAAGACTGTTCGTGTGAAGAAGTGACGCAGGACAACAGAGTCCACAGCCCGCAAGAGGGGGAAGCTCCGACATGCCGACCTGCCCGAACGGACACCAGTCGGGTTCCGACGACTGGTGCGAGGTCTGCGGTCACCGCATGGCCGGTGCCGTGCCGCCCCCTCCCCCGCCGCCCCCGGGCGGTGGCTACGGCTTCCCGCCGCCCGCCGGCCCCGGTGGTCCGGGCGGCGGCCCGGGTGCTCCCGGTGGCCCGGGCGGCCCGGGTGCCGAGCCTCAGCTGTGCCCGCAGTGCCGCACGCCGCGTGAGGGCGGGGCGCCGTTCTGCGAGGAGTGCCGGTGGAACTTCCTGACCAACACCGCGACGTCGTACACCCCCGCCGCCCCGCGTCCGCCGGCCTCCGGTGGCCCGGGCGGTGCGGAGGGCCCTGGCGGTCCCGGCGGTGGTCCCGGCGGCGGTCCCGGCGGTCCTGGCGGGCGCTTCCCGCAGCCGCCGACGGGTCCGTCGTACGGCGGCGGTGACTCCTTCGACTACCAGGGCTCCCGCCCGTCCCAGATGAACCGTCCCGCCGAGCCGATCCCGCCGGGCCCGCCCTTCGGCGGCGACCCGTCGGGTCAGGGTGGCCCGGGTGGCGGTCCCGGCGGTCGGACCGGCGGCCCGGGTGGTCCGGTCGGCGGTCCCGGTGGCCCGGGCGGTCCGAACGGTCCGAACGGTCCGAACGGTCCGGGTGGCCCCAACGGCCCGGGTGGTCCCAACGGTCCGGGTGGCCCGTTCAACCCCGGTGGTCCCGGCGGCCCGAACGGTCCCTCCAACCCCTTCAACTCCGGCGGCCCCGGCGGCCCCGGCGGCCCCGGCGGCCCCGGCGGCCCGGGTAGGCCGAACGGTCCCTCCGGTCCGCCCGCCGCCCCGCCCGGCTTCGGAGCCGACCCGTCGCGGCCGGTCCCGCCGCCGCCCGGGCCCGTTCCGCCGCCCCCGGGACCCGGTGGGCCGGGAAGTGCCCCGCAGGGGTACCAGCAGTCCGGTTCGCCCGCCCCGCCCGCCTTCCCGCAGGAGACCGGCCGTCCGCAGCAGGGCGGCCCCTCCTTCGGCGGCGACGACGACTGGGTGCTCTCCCCGCCGTCCACCGGACAGGGAGGACCGGGGGGACCGGGAGGCCCCGGCGGCCCGAACGGCCCGGGTCCGGCCCAGGGCAGCGGCTACGGCTACCCCCAGCCCGGCGCCGGCCAGGCCCCGCCGCCCCCGCCCGGCGGCGGCTACGGTTTCCCGCACCAGCCCCAGCAGTCCCAGCAGCCCCACCACCCGCAGCGGCAGCAGCCGCAGCGGCCTCAGGGCCCGGCGACCTGGACGGCGACCATCGGCCCGGACCGCGACTACTTCATGGCGATGATGCAGCGCTCCGGCCCCGAGGCCGCGGGCCTGAACCTGCCCGCGTACTCGCCCGAGCAGCAGCGCGCGCTCACCGGCAACCAGATCACCATCGGCCGCCGCCGCCACTCCACCGGCGACACCCCGGACATCGATCTGGCGGTCCCGCCGGAGGACCCGGGCGTCTCGCACCAGCACGCGGTGCTGGTGCAGCAGCCGGACGGCAACTGGGCCGTCGTCGACCAGAACTCGACGAACGGCACGACGGTCAACGGCGGCGAGGAGCCGATCCAGCCCTTCGTGCCGGTACCGCTCCAGGACGGCGACCGGGTGCACGTCGGCGCCTGGACGACGATCACCATCCGCCGGGGGTGACCCCGGCGCCGTCCGTCAGGTGAACGGCCAGGCGTACAGGCCCTCCGGGTCGTCCAGCCACGCCCAGGCCCGTTCGCCGCGGACGGTGATGCCGTACCGCTCGCGGCCCGGGGCGCCCTCGCGGTCCCAGAGGGCGTACGCCTCCTGCGGGTCGAGGCTGCCCCGGCTCAGCGCCAGCAGGAAACGGAACAGGTCGTCCTCCCGGGCCCGGCGCGGCACTCCGCCGAGGCCCGGCGTCTGCGGCTCGTCCCGCTCCGCGCCGCGCAGCGGGACGAAGTACGCGGGGGTGTGCAGGAAGCGCCCCTCGGCGTGCTCCGCGTCGCGGACGGTGAGGACGACCAGGCCGGTGGCGAGCGGCGTCAGGATCCGGCCGCCGGGGCGGCACTGGGCGAGCCAGGCGCGCGGCACCGAGGGCAGCGCGCAGGTGGCGAGGACGCGGTCGTAGGGGGCGCGTTCGGGGACGCCCCGGGCGCCGTCGCCGGTGACGACGGCCGGGTGGTACCCGGCGGCGGCCAGGTGCCGGCGGGCCGACTCGGTGATGTCGGGGTCCAGGTCGACGGTGGTGACCAGGCCGTCGTCGCCGAGGCGGTGGGCGAGCAGGGCGGCGTTGTATCCGGTGCCGGCGCCGATCTCCAGGACCCGGTCGCCGTCCGTGACGCGCAGCTCCACCAGCATCTCGGCCATCAGCGACGGCTGGCTGCTGGAGGAGAGCAGTTCGCCGTCGCGCAGCCGGGTGGCCAGCGGGGCGTCGGCGTAGGCGCCGCGCACCCAGCGCTCGCGGGCGCCGGGGTCGGGGTGCTCGCCCCACCGGCGTTCGTAGCCGCCCCGGACGCCGACGTAGTAGTACGGCACGAAGAGGTGGCGCGGGACCGTCGCGAAGGACTCCCGCCAGACCGGGTCGGCCGTCCAGGCGCCGCTCAGCTCGATCTCCCGCACCAGCTCCGCCCGCGCGGAGGCGGCGAGGCCGTCCAGCTCCGGGTGCCCGCCCATGCCTCCACGGTACGGGCCCGGCGGCGGTCCTAAGCCTCGAGTCCTATGTCCACCCGTCTGAGACCATGGACGGCGTGAATGAGATTCGGCGCGGCACGCTACAGGAGCAGACCTTCTACGAGCAGGTCGGCGGGGAGGAGACCTTCCGCCGGCTCGTCCACCGTTTCTACCAGGGGGTGGCCGAGGACCCGATCCTGCGGCCGATGTACCCGGAGGAGGACCTCGGACCGGCCGAGGAGCGGTTCGCGCTCTTCCTGATGCAGTACTGGGGCGGCCCGACGACGTACAGCGACAACCGCGGCCACCCGCGGCTGCGGATGCGGCACGCGCCGTTCGCCGTCGACCGGGCGGCGCACGACGCCTGGCTGAAGCACATGCGGGTCGCCGTGGACGAGCTGGGGCTCTCCGAGGAGCACGAGGCGACGCTGTGGAAGTACCTGACGTACGCGGCGGCCTCGATGGTCAACACGGAGGGCTGAGCGCGCCTTCCGAGGGCTGAGCGCGCCTTCCAGGGGCTGTGATGCGCGGATTCCGGCCGTCCGGCGCCGGAATCCGGTCACGATCCGGTCAAGTCCGCGTCGCGAACGGTTACCCGCGGCCCGTCCCCTCTGCCATCCTCGCCCGAAGGCCGGGACGAGGCCGGGACGAGGCCGGGGGGCCGGGCGGTGGGGGGCCGGGTGGCGGGGTTCGGGGGACTCGCGGGGTTCGTGCTGCTGCGCGCGCGGGCGCACCGCCTGCTGCTCGCCGCCGCCCTGCTCACGGTGCTGCTCACCACGACGGTACTGGCCACCCTGACCGCGTTCTCCGGCGCCGTCGGGGACGCCGCACTGCGGCACGCCCTGACCGACCCGGGCAACGCGGCCGACGCCGCGCTGGTCGTGAAGGCGGAGGTACCGGCCGGGCAGCGGTCCGCCGCCGGCGCCGCCGTGCGGGAGGGGGCCGCGAGGACCTTCGACGGCCTGCCGCACACGGTGCGCACTCTGGTCCGCTCGGGCCCGTACGCGCTGCCGTCCGCCGCGAGACCCCGGTCCGAGCGGTCCGGCGACCCCGACCTGACGTACTTCGCGGCCCTCGACGGCACCCAGGTCCGGATCGACGCAGGACGGATGCCCCGTGAGCCGGCCGACGGGGTCGTGGAGGCGGCGCTGCCGGTGAACGCCGCCGAACGGCTCGGCGTACGGCCCGGCGACCGGTTCACGCTCACCGACCGCCTCGACGGTCCCGCGGTGCGGGTGGTGGTCACCGGCCTGTACCGGCCGGCCGACGGCGGGGCACCGTACTGGCGGCTGGACGACCTGGACGGGCGCGGCGTCGAGCAGGGCGGTTTCACCACGTACGGGCCGCTGCTCGCCCCGGCCGGTGTGCTGAACGGCGGCCGGGTCAGCGCGGGCCCCTCGGGGTGGCTGGTGACGGCGGACTACGGGTCGCTGACGGCCGGCCGGACGGACGCCCTGCGGGACGCGGCGCACGAGGGCACGACGTGGCTGCGCGGCCGGCCCGTGCTCAGCGGCACGACCGCGGCGACGACCGCCCTGCCCGAGATCCTGGACCGCCTCGAGCGCGCGCTGGTGGTGTCCCGGTCCACCGTCCTCGTCATCGCCCTCCAGCTCGCGCTGCTCGCCGGCGGCGCGCTGCTGCTGGTGGCCCGGCTGCTGAGCGTCGAACGCGCGGGAGAGCTGGGGCTGTTGCGGGCGCGGGGCGCCTCCCGGGTCCGACTCGCCGGGGTCTCCGCCCTGGAGGCGCTGCTGCTGGCCGGGCCCGCGCTGCTCTGTGCGCCGCTGCTCGCCGGGCCGCTGATCCGGCTGCTGGCCGGGCAGGGTCCCCTGGCCCGGACCGGGTTGCGGTGGGACGCCGCCGCCGACGGTGACGGCGCGGTGTGGCTGGTGGCGGCGGTGGCGGCGTTCGGGTGCACGCTGGCCGTGACGCTGCCGGCGCTGTCCTCGGCGGTGGGCGCCCGCGGCCGGGCGAAGCCGCTGCCGGCCCCGCTGCGCGCGGGCGCGGACGTGGCGCTGCTGGTGCTCGCCGGGATCGCCTACTGGCAACTGGACCGGCAGACCTCCGACCCGGGCACCGGCACCGGCACGGGCGGGGGCGGGGGCGTCGACACGGGCACGGGCGTCGGCACCATGTCGGCGTCCGGTGCCGGGCCGGGCGCCGGGTCCGGGTCCGTTGCCGGGTCCGGCGGCGACCCCGGCACGCTGGGCGTCGATCCGCTGCTCGTCGTGACGCCCGCGCTGGCGCTGCTGGCCGGGACCGTACTGGCGCTCAGGCTGCTGCCGCTGGTGGCACGCCTGGCCGACCGCCGGGCGGCGAGCGGGCGGGGGCTGACGGCGGCGCTGGCGGGCTGGCAGCTGAGCCGCCGCCCGATGCGGGGAGCCGGTCCGGTGCTGCTGCTGGTGCTCGCCGTCGCGCTCGGCACGATGGCGATCGGGCAGAGCGCCTCCTGGTACCGCTCGCAGGACGACCAGGCCGACTTCCGTACGGGGGCTCCGGTGCGGGTGCTCGCCGCCGGTGAGACGGCACCCGGCCGCACCGACCGCGTCGCGGCCGTCCCCGGCGTGGCGGAGGTCGCCCCGGCGGCCCGCACCACGCTGTCGCTGTCCGGCGGCCGGACGGCCACCGTGCTGGCCCTGGACACCTCCCGCGCGGCGGACACCGTGCTGATGCGCCCGGACCTCGCGGACGAGCCCCTGCCGGAGCTGCTGTCCGGGCTGGCCCCCGCGCGGCCGTCCACCGGCGTGGAGGTGCCGTCCGGTACGGCGGCCCTGACCCTGACGGCGACCCTGTCCGGCCGGAGCTTCCCCACCTCGCCGGACGACCCCGCCGATACCGGCCCCACCGACGCCGGACCCGCCCCCACCGACGCCGGGCCCGCCGATACCGCCCCCACCGACGCCGGACCCGCCTTCGGCCGGTCCCCGTCCGCGATGGCGGCGGACGTGTGGGTGACCGTCGAGGACCGCTGGGGCACCCCGTACCGGCTGCCGGCCGGCCGGCTGGCCGCCGACGGCCTGGAGCACCCGCTCACCGTGGACGTCTCGGCCGTCCCCCTGACCCTGACGGGGATGGAGCTGGTCATGACCCAGCCGTCGGGCGAGGACGAGCAACACCGCCTGACGGTACGGGAGGTGACGGCCACGGCCACCGGCGGGGCCGTGCGGCGGGTGCCGCTGCCCGGCCGCTGGACCGGGCACTCCGACGTGTCCGGGCCGGCCGCCGTACCGGCCGGGGCGGGTGGCCCGTCCCCGCCGCGGGTGCTGCCGTCGGCGCCGTTCGCCGTCGAGTACTCCACCGGCCGCACGGAGGACCGGTACACGACGCCGTCGGCGCTGACCGTCCGGTTGCGGGTCTCCGGGCCCCGGCCGCCCGAGGTCACCGCCGTCGCCACCGATCGCTTCCTCGCCTCGGCGGGCGCCCGCACCGGGCAGCGCGTCGGCGTGACGCTCGGCGGCGAGCGCGTGCCGGTGCGGATCGTGCGCGCGGTGCGGGAACTGCCGACCGCCGCCCAGGACACCTCCCCCACGCGCTCCGGCGGTGCCCTGCTGCTGGATCTGCGGGCGGTGAACCAGGTGCTCCAGAGCCGGTACGGGACAGCCCTCCCGCCCTCCGAGTGGTGGCTGCGGACCGCGCCGGGCGGGACGGAGCAGGCCGTCGCCGCGCTGCGGGCCTTCCCGGACACCTCGCCGTCCCGGGTCCTGGTGCGCGACGAGGTCGCCGACCGGCTGCGCGACGACCCGTTCGGCGCGGGTCCCGGCGCGGCGTTCGCGGCGGCCGCCGGGGTCGCGGCGGCACTGGCCGCGCTCGGCGTCGCGGTGAGCGCCGCCGGTTCGCTGCGGGACCGGGGCACCGAGTTCGCGGTACTGCGTGCCCTCGGCGCCTCCCGCGCGCGGCTGGCCCGCGCGGTCGCCGTCGAGCAGGGCGTGCTGGTCGGCCTGGCCCTGCTGACCGGCGCCGCCCTGGGGGCGGTCCTGACCCGGGCGGTGATCCCGCTGACCGTGCTGACCCCGCAGGCCGCCCGGCCCGTGCCCGGCGTGCACGTGACCCTGCCGTCCGACCGGGTCGCCGTCCTGCTGGCCGCGACGGTGCTCGCCCCGCTGCTGGTGACCGCGGCGCTCGCGCTGCGCCGGACGGATCCGACGGTGACGCTCAAGCAGCACGGAGGTGGCGGAAGGTGAGCCCGGTGACCGCCCCCTGGGTACGCACCCGGCTGCGGGCCGCCCCCGGCGCCGCGGGCGCGCTGGCGCTGCTGGTGGCGCTGACCGCGTGCCTGGCGGCCGCGTTCCCACGGGCGGTGGACCGGTACACGGACGACGGCCTGACCCGGGCCGTCGGACAGTCGCACCCCGACCGGAGCAGCGTCCTGGTGTCCGCGGGCCCCGGCCTGAACGACGACCCGGCCTACCGTGAGGCCGAGTTGGGCCCCAAGGACCTCACCGCCTACTACGGGTCGATCCTGGACGCCGTCGAACACCCCCTGGTCATCGACGAGTCGCGGTCGGCGTACGGGGTGCGCACCACGTCACCGCTGTCGGCGCCGGAGAAGTGGCTGGCCCGGCCCGACGGACTGCCCGCGCAGCTGGTGCTGGCCGCACCGCGGGGCCTCGCCGACCACGCCCGGCTCCGCTCCGGCCGGCTGCCCCGGACCGGCGGCGGCCCGGTGACCGCTTCGACCGCCCGGGTGGAGGCCGCGGTGACCGAGGAGACGGCCCGCGCCCTGAACATCGAGGTCGGCTCGGTCGTCCACGTGCCCGGGCGCAGCCGGCTGGCCGTCCACGTCACCGGCGTCGTCGCGCCCCGTGAACCCGACGGTGCCTACTGGTCCGTGTGGCCGGTGCTGCGCACCCCCTCGCTGCTGCGGGAGCCGGGGGCCCAGGGCCCGGACGCCCGCACCTTCTGGCGCGGCGGCCTGCTGCTCGCCCCGGAGGCGGGGCCCGCGCTGCTGGGCACGGACGGCGACCCCGTCCGCTACTGGCACCTGGTGCCCGACACGGACGCGCTGCACGCCCGCGACCTCGACGGGCTGAACTCCGCCGTGGCCGCGCTGGAGTCGGGCCCGGGCGCGGAGCGACTGCGCGCGATGATCAGCCCGTTGACGGAGATCGAGACCGGCCTCGACGACGTGTTGTCCACCTACGACCGGCTGCGCGGCGACATCGCCCCGCTGGTCGCCGTCGCCGCGGCGGGTTCCGGCACGGTCGCCGCCGTCGTACTGCTGATGACGGGCGCCCTGGCCGCCGAACGGCGCCGCGCCGAACTCGCCCTGCTGCGGGCCCGCGGCGCGTCCCTGCCGGGGATGACGGGCCGGCTGCTGGCGGAGACGGCGGTCGTGGCCCTGCCCGCGGGCGCCCTCGGGCTGGCCGTGGCGGTGTGCGCGCTGCCCGGCGCCCGGCTGGCCCCCGCGCTCTGGGCGGCGGGCGCGGTCACCGCCGTGGCCTGTCTCGCGCCGCCGCTGCGGGCCGCCGCCGCGCACCGCGCCGTACGGCTGCCCGGTGGCCGCCGGGACGCGGCGTCCTCGCGTGCGTCCCGGCGCCGTACGGTCGCCGAGCTGACGACCGTGACGCTGGCGCTGGGCGCGGTCGAGATGCTGCGCCGGCGCGGTACGGCGGGCACCTCGGGGGAGCTGGTCTCGCTCGCGCCGGTGCTGGTGGGGGTGGTCGCCGCGCTGGTGCTGGTCCGCCTGCATCCACCGGCGCTGCGTGGCCTGGCCCGGCCGGCCGGGCGGCTGCGCGGCGCGGTGGGGCACCTGGCGCTGGCCCGCGCGGGCCGTACGTCCGCCTCCGCCGTGCTGCCGCTGCTCGCGCTGCTGACCGCGTTCACCACGGCGGCGTTCGGCGGGTCGGTCCTGGCCGGCGTGTCGGACGCCCGGGACCGGGCCGCGCTGGTCGCGGTCGGCGCCGACGCCCGCGTCGAGTCGCACGGCCCGCTGCCGTCCGGCCTGCGCGAGCGCGTCGCGCGGGCGCCCGGGGTGCGCGCGCTGACCGAGGTGAGCGTCGCCTACCAGGCCCAGGCGGCGGAAGGCCGCCGGTCCCTGCCGGTCGCGGGCGTGCGCCCCGGCGCCTATGCCGCGCTGGCGGCGCGGACGGGGCTCGGGGAGTTCCCCGAGGGGGAGCTGGTGCGGCGGGGCGGCGCGCGGGACCCGCTGCCGGCGCTGGCCTCCCCGGCGGTCGCGGAACGGTTCGGCACCGGGCCGTTCCCGGTCCGCATGGAGGACGGCACCTTCGTCACCCTCCGAATCGTCCTCGTCCGCGACCGCACCCCGGCGGTCTCTGGTGAGGACTTCCTGGTCGTGGACCGGGCCGGGCTCTCCGCCGAGGCGGCCCGGCCGACCGCGCTGCTGCTGTCCGGCGGCCACCCGGACGCGGACGCGCTGCGCCGCGCGGCCGGCGACGCCCCTCTCGTGCAGCTCCGGTCCGAGGAGCGCGCCCGGTACGTCGACTCGCCCCTCCAGTCCGGCGCCACGCACGTCTACACGGCCGCCGCCCTGGCCGGCGCCGGCTACGCCGCCCTGGCCCTGCTGCTGTCCCTCGCCGGGGCGGCCCCCGAACGCGCCGCCCTCCTCGCCCGCCTGCGCACCATGGGCCTCACCCCGGCCCAGGGCCGGCGCCTGCTGGTCCTGGAGTCCCTGCCGCAGGCCGTGCCGGCCGTCGTGGGGGGCGTGCTGACCGGCTGGGCGGCGATCCGGCTGCTCTCCCCCGGCGTCGACCTGACCGTGATCGCCCTGACGGCGTCCTCGTCCCCGGCGGGCCGCGTCCAGCTCCGCCCGGACACGTGGTCGCTGGCCGTCCTGGCGGTCGCGGTGCTGCTGCTGACGGTGGGGGTGGCGGCGGGACAGGCGTGGTGGTCGGGCCGACGCGGTGCGGTGGCGGAACTGCGGGCGGGGGACACGCGATGACCACGCCGGCCCGCCCCACCGCGGCCCCTTCCCGGAGACCTCGACGAGCGGGCCGGACCGAGGACCGCGGCGCTCACCGGTGATCCCGGTGACCAGCGACGAGCAGCGACGAGCAGCGACGAGGAGAGCGAGACCCCGATGACGACGACCGACCCGGACCCCACCCTCGCCGAGCTGGCCGACCGCGCCACCGCGTCCCGCGGCCGTCCCGCCTACGGTCACGACGCCCTGATCACCTGCGACCGCGTGGTCCGCGTCTTCAGCACCGACGGTGTGGAGGTGCAGGCCCTCCAGGGACTCGACCTGCTGGTCCGCGAGGGCGAGCTGATGGCGCTGGTGGGCGCCTCGGGCAGCGGCAAGTCGACGCTGATGAACATCCTGGCCGGCCTGGACACCCCCACCGCCGGCGCCGCCCGGGTCGCGGGCCGGGATCTGCTGGCGATGACGGCGAAGGACCGGCTGGCCTACCGCCGTTCGGTGGTGGGCTTCGTCTGGCAGCAGACGTCCCGCAACCTGATGCCGTACCTGTCGGCCGCCCAGAACGTGGTCCTGCCGATGCAGCTGGCCGGCACCGGCGGACGGCGCGCGGCACGCGCCGCGCGGGCGCTGGAACTCCTCGACCTGATGGGGATCGCCGACTGCCGCGACCGCCGCCCGCACCAGATGTCCGGCGGGCAGCAGCAGCGGGTCGCCATCGCGGTGGCCCTGGCGAACGACCCCGCGGTGCTGCTCGCCGACGAGCCCACGGGCGAGCTGGACTCGCACACCGCGGAACAGGTCTTCGGCGCCTTCCGCACCGCGAACGAGCACCTGGGCACCACCGTCGTCCTCGTCACCCACGACCAGGCGGTGGCCGGCGAGGTCAGCCGCACGGTCGCCATCCGCGACGGCCGCACCTCCACGGAGGTCCTGCGCCGCAGCGAGGTCGACGCGGCGACCGGCGACGAGCGTGTGGTGGCCCGGGAGTACGCGATGCTAGACCGCGCGGGCCGGCTCCAGCTGCCCGCCGAGTACACCCGGGCCCTGGACATGCGCGACCGCGTGGCCCTGGAACTGGAACCCGACCACATAGCGGTACGCCCGGACGACAGCGAGGGAAACCGCACGACAGCGAGGGGAACCGAGTGACCGGCGGCCCGGTTCGGCGCGCGCCGACTCAGCGCACGCTGATGCCCAGGGCGCCGGTGCCCGCCCGGCGCAGGGCCACGGACCCGTAGGGCGTACGCAGCCGCAGCCACGTGCCCGAGGAGAACAGCGTCGGCGCGTCCCCGCCGGAACCGGACGCCCCGGAGGGCCGCAGGAAGCCCAGGGACTGGGCCGCGTGCACGGCCCGCACCGGCAGCCCGGTCTCCCCGACCGTCCGGGACCATATCTCCCGCCCGATCCGGTCCAGCTCGGCCCGCGTACGCTCCTCGGGCGCCAGTTCACCCGTACGCGACCGGAACTCCGCCACCGCCGCCGCGACCAGCGCGCGCAGGGCGTCCGGGGCGGGCAGCCCCGGCTCGGGCCGCCAGCCGCCGCGCGGCGGCAGCACCCCGGCCCACGGAGGGCCGGTCACGGCGCCCGGAACACCGGCGGTGGCCGCCGCCTCGTCCACCGTCTCCAGCAGCTCACCGGCGGACACGGTCACGTCCAGCGTGACGTCGAGCCCGTTCTCGTACGGCTTGGCCAGCCGCGCCGTGCGCACGGCCAGCACCTCGAAGGAGGGCGGCCGGCCGAAGACGGCGAGGGCCGTGCCGGCCGCCTGGAGCCGCACGGCCGCCGAACGGTCGTAGTGGAGCAGCCTGGAGAGGAAGGCCGCGAGATCCGCGGCCTCCCCCTCGTCGGCGAGGTGGAGGACCGTCATGCGGCGACGGCCCCCTCCTTGGCGTCCGTGTACTCCTCGAGGAACTCCCGTTCCTCGGCGGTGATCCGGCGGGGCCGCTGGGCCTCGAAGTCGAACGGCACGATCACCGTCGAGGCGCGGACGTAGACCACGTCCCCGTCCTTGACCTCGTAGGTGAGCGTGAACGACGCGGCCCTTATCTCCGTGACCCACAGCTCGACGTCGACCGGGTGGTGCCGGTGGACGAGCTGCCGCTTGTAGTCGATCTCGTGGCGCGCCACCACCGACCCCTGCTGGAAGTCCTTGTCCGGGCGGAACAGGAAGTCGATACGGGCCTCCTCCAGGTAGCGGAGGAAGACCACGTTGTTGACGTGGCCGTACGCGTCCATGTCCGCCCAGCGCAGTGGGCAGCGGTAGATGTGCCGCAAGATCGATCAGCCCCGGGTCAGCTTCTTGTAGGTGGCGCGGTGCGGACGCGCGGCGTCCGCACCGAGGCGCTCGATCTTGTTCTTCTCGTACGACTCGAAGTTGCCCTCGAACCAGAACCACTTGGACTCGCCCTCGTAGGCGAGGATGTGCGTGGCGACCCGGTCCAGGAACCACCGGTCGTGGGAGACGACCACGGCGCACCCGGGGAACTCCAGCAGCGCGTTCTCCAGGCTGCCGAGGGTCTCGACGTCGAGGTCGTTGGTCGGCTCGTCGAGGAGCAGCAGGTTGCCGCCCTGCTTGAGGGTGAGCGCGAGGTTGAGGCGGTTGCGCTCACCGCCGGAGAGCACGCCGGCCGGCTTCTGCTGGTCCGGGCCCTTGAACCCGAAGGCGGAGACGTAGGCGCGCGACGGCATCTCGACCTGGCCCACGTTGATGTAGTCCAGCTCGTCGCTGACGACGGCCCACAGGGTCTTCTTCGGGTCGATGTTCTCGCGGCTCTGGTCGACGTAGGAGATCTTGACGGTGTCGCCGACCTTGATGGAGCCGGAGTCCGGCTCCTCGATGCCCTGGATCATCTTGAACAGGGTGGTCTTGCCGGCGCCGTTGGGGCCGATGATCCCGACGATCCCGTTGCGCGGCAGCGTGAACGACAGGTCGTCGATGAGGACCTTGTCCCCGAACGCCTTGCTGAGGTTGTTCACCTCGACGACGACGTTGCCCAGGCGCGGGCCCGGCGGGATCTGGATCTCCTCGAAGTCCAGCTTCCGCATCTTGTCGGCCTCGGCCGCCATCTCCTCGTACCGCGCCAGACGCGCCTTGGACTTGGCCTGCCGCCCCTTGGCGTTCGACCGCACCCACTCCAGCTCGTCCTTGAGGCGCTTCTGCCGCTTGGCGTCCTTCGCGCCCTCGACCTTGAGGCGGGTGGCCTTGGTCTCCAGGTACTTGGAGTAGTTGCCCTCGTAGCCGTGCAGGCGACCGCGGTCGACCTCGCAGATCCAGCCGGCCACGTTGTCCAGGAAGTACCGGTCGTGGGTCACGGCCACGACGGTGCCCTCGTACTTGGCGAGGTGCTGCTCCAGCCAGTTCACCGACTCGGCGTCGAGGTGGTTGGTGGGCTCGTCGAGCAGCAGCAGGTCGGGGGCCTCCAGCAGCAGCTTGCACAGCGCCACACGCCGCTTCTCACCACCGGAGAGGTTCACCACGGGCCAGTCACCGGGCGGGCAGCCCAGCGCGTCCATGGCCTGCTCGAGCTGCGCGTCGAGGTCCCACGCGTTGGCGTGGTCCAGCTCCTCCTGGAGCTTGCCCATCTCCTCCAGCAGCGCGTCCGAGTAGTCGGTCGCCATCTGCTCGGCGATCTCGTTGAACCGGTCGAGCTTGCCCTTGACCTCGGCGACACCCTCCTGGACGTTCTCCAGGACGGTCTTGTCCTCGTTCAGCGGGGGCTCCTGAAGCAGGATGCCCACGGTGTAGCCCGGCGACAGGTACGCGTCACCGTTCGACGGCTGCTCGAGGCCCGCCATGATCTTCAGAACGGTCGACTTACCGGCACCGTTCGGACCGACGACACCGATCTTCGCGCCGGGCAGGAAGCTCAGGGTGACGTCATCGAGGATCACCTTGTCGCCGTGCGCTTTGCGCGCCTTGCGCATGGTGTAAATGTACTCAGCCAAGAGAAACCGTCCGGCAGCTTGATCAGGCAGTGGGCAGATACACCCCATCTTGCCGCACCGCCACCCCTGCAAGGAAACGCGTTCCGAGCGGGGGCGCTGACCTGGCCTTTCCTGGATGCCGCCTGACCCTCACCTGTCACTGCCGCTCGCCGTCGATCGGCCTCGGGCCCCCTCGCACGGCCCAGAGGCGGCCCAGCCGGACGCGTGGTCGAGGCCTCTCCAGTGTCAGTCCCTGCGGTTATGGTGCGTTCGCCATGAAGGGCGACGCTCTGGGGAGGGCCTGTGGGAGCCAAGACGGGACTGCTGGTGTGCGCCGACGGGGACGCCGCGGGAATGCTGCGTCAAGTGGGGGCGGCTGACCTCGTACGGACGAAGGCCATGCTGCGGCGGCTCTATCCGGGCTGCGAGATCGATGAGTGCGAGGGTTCGAACCTCTCGGACGGCGTGTACCCGCCGCAAGGGACGGTGTACGCGGCCAGCTGGCCCGGCGTGGAGGTCGTGGGCGACCAGAGTCTGATGATCGACAGCCCCTCCGAGCTTCCGGAACACCTGGTGGCGGCGAGCGCCGGCCGACGGCTCGTCCTGCATGCCATGCACAGCGTCGTCGACTGGCTGGCGTTCGCGGTGTGGGAGGACGGACGCCTCGTCCGCTCGCTGAGCCTGTCGCCGGACAGCGGCGTCATGGAGAACATCGGCGAACCGCTCCCCTTCGAGCTGCCCTACTGGGCCGGAGACCGTCCGGCGGACATCGTCCCCTGGCCCGGCGAGGAGGAAGAGCCGTACGCCCTACCCTTCCACCCCTTGGAGTTGAGCGAGGACGCGTTGCGCGCGCTCTGCGGCTTCGTCCAGGAGGGCCGACCCGAACCTGACGACGTCGACGCGGATGCCATCAGACTGCATGGATTCCATGTAAGGCAGCCGCATGGGCTCGGTTCCGCCCCCGGACAGGAAGCAGAACTACACAGGGCCGCGGCAGCCATGGAACCGCCACGCTTCTACACCCTGGGGCCTGACGGCGCGCTGATCGAGCGGTCAGGCCCTTGACGCGATCAAGTTTCTTCTGCTGAGTCTCTGCGGAGTTCCTTCACCGAGTGATCGGGATCTCGTAGACGATCTCGCAGTGAGCCGCGGGCACCACGATGTCGGCTGTCTCCACGGGCCGACCGTCGTCGCTGTAGTACGTCCGCCGGATGTGGGTGACGAGGGCGGCCTTCTGGAAGCCGAGTAGCGACGCCTCCTCGGTGGTCGCCTGCCTCGGCTCTGGCTGCTCCACGGCATGGCTGACCGTGATGCCGATCGCGGCCATACGGTTCACGACGCCCGCTCCAGCGTGCGGCCCTCCCTCGGGGAGAACGACGAGAGTGCCAGCGGTGAGATCGTACGGCTCCCAACTCGTCGACCTTAGCTTGGGAAGCTGGGATCATTTGCGGCCGGTTCGGGCGCTGACCTGGGTGAATGGTCGAGGCGCGGCCTCGTCGGGCTCGACTGCTTTCCCCGGAATCTCCCCCTGTTCCCCGCTAGATCAGGTGCGGTTGCGGTGCGCGCCGCTCGTCATCCACGCTCTAGGCCACCCACCGCTTCTGCGCCCGCTAGCGCTTCATCAGCGCAGTGATCCGTACGTAGGCCTGGCCGTTGAGCTCGGCCACGAGATCGTCAGGACACAACTCGTAGAGATCGCCCCACCAACGACGTCCCCGGTTGTCCCAGATCCGGTAACCACCCGGCACGCCCCGGACGAGTCATCCCTGAACGGTCGTGAACGGCGCCGAACGGGACGGAAACTGAGACGGCGGGGGGCAGGCGAGCCCTCCCGGGTGTTGCTCATCCTGCCTGTGTTCCGTCCGCCTGTGCGCCGAGGTCAACGGTGTCTGCGGGTGGTGGTGCCTTGATGGTCGCCGGCTGGTCAACGTCGAGGAAGGTGAAGGTCAAGTCGAGGGGTTCGCCGTCGACGAACTCGAGCGGCTTGCCCTCGCCGCTCCGTGTGGCGTAAGTATCGCCCCGCATGCGGAACTGCCTGGTGTGGTTGTCGTCGCCGATCCACAGATCCATGGTGAGCGTGCCCTCGATGCGTAGCGCTGTGAACTGATCAAGGCTGTTGATGTGGCGCTCCCGAGCCGCCTCGCTGGCGGCAGCGTCACGGGCGGCGCCGATGCCGCTACCGGTGACCGTTCCTCTGTAGTGAGTGGTCCGGGTCCCGTCGATCGTCTCCGTCCCGATGCTTCGCACGTCCTTGGATGCGGTCAGGATCGTGGACTGCACGGCTGGGTTGCCTTCGATCTGACGCGGCAGTATGCCGTAGGACTGGTTGTCCACCACGCTGCGTCCCCATACAGCCGGGTCGGCGCTGAACCAGCTCTTGCCGTCCAGCATCTCGAAGTCGATCGCACTCCCGCTCACGTACATCACTTCATCGACGAACCGGACCTCCAGCTGGCCGTCTCTGCCCTGGTCGGTCGCGTTCATCTTCATACTCATGGTCAGGGGTTCCGTCTTCATGGATGCCTCGGCCTCCAGCCGGCCCTTATCCGGCACGGTCCCGGTGACCCGGTAGTGGAGTGACGTGATGCGCTCGGAGTTCGTCGCCGCCTTCGCCACGGCCGTAGCGGGCGTCACCCTGGACGAGCCCTGATTCGGAGAGTTACTCGCCGGGCCCTCTCCGCAGGCACTCGTTCCCCCAGCGAGCAGCACAGCGGCGAAGGTCGCGCTCGCCACTCTGAGTGGTACACAACCACGCAATGAAATCGTCATAATTCCCCCCGGAATTGAAGTGGCTGACCCAAGCCAAAGCCGTGAGCGTATCCCGGCGTGTGCCCAGCGATCCGCTGGGTTCTGGTGGGTCATGCGCGACGGATCGATCCGCTGCCAACGCGAGCTTCTGGGCCTCAGACTCTCAGCTTGGGAAGCTCGAGTCCCTTGGCGGTGGCTGCTGGGCTGACCTGCAACGAAACGGTATTGCAACCTTGATCGCACCCGTGGTCAGCCCTCGCTGTTCCCCGCACGACCTGGCACGCGAATGGCATGCTCTCTTCGCCTCGAACGTCACGGACGGAGCTGGGACCCGGAGTGCCTGAACCTCAGCCGACGACGGTCAGCCACGAAGGTGGGTGCGCCGACCGATCACGCACGCGTGTGCCTCGACGCACCCCCACCGGCATTAGCCACGCTGCTTGCCGTCGACCCGAGCCAGCCGCGCCGACGGAAGCACAGCGGGCAGACCTTGCGTGGTGACCGCTTTGTCCCGAAGCAACTTCGGCAGGCGTGACACCTAGGGTGGCTTGCCGTTCACCTGCACTAATGGGTCCGCGCTCCTCCGTCGCTGTCCGTCGGCGTTGTCACGCAGTTGGACACTCAAGGTGCTTGATCTCAGACCTCTGCTGGACCAGCTCCATGGCGTCCGTAGAGCTGTTTCACTTGCTTGACCCAGAAGCCGAACTTCTCATCGGCCGAAGCACTCATAGGCAGAAGCTGAAGCTCCTTGGCCAACTGGTAGAAGCCAGAGCCAGCGTCGTTGGCACCCAGGTAGTTCACCAGGGCCGAGAGCATGACAGGCGGGTCTGAGGGGGCGATCTCCTGGTCTCGTTCCACGATCAGTCCGAGCAGATGTCCCATGGCGGCCCGTTCGTCAGCACGCTCGAAGTCGAAGGGACGGCAGCCGGTTCGCCTGGCCAGAGTCGCGTTGAGCTCCGTGTACGAGGTGAGCTTGCCCAGCTTCGCTCGCTCGACGAGGAAGCCACGACCGGCATGTACAAGCTCTTCCCATTCACTATGCGCGCGGCCGTATCCAGGCATCCCCGCCCCCTGAGCTACATCGATCCGTGAGCGGGAACGTACCGTGCCCGCGGAGTGCCCACAATCGCTCGATGGGCTAGTCACTGCGGCTCCCGGTCAGGGCGAGAAACACCCCGCCTGGCCGCACCGCCACCCCCGGACGGGAACCAGTACTCCAGGGGTGCCGTTACGGGCGGGCCCTCGATTTCGCGGAGGGTGATGAGTTGGTCACTGTTCGTTCCTGCGGCGGAGGAGCAGCAGGACTGTGCCGCCGATGGCGACCAGGCCGATGGCGGTGCCGCCGATCAGGGGGGTGGTGCCGGAGCTTCCGGTGGCGGCGAGGTTGGGGTTCGGGGTGGGGGTGACGACCGGGGTGGGGGCCGGTTCGCCGAGGGTGTGGGTGGTGTCGGCCAGGGCCGCGCTCTGGGTGCGGCAGTCGAGGACGCCGGCGAAGCGCTGCTCGAAGCCGGCCGGGCCGCGGATGGTGAAGTCGTAGGCGCGGTCCTCGGGCAGCGGGACCCTCACCGTCCGGGACTCGCCGGCCGCGATGGTGTACTCGGTGTCCAGGAGCTGGAAGGTGAAGGGTTCGTCGCCCTTGTTGAGCGCGGTGATGTCCAGGGCGCCCTCGGCGCAGTTCTCCGTCGCGGACAGGGCCGGTATCGGGCCCTGGTCCGCCCAGGTGGCGGTCGCCGTCGCCGCGACCGTGGACTCGCTGGAGCCGGCCAGGATCTGGGTCTGGCTGCGGCTCTCGGAGGCGAAGGCCCGGCCGACCGGCACAGTGGTCGAGGCCTGGACGGACAGCTCGGCGGTACCGGCCGCCGCGTCCTCGGGCACGTCGAAGTAGATCTGGGTGCCGTCGGTGACGGACGTGACGGGCTCGCCCTTCTCGTCGACGATCCGCACCCCGCCCGCGGTGGCGTCCACCGGGGGTGTCACCGTGGCGCCGCCGGCGTCGGTGTGCACGGTCACCGGGCCGAGCCGCTCGCCGGGGCGGCCCGAGACGGCGGGCGGGTCCAGGGTGAGGGAGGCCGCGGGCTCCGGGAGGTGGCGGGCGCCCTTCTCCAGGTAGTCGGCGAGCCGCTCGGCCTGGGGGTCGACGGCGTCGACGTCCGTGTCGTCCGAGTAGCGCCAGATGGCCACCTGGGTGCCGGCCGCCGCGTCCTGCTCGGTGAGCCCGCCGCGGACGCCCGCCTTCTTGGCGAGCGCGGCGAGGTCGTTGACCTGGGGGTAGGAGTTCTGCAGGATCCAGCGGATGCGGCCGGCGTCCTTGTTGGTGCCCAGTGACGTGCCGCTCCAGGGCGTCTCGCGGTACCTGGCGTCCGTCTGCGTCGGGTTCTGGATGTCGACGCAGTACGTCTGCAGCATCCCGCCGCCCTCGACGGACATCTCGAACAGGCCGGCCGGTACTTCCTGGTCGCCGTCCTCACCGCGGATGACCGCGGTGCCGTGCGTCTTGAGGCCGCCTATGGTGGCCGTAGCCCCGCCCTGTCCCCGCGCCGGTGCCTCCTGGGCGGCGGCCGGGCCGGCACCGGTCACCACGCCGGTGGCGGCGAGCGCGGACACCAGCGCCGCGACGGCGAGGCGCGCCGCTCCTCGACCGGGCAGCGACCGTGCAGTGAGCGAAGAAAACACCAAATCCCCTTCGAGCAGGACCCGTTGATGTGGGGGAACGGTCCCACCAGCAGAATCAGCAGCCCCTCAGGGCTCGTTCGGCATCCTAAGGACCTGACACGCCGCGCCTGCCGGGGTTGTCGGCCCACGGGGTGATCCGAATCGGAATCGTTATCGCCCGGAGCGTCCTGAGCAGGGCTTATCGACAAATCCACCCGGCACGGTCCGGGACGCACTCGCCGATAAGCCGCACTTCAGTCACGGGTCACTCGGGGCGGACAGCCGGCGTCATGCCACCGCGACGGGCTCCTGCGGCTGCTCGGCGGCAGGATCCGACGACTCCCCCGCCGGTGTCTCCCAGTTGGGCTCCGGCTGCGGTGGGGAGGCCGGTGCCTCCGTCCTGCCGGTGCGCCGGAACGCCGCCGTGCCGCGCGCCAGATCGTGCCCGATCGCCACCGCGTCGATGTCCGCCGAGGTCCAGTTCTGCCCCTCGCGCGAGTCCGTGCGCACCTTCAGGCGGCCCTGGACGACGACGGGGTCGCCCACCGTCAGCGACGACGAGGCGTTGGTGGCGAGCTGCCGGTTCGCCCACACGGTGAAGAAGTTGGTGTGGCCGTCCGTCCACGCGCCCTTCTCCCGGTCCCAGTAGCGCGCGGTGACCGCCAGCCGGAACCGGGCCGACGGCCCGTTCGCCAGGTCGCGGAAGACCGGCTGGGTCGCCACATTGCCCACGGCGCAGATCATCGTCTCGTTCATCGCGAGTCCTCCCTCCCGTACGGGCGCGTCCCGTACGGCTGCCTCCGGCGCGGCAGCGCCACGTCCGTGCGGGCCGCCGCTGCCGTGACGACCGCGTCCGTCGCGATCGCCGCGAGGCCAGACTGCCTCCGTCCGGGCCGGCCCGCCGGAGGCTGTGGACCGCCTCCGGGGCTGTGGAGAACTCCGTCACCCGTAGGGGGGGAGGGGGGGGGAAGACCGGGGGGGGGAGGAGGAGAGAGGGACGCCGGCGCCGAGAGAACCATCCGTGTACGAGCCCACGCCGGCAGCGAGCCCGCTGCCGACCCGCTGCCGGGCTACCGGCCCGATGCCCACCCGCTTCCGGCTCGCCGCCGCCCGCTACCAGGCCGATGCCCACCCGCTACCTCGCCGCGGCCCCCACCCCCGTGACCTTCCCGTACTGCTCCCGCACCTCCCGGTACCGCAGCAGCTCCGCCGCCAGCGGATCCAGCACCCGGGCCCGGCCGCACCCCGCGGCCGCCTCCCGCAGCAGGCGTTCCGCCTCGTGGCCGTAGCGCCGGGCCGGGCCGCGCGCCGCGATGCGGCAGCTCCACTCGATGAGAGGGCCGCCGATGATGCCGGCCAGCATCAGCAGCACCGGCACCCCGAGGTTCGGCGGCAGGAAGCCGATGATCTGGGCGAGGAGCCACAGCCCGCCGACCACCTGCAGCAGGGTCATGGACGCCTGCGCCAGCACGGCCACCGGCCACCAGCCCGGCCGCGGCGGACGCCCCGGCGGCAGCCCCGTGCGCACCGCCAGCTCGTCGAGGGCCTCCGGCAGGCCCTGGGCGCCGCGTACGGCCGCCTCGCGCATCGCCTGCGCCCACGGCGCCGGCAGCCCGGCCGACGCGCGGTCGGACACCGTACGCACCGCCTGCTCGACACGCTGACGGGCGGTGGCCTCCTCGTCGGCCTGGGCGCGCAGTGACAGGCGGCCCGTGGGGGGTTCGCGCCGGTCGTGGTACCAGCGCCACAGGCGCAGCCAGGGGGTGCCGCACGCGCGGTTGGCGTTGCGCAGCCAGGCGCGTTCGGCGGCCTCGCCCGCCGCGGTGGCACCCACGGCGTCCGCGAGCCGGTCGGCGAACTCCTCCCGTGCCTCCTCGCTGAGCCCGGTCCGCCGCCCGGTCACGTACACCGGGCGCAGCCGCCAGGCGGCGGCGTCGACATCGGCCGCGATGCGGCGCGCCGGGGCCTGCCGTTCGGCGACGAACTGGCCGAGGACCTCGCGCAGTTCGCCGATGCCCTCCCCGGTGAGCGCGGACAGGGCGAGGACGGTCGCGCCGGGTTCGCCGTGCTCCCCGAGTGCGATGCCGTCCTCGTCGAGCAGGCGCCGCAGGTCGTCGAGGACCTGCTCGGCGGCCTCCCCGGGCAGCCGGTCGACCTGGTTGAGGACGACGAAGGTGACCTCCGCGTGGCCCGCCATCGGCCGCAGATAGCGCTCGTGGAGCATGGCGTCGGCGTACTTCTCCGGATCGACGACCCAGATGACGGCGTCGACGAGCGCCAGGATGCGGTCCACCTGCTCGCGGTGCTGCACGGCCGCCGAGTCGTGGTCGGGCAGGTCGATCAGGACCAGCCCGCGCAGCGACGACTCGGCGTCCGGGTGCTGCAGGGGGCGGCGGCGCAGCCGGCCGGGGATGCCGAGCCGGTCCAGGAGGCTGGCGGCGCCGTCGCTCCAACTGCACGCGATGGGCGCGGCGGTGGTCGGCCGGCGGACGCCCGTCTCGGAGATCGTCACCCCGGCGAGCGTGTTGAACAGCTGCGACTTGCCGCTGCCGGTCGCGCCCGCGATGGCGACGACGGTGTGCTGCCCGGAGAGCCTGCGCCGCGCGGCGGCCTCGTCGAGGACCCGGCCCGCCTCGGCCAGCGTCCCGCTGTCGAGCCGGGTACGGGAGAGCCCCACCAGCTCGCGCAGCGCGTCGAGCCGCGACCTGAGGTGCCCGTCGTACGCCAGCGGCATCAGGGCGGCCGAGGATGCGGCCGGCCTGCTCTGCGCGGCGGCGAACTGCTCCGCCCCGCCCTTCTCGTCCACCCGCCGCGCGATCAGCCCGTCACCCCAGACGCCGTCGCCGTCCCCGGCCGCGCCCCTGCCCCCGGAGCCGCCCGACGCGCCGCTCACCGGTCGCTCGGCCCGCGCCGCACGCTCCCGGCCACCCACGCCGTTCGCGCGCTCCCGTCCGCCCACGCCTTCCCCAGGCTCCCGGCCACCGCCCGCGCCTTCCGTACGATCCCTGCCCGTACGATCACCGCCGGTACGATCACTGCCCTTGGCACCCTCGGTACGATCCCGGCCTGCCACGGCTCCTCCGCGATCCGAACGGCCCCCGCGATCCGAACGACCCTCGCGCTCCCGGCCCCTGCGGTCGTCCCCGCCTTCGCGGTCCCTGCCCCGCTCCACGCGCTCGCCCTTCCCGTGGTCCCGCTCCGAGTCGTCCCGGTCGGTACGGCCGGGCCCCGCGGCGTCCCGCACGCGCGCGAGGGAGCCGCGTACGCGGCCGCGCTCCCGCTGCTGCGGGCGGGCCGCCCGCTCCTGTCCGTCGTCGCCGGTGGCGTGCTCCCGCGCGGCGTCCGACTCGGCGGCCCGCCGCGGGCTCCGGCCGTCCCGGGGGCCGCCCCCAGGACCGTCCCCGGAACCGTCCCCGGCGCGCGCCTGCTCCGCCCGTTCCCCTCTTTCCGCCCGTTCCGTCCGGTCCGCGCGGCCCCCCTGACCTGTCTGGCCTGCCTCCTCCGTCGGGTGGTCGGTGTGCTCGGTGGGGTCCTGGTCAGTGACGGCGGTCACCGGTCACCTCTCCTTCTGCAGTACGGACAGCGCGGCGATGAGTTCTGCCTGGGGCTCGGGATGGACCTCCAGCCGGTCGAGCGGCGCGAGCCGGCGTTCGCGCTCGGCGTGCACGACCCGGTCCACGTGTTCGTCGAGCAGCCGCCCGCCCCGGTCGCGCAGCCGCAGCGCGCCGTGGGCTCCGATCCGCTCGGCGAGCCGTTCCCCGGCGCTGCGGGCCCGCCGCCCGCCGAGCAGCACGGTGGCGACCAGGGCGGCGACCATGCCGGGGTCCGGTGCCAGGTTCCGGTCGAGCTCGCGCACCTCCTCCTCGGCGTACTCCTCCAGCTCCCGCCGCCACCGCCGTACGGCCATCCCGATGCGGTGCTCGGCGCTCTCGGGGGCGGGGTCGCGGACCGCGAGTTCCGGGGCGCCCGCCGCCGGTTCGCGCCGCCACGCCTCGTCGACGTGCTCGTCGGCGGCGGTGACGGCGCACAGCAGCAGCGCGGCCAGGCTCTCCACCAGCGAGTCGAGGAGTTCCTCGGAGGAGCAGTCGAGCGGGAAGGCCCGCCACCGCTTGAGCGCGTCCCCGGCGAGCACGGCCCCCGCCTGCAAACGGCCCCGCACGCGCGCGTGCTCGCCGTCGTAGGCGGCGTCCACGGCCGCGGTGAGCCGGAGCGCGGCGGCGTACTGCGCGGCGGCGGCACCGGCCAGTTCCGGCATCCGGGACTTGAGGGAGTCCAGGATGCCGTGGGCCGTACGGGCCATGGCGTCGTGCCGGGCGGCGAGGTCCTGGGCCCGGTGGACGAGCCAGGACCGCAGCGGCGCCACCGCGCTGGCCGGCAGCAGTCCGCCGCCCCAGGCCGACTCGGGCAGTTCGGGCACCGTGAAGCGGGGGACCTCGCCGAGTCCGGCCTTGGTCAGCAGCGCCCCGTACTGCCGCGACACCTCGGACACCACCTGGTGGGGCACCCGGTCGAGCACGGTGACCAGGGTGGCGTCGTACTCCTTCGCGGTGCGCAGCAGATGCCAGGGCACGGCGTCGGCGTACCGGGCGGCCGTGGTGACCATCACCCAGATGTCGGCGGCGCAGATCAGCTCGGCCGCCAGGACGCGGTTGTCGGCGACGAGGGAGTCGATGTCGGGCGCGTCGAGCAGGGCGATGCCGGGCGGCAGGCTGTCGGCGGTCTCGACGCGCAGCACGCGCGCGGGGTTCTCGCCCGGCAGGAGCAGGTCGTCGTCCGGTTCCCGGTGGGGCACCCACACGCGCGTGAGATCGGGCAGCACCCGCATGCCGCTGAACCAGTGATGGTCCTCCGGATGGCACACCAGCACCGGCGTCCGGGTCGTGGGCCGCAACACGCCCGCCTCGCTGACCCTCCGTCCCACCAGGGAGTTCACCAGGGTGGACTTACCGGCGCCGGTGGAGCCGCCCACCACGGCCAGCAGGGGCGCTTCGGGCTCCTTCAGCCGGGGCACCAGGTAGTCGTCGAGCTGGGCGAGCAGTTCGTCGCGGTTGGCACGCGCGCGTGGGGCCCCCGCCAGGGGCAGCGGGAAGCGTGCGGCCGCGACACGGTCGCGCAGGGCGGAGAGTGCGTCGAGCAGCTGAGGCCGTACGTCCAAGGTCACCACATGTGAAGAATGCCCAATTTTAGGGGAATTCTGAAGCATATGAGCATGATGAGCATGTCTGCGCGCCGACCGGACACTCCGGACGGAAGGGACTACTGGGGCGCGAGCACAGTCCAGGCATAACGAGTGCACAACACCCGATGCGCGAGACGCCAAAAGCGATGCACGATTCGTACCTGCCTGCGATTATCAGGACCGCTTCACCGAACCTCCACATCGAGCCACGGAGGCGAAGCATCAGGGACAGGGAACCGGGAGCCCTATCCTTGTCCCCGGCACTGTCACGGATCAGCCCACACCCAGGGCACCACGACCGAGGCCACCACACCAGGCCCCCGTAGCTCAGTGGATAGAGCAGGCGCCTTCTAAGCGCTTGGCCGCAGGTTCGAGTCCTGCCGGGGGCGCCACTGCCCGTGTGGCGGGAGGGACCGGAACGACGTGCGACTGCGCTGCGCGGTGCTGGACGACTTCCAGCGGGTGGCGACCGGGATCGCCGACTGGTCCCCCGTCGCGGACGACGTGGACGTCGTGTCCTTCGCCACCCACCACACCGGCGAGGACGCCCTCGCGGCGGCGCTCGCCGACGTCGACATCGTGGTCACCCTGCGCGAACGCGTGCCCTTCACCGCGTCGCTGATCGCCCGCCTGCCCCGGCTGAAACTGATCGTCGCCTCCGGCATGCGCAACAGCGTGATCGACTACGCGGCCGCCGAGGCGTACGGCGTCACCGTGTGCGGTACGGCGTCCTCCTCGACCCCGCCCGTCGAACTGACCTGGGCCCTGCTGCTGGGCCTGGCCCGCGGCATCGTCCCCGAGAGCACCGCCCTGCGCGAGGGCGGCCCCTGGCAGCAGACGGTCGGCGCCGACCTGCACGACCGCCGGCTCGGACTCCTGGGCCTCGGCAAGATCGGCAGCCGCGTGGCGCGGGTCGGCCTCGCCTTCGGCATGCGGGTGAGCGCGTGGAGCCAGAACCTCACCCGGGAGCGCGCCGACGAGGTCGGCGTCGAACTCGCCCCCTCCAAGGAGGAGCTGCTCGCCACGGCCGACTTCGTCTCCGTCCACCTGGCGCTCGGCGACCGCACCCGCGGCCTGCTCGGCCCCGCCGAACTGGCCCTGCTGAAGCCGACCGCCTACCTCATCAACACCTCGCGCGCGGCGATCGTCGACCAGGAGGCCCTGCTCGCCGCGCTGCACGAGGGCCGCATCGCCGGTGCGGGCGTGGACGTCTTCGACACCGAGCCGCTGCCCGCCGGCCACCCGATGCGCACCGCGCCCCGCCTGCTCGCGACACCGCACCTCGGCTATGTCTCACACGCCAACTACGCCACGTACTACGGCCAGGCGGTCGAGGCGATCCGGGCCTACCTGGACGGCGCACCCGTACGCCGCCTGCCCGCATCGCCGCCACCCGGGACGGCTCCGGGGACGGCTCCGGCTCCGGCTCCGGCTCCGGCTCGGAACGCGACGTAGAGCCGCGTAGAGCCACGCAACGCCGCGCAGAGCCGGAAGCGCCCCCGGCCGCTCAGGCGATGCCCGTCCGGGCGGACTCGGCCGGACGCCAGTAGGTTCCGCCGCTCCGGCGCAGGTGGTCGAGGTCCACCAGGTGCCGCCGGAGCGTCACATGGTCGACGTCGCCGTCCTCGCACCAGGCACGCAGCTTCTCGTCGACGGTTCGCTCCGGGTACTCGACGCCGGGGGCGAAGGTCCGCTCGGCGATGTGCCGCAGCACCACCTTCTTGCGCGTCCAGCGCGCGGGGAGCCGGACCAGCCGCCCGTCCTTGACGAAGGTCCGCACGATCATGCCGGCCGCCCGGTCGTCCTCCGTCCCGGCGTCGGCGTCGCCGCGCGCCACCGGCCGGCCCGCCCTGGCCAGCTCCCTGAAACGGTCGTGGGCGACGACGAGTTCACCGTCGCCCCCGGACGTCACCACGCCTTCCTCGCGCAGCCGGCGCAGCGCGGCGGCCGTGTCCTTCGCGGACAGGCCCGCCGCCTCCGCCACCCGCCCCGCGCTGCCCGCCCCCAGCGCCACGGCCGCGAAGGCGCGCACCCGGCCCTCCTCGGCGAACAGGCCGGGCAGCACGGACAACGCGGCCGCCACGGACGGCACGGACGGCGGTTCCTGTGCTTCGGACAATCGGTCGGTTGGGTCGTTTCGGTCGGTTCGATCGTCAACCATGTCCGGAGGTTAGTGGACGCCCCCGCCCGGCGCGGAGCGGTTTTCCGCCCTCCGCCACCCGGCACCCGCCACCCGCCACCCGCACCACCGATCCGTTCAAAACGGGTGATACTCACATTCCCCCCGTGACTCCCTCACGACCTGCCCCGTTGAACCGCGAGTGCGGTGGCGCGTCCTGCCGCCGTGCTCCCCGAGTGAGAAGGAGAACGTGATGTCTCGCATCGCGAAGGCCGCCGGCGTCGCTCTCGGCGCCGGTGCCGTGGTGCTCAGCGGCACCGGTCTGGCCATGGCGGACGCGGGTGCCGAAGCGGCGGCCATCGGCTCGCCCGGCGTCCTGTCCGGCAACGTCGTCCAGGTCCCGGTCCACGTGCCGATCAACGTGTGCGGCAACACCGTCAACGTGATCGGTCTGCTCAACCCGGCCTTCGGCAACGCCTGCGAAAACGGCGACGACGACAAGAAGGACGAGAGCGACAAGCACGGCGACGACGGCAAGAACAGCGGCTACGGCAGCTGAGTCACGCCCGCACCAGGAGAGCCCCGGCCTTCCCGGCCGGGGCTCTTCCCGTGTCCGCGCCGGACGCCGGGCGGGCGCTCAGGCGTACCGGTAGAGCCGGCTGTGGTCCTCCAACTGGTCCGGCGTCACGTCCCACGGCGGCAGCCTCTCGTGCCGCGCGACGATCCGTCCGCGCTGCGCGCTGCCCCGGCCGGGGGGCTCGGCGGGCAGGTAGCGGGCGCCGCGGTGCCGGGCCTGCCAGCGGGACCACAGGAGGTCCACGAAGGCGTGGTGCAGCCAGAACACCGGGTCGTTGACGGAGGCGCCGCCGACCATGGCCCCGCCGACCCAGCGGTGCACGCGGTTGTGGTTGCGCCAGGAGACGCTGCCGCGCCCGGTCCCCCACCCCTCCAGCTTGTTCCGGAATCCCTTGCGGACCGTGGAGTCCCAGGGAGCGCTGTCGTACGCCGGATCGTCGAGCGCCCACTCCAGGTCGCTCTTCGTGGGCAGTTTGATGGGGTCGGCGGCCCGCCCGAGGTCCCGGGTGAGGTACTCGGTGTCGGTGACGTTCTCCCTGAGGGTCCAGTTGCCCTCCGCGTGGGCGAACGGTCCGGTGGTCACCCGGTGGTCGGAGCGCCGTCCGGTGCCGCCGAGGAGGTCCGCCGTCCAGGGCGCGGAGGTGGTGGCGCGGTCCTTCGTCCAGTCCCAGTACGGCACGGTGACCGAGTCGTCGACCCGGCGCAGCGCCTCCTCCAGGTCCAGCAGGAACCGGCGGTGCCAGGGCAGGAAGGAGGGCGCCATGTGCGCCGTACGCAGTCCGTCCTCGCCGTCGGAGACGTAGTACTCGATGTGGGTTCGCACGAACTCGTCGTACTCCCCGCGCCGTTTGATCTCCAGCAGCGCGTCGACGAACCGTCGCTTCTCGGTGCGGGTCAGCTTGCTGACGTTCTTACGCGTGTACGCCACGGTGCCCCCCGGAGTGATCCTGGTCGGCGGACGGCGTGTCGCGCAGGTGCTCGCCGGGACCGAGTTCGTCGACGGCGCCGCGGGCCGCGGCGAGCGGGGTGGGGTACGACCGGTAGTGGTCGATCATGCTCAGCCAGCTGCCGTCGGCCCGGCGCATCAGGTGCAGCGGCCGGCCGTCCACGGTGACGTGCCAGGTGCCGGCACCGACGGCGCGGCCCGCGGCGGAGCGGATGCCGCGGATGCGGCGGCCCCGGTAGGTCTCGTCGAACGACGTGCCCTCGGCCGGCTCCGCACCGTGCGGCCCGGGATGCCCGGCCGCCCCCGGCGCCTCGGACGCCGGTGCGGGCCGGGAGGCGGCCACCAGGGGTGCCAGGCCGCCCAGGGCCAGGGCCGGGGCGAGCAGCCCCCGCAGCACCTGCCGCCGGGTCCCCGGTCCCGGTCCGCGTCTCGCCGGGCCTCCCGCCTCCCGCTCCGCGCCGCTCGCTGCTCCACCCGCGTTGACGACCATGGCTCGCTCCTCGTCCGGTTCGGTGATCCGCACCACCAACCGGGCGGAGGGCCTCTCGGTCACCCCGCGCAGGGCCACACGGAGCACCGGCCGCCTGGGGCCGCGTACGGGCTGCCGGCTACCGGCTACGCGCTACGGACTACGGAGCCGTCACAGCCCTGGTCCGACGCCCAGGCCGGCCGTCGGCACCGTCTGGACCACCGGGGCGAGTACGCCCGCCTGGGGGAGCTTGGTGGTCGGCAGACCGGCACCCTCGCCGTCGGGGGCGCTGAGCGGGGCGTCGAGGGACAGTCCCGGCGCCAGGGCCCGCAGCCCGGCGGCGGGGGCGTCGACGGCGGCGTGGTCGAAGTCGTCCCCGAGGACGTGCGGAAGGGGCTGGCGCACGTCGACGCCGGGCAGTCCGCCGCTCACCGGCAACTGCGGAAGCGTCCGCTCCGGCAGCAGCCGGCCCTCGACGTACCGGGGCCCCTCGGGGGCGCCCGGCGTCAGTACGGGCAGCTCGCCGGCCACCTCCGGCAGCTCCATGCCGAGGGCCGTCTCCGCGCCGTCCAGCGGCACCGGCACGGGGATCGCGCCTGCCGCCGCGGCGGGGGTCGCGGCGGCGCCCAGGGCGGCCGCCACACCGGTGACGACGGCGGCCAGGGTTCGTCTGGTGGTCGACTTCATGTCAGGCACGGTCCCTTTCGGAAAGGCGGGAAGGCTGGCGGGGAGACGCGACGGAGGGAGAGGGCGGGAGAGGGCGGGCCGGGTCAGCGGCCCAGCGGGAGGCCGCCGAGGAGGCCGCCCTTGGAGTTCAGGTCGGCGGTCGCGCCCTTCACGGTGTGGAGCACGGAGTCCTTGTTCTCGGTGTCGAGCGCGTCCGACTGGTGCTTGAGCGGCATGACGTCGATGGGCTCCGACGTGAGCGCGTTCACGGCGCCGTTGAGGCTGGTGGGCGTGATGTCGGCGGCGTCGTAGGCGAACGCGGGCGCGGCGGAGCCCGCGGCGACCAGGGACCCGGCGACGACGGCGGCGGCCTTGAGGGACTTCATCGTGTTCCTTTCCTCGGTGGCTCGGCGACTCGTGTCACCGGAGCACATGCGGACGCCATGCGTAACGACCTGTGCCGCGCACGGAAACCACGAGCCCGGAAGACATATGAGATCTCCGGAGGGGATCGGAGAAATGAAGCGGGGGGATCCGGGGGGGGACGGAACGCGAAAGGCCGCCGTGCCACCCCGGAGGGGGTGGCGCGACGGCCCGGGACGCCGTGGGGCGTCAGGAGGGGTTCGCCGGGGCCGGGTTGGCCGGTACGGCGGCTTCCGGTGCGCTCGGCAGCGCGGGCAGGCCGGCCAGGTCCGCGGCGGGCAGCCCGCTGGCGACCAGCGTGGCGGCGACGACGTTGACCACGCCGGTCACCACCTCCTGGACGGCCGGGGTCACCTGTTCGGCGGTGCCGGAGGTGCTGGCCTTGACCAGGGCGTCGATCTGCTTCTGCAGGGCGGCGTGCGCCTGGGCGGCCAGGTCGTCCGCGGCGGCGGTCGCGTCGCCGTCCTGCGCCGCGGCGGGCGCCGGCAGGGTGACGGGCGCCGGCAGCGTGACCGGCGTCTCGGCCTCCGGCGCGGTCACGACCGGCGGCTGGGCCGGGGTGCTCGTACCGGGCGTCGTGGTGCCGGGGGTGGTGGTGCCGGGGGTGGTCGCCACGTCGTCCGCGTCGGCGTCCGCCGCGTCGGCCTTGGCGAGGGCTTCCTTGACGGCTGCGGCGAGCTTGTCCGCGTCCGTCTCGGAGAGCCGGCCGCTGTCCGCCTTGAGGACGGCGTCGAGCAGGTCGCTGACCGGCGTGAGCACGCCGCCCAGACCGGCCAGGCTGCCGACCTGGCTCTCCAGTTCGGCGACGTCGGGGAGGGGGGCGCGGGACGCCGCGTGGGTGCGTTCCCGGACCGATTCGCCATCGGCCGCCATCACCGCCGGCCCGGACAGGCCGATCAGGAGGCCGGCGGTGAGAGCGGTGGTGGCGATTCGCCGTGCGGGCAGACGCATGGGGGGTTCCTTTCGGTGGTGCGTCGGATCTTGTGCCCACCGTGGAAGCGCCCGTGGCGCTGTGCAACCGATCGTTCACCCTCCGCCCCGGACCGCTTCTCCGCGCTCCGGCGTCCTGCCTGGTGAGACGCCCTGTCAAGGTCCGCGCGCCGTGTCGGCGCCCGCACCCCCCATTCGGGGCAGCACACCGCCGTCCGTGCGGCAACGCGAACCGGCCGCCCGCTCGCGGAGGAACCGCGGTACGGACGGCCGGTGCAGGGGTTCGAGCCGACGGTCAGTCGTTCTCGCACTCGTTGCCGAACGCCGGGTTCAGCAGGCCGATGATGTCGACCGTGTTGCCGCAGACGTTGACCGGCACGTGGACCGGAACCTGCAGCACGTTGCCCGACAGGACGCCCGGGGAGTGAGCGGCGGCGGCCTGCGCGCCGGCGTCGGCAGCGGCGACACCGGCGGTGCCCGCCACCGCGGCGGCGGCGACGGAGGTCAGGGCCAGGCCCTTCGCGATACGCGACATGGAGAGGTGCTCCTTGGGGTTGACACAAACATCCGGGCGGGTGCCCGGCGCAGTGTCAACGCGTGGCAGGCACGCGGGTTGTGCCGCCAAAGGGGTGATCTCCCGAAAGAGTGGCATTCACAAATCCAACACACTTACCCGGTTTCACCGTATTAGTACGGATAGCGGCTAGAGTCCCACTCCAACCGACGTATCCCCTTTGCACTCTCGCGGGACATCGGCCAGGGGAACTCTCCGAGCGCTCCGAACGCGGCGGTGACCAGCCGGTCTTCCCGCTCGTCCGCGGCGGGACGCGGCGTGCGCCGACGTGCGGCGGCGTGCGGCGGCGTGCGGCGGCGTGTGTCGCGTCGCGGCCGGCGCCCCGCGGTGCGACACGTTCCCGCCCGTCCCGAGCACTTCCGTGAGCGAGGAAACGCGCATGCACCTGCCACCGACGCAGTCCCGGCCAAGGGTTCTGCACGTCACCCAGCCGGTGGACGGCGGGGTGGCCCGGGTCGTGGCGGACCTGACGCGGGCTCAGCTCGCCGCCGGACTGCGCGTCGCCGTCGCCTGTCCCGACGGGGACCTCGCGGCCGGGCTGCGGTCCCTGGGCGCCGATGTGCGGCACTGGCCGGCGACCCGGTCGCCGGGCCCCGCGCTGGTGGCGGAGGTGCGGCGGCTCGCCCGGGTGATCGACGACGTACGGCCCGATCTGGTGCACGCGCACAGCGCCAAGGCCGGCCTCGCGGGGCGGCTCGCCGTACGGGGGCGGGTCCCGACCGTGTTCCAGCCGCACGCCTGGTCGTTCGAGGCGGTCGGCGGGGCCGCCGCGGTCCTCGCGCTCGGCTGGGAGCGGTACGCGGCGCGCTGGGCGGCGCGGACGGTGTGCGTGAGCGAGGCGGAGCGGCTGCGGGGGGTGCGGGCCGGGATCCGCGGGCGGTGGACGGTGATCCCCAACGGCGTCGACCCCGGCGTGTTCCGCACGTCCGCCCCGATGGACGCTGCGGGCCCGGCCGGCGCACGGCCGCCCGCTCCCGGCGCCGGTCCGCGAGCCCCGCTGGTGGTCTGCGTGGGGCGGCTGTGCCGGCAGAAGGGGCAGGACGTGCTGCTGGACGCCTGGGGGTCGGTCCTCGCGCGGGTGCCGGGCGCCCGGCTGGTCCTGGTCGGCGACGGCCCGGAGCGCGCGCGGCTCACGGCGCGTGCCGGGGCGTACGGATTCCTGGGCGGCGCGGGGGAGCACGGCCGCCGCCCCGGCCGTCCCGCGCCGGATCCGGTGAGGGCCGGCCTTCCGGGTGAGGGCGTCCGCCCGGCCGCGGGCGCCCCGGCGTCCGTGCTGTTCGCGGGGGCCGTCGCGGACGCCGCCGCCTGGTACCGCGCCGCCGACCTGGTCGTCCTGCCGTCGCGCTGGGAGGGCATGGCGCTGGCCCCGCTGGAGGCGATGGCGTGCGGGCGGCCCGTGGTGGTGACCGACGTGGACGGGACCCGCGAGTGCCTGCCGCCCGCTCTGGTGCCGCACTGCCTGGTGCCCCCGCGCGACCCGGCGGCGCTGGCCGGCGCCGTCACCGGCCTGCTCCTCGACGCCCCGCTGCGCACGTCGCTGGGCGGCCGGGGACGCGCGCACGTCCTCGCCCGGCACGACGTACGGCACACGGCCGCCGCGGTCGCGGCGCTGTACGGCGAACTCCTCGGCACCGGGCGCCCCACCGCCCCGCACGCCGCCCCGCACCACGGGCCGACCGCACCCGGCACCCTCGCCGCCCCCGGCGACCGGACCGCAGCGGTGGGGCGGTCGGCCGTCGTACCCATCGAGTACAGGGAGTCCACGCACCCGTGACCGCGGAAAGCACCGTCCCCACCCCCGCCGGCCAGCCGCGCGACCTCGGCTCCTCCCCCGTCTCGGTGCTGTCGCAGCGCGTCGGCACCGCGGACCTCCCGTTCCCCGCCGGGCGCCCCGCACCGCGTCCCGGCTCCCCGCTGCCGTTGCTCGTCGCGGACGGTACGGCGGCGGCGGTGCCGGGCTCGCTGGTCCTCACCGGCACCCCGCACCAGCCGCTGCTCGCGGCCCTGCTGGTCGCCGCCTCGGTGGTGCTGCACCCGCGGCCGGCCCGGCGGCTGCCGGGCGCGCTGGACGACCTGCCCGCCCTGTGCGGCCGGATCGCGGTGGTCTGGCTGGCCCTGGCGGCGCTCGTCGCGGCGTACGCCCCGCACCAGGCGCTGTCCGCGCGCACACTGCTCGCCGGCTTCCTGCTGCACGCGGTGGCGGGCTGCGCCGGCCGGGGCGTGGTCCACCGACGGCGGCGTACCGCGCTGCTGAACCGCCCGCGCGCGGCCCTCGTCGTCGGCGCCGCGGACACCGCCCAGCGCGTGGCCTCGGCGGTGCTGCGCCACCCGGGCTGCGGGGTGCGCCCGGTCGGGATCGTCGCCGGCGAGAGCGGCGGCACGCCCGGCCTGCCGGTGCTGACCACGGCCGAGGAGGTACGCCGCGCGGTGGTGCAGAACGGTGTACGGGACGTCCTGACCGTGGACCCGTCCGTACGGACCCGGCAGGCGCCCCTGCTGCGCGCGCTGGCCGAGTCGGGCTGCGCGGTGTGGGAGGTCGACGCGGACGCCCCCTCGGCCGCGGGCGCGGACCGGCTCGCCGGGTTCTCCTGCCGGCGTCTGGAGCCGGGGGCGCGGCGGCCGGGCGGGGCCGGCAAGCGGGTGCTGGACGTGACGGTCTCCGGGGCGCTGTTGCTGCTGCTGAGCCCGCTGCTGACGGCCTGCGCGGCGGTGCTGCGGCTCGTCGGCGGGCCCGGTGTGGTGTTCCGGCAGGAGCGCGTCGGCAAGGACGGCAGGCCGTTCACGCTGCTGAAGTTCCGCACCCACCGCCCGGCCGACGCGCACGAGTCGGCGACCCGGTGGAGCGTGGCGGACGAGCGGCGGATGCCGTGGTTCTGCCGGTTCCTGCGCCGCACGTCGCTCGACGAGCTGCTCCAGCTGTGGAACGTCTTCCGGGGCGACATGAGCCTGGTCGGCCCGCGCCCCGAACGCCCCTACTTCGTGGCCCGGTTCAGCCAGACCTACCCCGGCTACGCGGCCCGCCACCGGATGCCGGCCGGCATCACGGGGCTGGCCCAGATCAACGGGCTGCGCGGCGACACCTCCATCGAGGACCGGGCCCGCTTCGACAACGCCTACATCGACGACTGGTCGCTGTGGCAGGACGTGTGCATCCTGCTGCGCACCGCCGTCGCGCTCGTGCGCCCCACGGGGAGCTGACCGCGGTGGCCCTCGCCCTGCCCCTGTGGTCCACCGCGCGCGTACGGCGGCTGCCGCCCGTGCTGGGCGTGGTCGCGGTCGTCGCGCTGCTCGCCCTGCCGGCCGTCCCCGGCGGCGACGGTGCCGGGCCGGCCGACGCGCTCTCCGCGCTGGTGGTGCTGTACTGCGCCCTGCGGCTGGTGCGGGACCGGCGGCGTCCCCTGTCCCGTACGGCGGCCGTGGTGCTGGGTCTGCCCGTGCTCGGGCTGGCCGTCGCCGCGGCGGTCGCGCACGCGCCGGGGGCCGGGCTCACCGGCCTCGGCCGCTACCTCCAGGTCTTCGTCCTCGTCCCCGCCGCCGTGCTGCTGCTCGTCCGCGACCGGGGTGACGTACGGCTGCTCGCCTGGTCGGTGGTGGGGCTGGCGCTGTGGCAGGGGGCGGTCGGCGTGCACCAGTACGTCACCGGGACCGGCGCCTCCTACCAGGGCGAGCCGGTCCGGGCCGTGGGCACGTTCGGCGCGCAGGACGTGATGGGGATGGCGACCGTGGTGTCCCTGGGGCTGGTGTGCGCGGTGGGCCTGGCGCTGGGGCGGTCCTGGGCCTCGGGGGACTCCCCCGGTACGGCCTCGGGGCGGCAGCGGGCGTGCGCCGCCGGGTGCGCGGTCCTCCTGCTGCCGCCGCTCGCCCTGTCGTTCAGCCGGGGCGCGTGGATCGCGACGGCGGTGGCGTGCGCGGTCCAGCTGCTGCTCGCCGGGGTGCGCAGGGCGCTGGCGGTGGGGGCGGCCGCGATCGCGGCGAGCGTGGTGCTGGTGGGCGGGTTCGGGGTCGGTACGGCGATGCTCCAGGAGCGGGTCGGCAGCATCACCCGCGTCGCCGACGCCCCCGACCGGTCGGTGACCGACCGCTACACGATGTGGGCGGCGGCGGCCGGCATGTGGCGCGAACGGCCGCTGACCGGCGTGGGCCTCAAGGGCTTCCCCGAACACCGGGACACGTACGCCTCCTTGGCGCTGTCCTCGGGCAGCGAGACCGACGGCGCCGGCGCCGGCTACCACAGGCAGCCCCTGCTCTCCCCGCACAACATGTACCTGTTGATCCTGGCCGAACAGGGCCTGATCGGGCTGCTCGCGCTGGCGGGGAGCTGGCTGGCCCTGCTGGTCCTGGGGCTGCGCCGGCTCCGTGCGGTACGGCGTCGCGGGCGGCCCGCGCCCGACTGCGCGCTGGTCGCCTGCGGGCTGCTGGTGTGGCAGCTGACGGACTTCGCGTACGCCGACATCGGCGGACCCTCGACGGTGCTGACGGCGGTGTGCTTCGGACTGGCGGCCTGGTGGGCGCTCGCCTCCGGTCCCCGGGAGGTGCCGGCGCGGTGAAGGCGACCCCGCTCCCCGCGGCCGGCGAGGCGTCCGTCCCGCCGGCCCGCACCGCCGCCCCCGACGCGGGCCCCGGCGCGGCGGCCGGGGGCGGGCGGTCCGCCGGGGGGTTCCTCGCCAGGGCCGCGCTGCTCACGGCCGTCCTGTCGGTGGCCGGGTCGGTGCTCGGGCTGGCCCGGGACCAAGCGCTGGCCCGGCTGTTCGGGGCCGGCAGCGAGACGGACGCCTTCCTGGTGGCGTGGACGGTGCCGGAGTTCGCGGCGACGCTGCTGATCGAGGACGGGCTGGCCTTCGCCCTGGTGCCGATGTTCAGCGTGGCCCTGGCCCGCCGTGTGCGGGGCGCCCCCGCCGACCCGGTCCGCGCGCTGGTCGCCGCCACCCTGCCCCGGCTGGCCCTCGCCTTCGTCGCGGCCGGCGCGCTGGTCGTCGTGGGCGCCCCGTACCTGGTCCGGGCCTTGGCGCCGGGGCTGCCGGACCACGCCCTCGCCGTGGACTGCACCCGGCTCACCGCCACCTGCGTCCTGAGCTTCGGGCTCGCCGGGTACTGCAGCGCGGCCCTGCGGGCGCACCGGCGGTTCCTCGCGCCGGCGGCGATCTACGTCGCCTACAACACCGGCATCATCACGGCGATGTTCGTCCTCGGCGGGCGCTGGGGGGTGCGCTCGGCGGCGGTGGGGGTCGCGGCGGGCGGTCTCCTGATGGTGGCGGCACAACTGCCGTCCCTGCTCCGGCAACTGCGCCGACGGGACGACACGTGCGCGCGGCCCACCCACACCGACCGCGAGCCCGCACCGCCCACTTACTCCGACCGCGAACCGGCGCAGACCCTTCAAACCGACCGCGAGCCGGCGCAGACCCCCCACACCGAGCGCGAGCCGGCGCAGACGGCGAGCAGCCCCGCGCGGCCCCTCGTCCTCGCCCTCTTCGGGACCGTCCTGCTGTTCGCGCTGTGCCGTCAGTCCCAGGTCCTCATCGAGCGCCACCTCGCCTCCACGCTCCCCTCCGGTGCCATCTCGCACCTGAACTACGCGCAGAAGGTGGCCCAGATCCCGATGACGCTGTCGCTGATGCTGTGCACGGTCACCTTCCCGGTGGTGGCCCGCGCGATGGCCGACGGCGACACCGAACGGGCCCGCGACCGCGTCGAGCGGGACGTCGCGCTGGCGGCCTGCCTGGTGCTGCTGGGCGCGGCAGCGGTCGTCGCCTGCGCCCCGCAGATGATCGGACTCCTCTTCCAGCGCGGCGCGTTCACCGCGGCCGACACCGCCGCGACCGCGACCGTCATGCGCGTGTACGCCCTCGGGCTGCTCGGCCAGACCGTGGTGGGCGCGCTGGCCCGCTCCTACTTCTCGGCGGGCCGCGCCAGCTGGTACCCGCTCGCCGCGATGGCCGCCGGCATCGCCGCCACCGCCGGCATCGGGACCTGGGCCGTCGGCCCGTGGGGCGTGACCGGCATCGCCGCCGCCAACGCCGCCGGCATCACCGTCACCGCCGCCCTGCTGCTCGCCGGGATGGGCCCGCGCAGCGTCCCGGTCCGCGTCCGGCGCGTCCTGGGCGACCTGGGCCGGCCGGTGCTGGCGGCGGCCGGGGCGAGCGTCGCGGGCGCGCTGGTCGCGGCCCGGTTCACGGCTCCCGCCCTGTCCCTGGCCGCCGGCGCGGTGACCGTCGCAGGCGTCTTCGCCCTGCTCGGCCTGGCCCTCGGCGTCCAGGGCGTCGCCCCGGCGCTCACCTCCATCCGCACCCTCCACCACCGACGTCCCCTCCGTCCTACCCGCCCCCTCCGCCCCCTCCGCCCCGTCCGCCCCCTCCGCCCCCTCCGTCTCGTCACACGAAGGCTCTCCCATGGCCGTTTCCGCTTCCGCAGATTCCGTTGACGCCCGCGCGCGCACCGGCACCCCCACGCGCACCGGAACCCCCGCTCGCCCCGGCACCCCCCGACGCACCGGCGCCCGCACCCGCCCCGCCACCGTTCCCTGGGTGGCGATGTACCACTCGGTCGGCGACTGCTCGGACGACCCGTACCGCATCACGGTGACGCCCGCCCGGCTGGACGCGCAGCTCGGCTGGCTGCGGCGGCGCGGCCTGCGCGGCGTGTCGGTCGCCGAGCTGCTGGCCGCCCGGGCCCGGGGCGAGGGCGCCGGCCTGGTCGGGCTGACCTTCGACGACGGGTACGCCGACTTCGTCGAGCACGCCCTGCCCCGCCTGCGCCGCTGGGACTGCGGCGCCAGCCTCTTCGTCCTGCCGGGGCGGCTCGGCGGTGACAACGCGTGGGACCCGCTGGGCCCGCGCAAGCCGCTGCTGACCGCCGACGGCATCCGGCACGCCGCCGCCGAGGGCGTCGAGATCGGCTCGCACGGGCTCACCCACGTCGACCTGACCGAGGCGGACGACGCCACGCTGGAGGCCGAGACAGCCGGGAGCAGGGAACGGCTCGCGGAGTTGACCGGCGCGCCGGTGACCGGCTTCTGCTACCCCTACGGCACGGTCGACGCCCGCGCCGCCGACGCCGTGCGCGCCGCCGGCTACACGTACGCCTGCGCCATCGACCCCGGCCCGCTGACCGGCCCGCACGCCCTGCCCCGCGTCCACGTGGGCGAGCGGGACACGGCCGTACGCCTGCTGCTGAAGACCCGGCTGCACCGCCTGCGCCGCCGCGCCGCGACGGGGGTGTGAGGTGAGGGCGCTGCACATCATCACCGGTCTCGGCGTCGGCGGCGCCGAGCAGCAACTGCGGCTGCTCGTGCGCCACCTCCCCGTCGACTGCGACGTCGTGACGCTCACCAACCCCGGCACGGTCGCCGACGGACTGCTCGCCGACGGTGTGCACGTCGTCCACCTCGGCATGACCGGCAACCGCGACCTGTCCGCGCTGCCCCGGCTCGCCCGCCTCATCCGCACCGGCGGTTACGACCTCGTCCACACGCACCTCTACCGTGCCTGCCTGTACGGCCGGCTCGCCGCGCGGCTGGCGGGCGTGCGCGCGGTCGTCGCCACCGAGCACTCCCTCGGCGACTCGCAGATGGAGGGCCGCCCGCTGACCCCCGGCGTCCGCGCCCTCTACCTCGCCGGGGAGCGGCTGGGCAGCGCCACGGTCGCCGTCTCCCCCACCGTCGCCGACCGGCTGAAGCGCTGGGGGGTGCCCGCGCCCCGCATCGAGGTCGTCCCCAACGGCATCGACCTGGCCCGCTTCCGCTTCGACCCCGTGGCCCGCCTGCGCACCCGCCGCCGCCTCGGCCTGCCCCAGGAGGCGTACGTCGTCGGCGGCGTCGGCCGGCTGGCGCCGGGCAAGCGGTTCGACGTGCTGGTCCGCGCCCTGGCCCGGCTCCCGGAGGACTGCTGGCTGCTGCTGGTCGGCGGCGGCCCCGAGGAGCACGTGCTGCGCCGCACCGCCCGCGAGGCCGGGGTCGCCGACCGCGTCCTGCTCACCGGCGAACGCCCCTACGTCCCCGACGGCTCCCTCGGCCCCGACCTGCCGTCACTGGTCTGCGCGATGGACGTGCTGGCGTCGCCGTCGCGCGAGGAGGCCTTCGGCCTGGCGGTCGTTGAGGGTCTCGCGTCGGGTCTGCCGGTGCTGTACGCCTCCTGCCCGGCCATCGAGGACCTGCCGCCCCGGTCCGCGCCCACGGCCCGGCGTGTCGCGGGCGGTGACGAGGAGTTCGCCCGCGCCCTCGCCGAGGTCCGCGCGTCCGCCGGACCGGGCCCCGGCCCGCGCACCGTGCCCGAGGCCGCCCGCCACTACTGCGTCACCCGCAGCGCCGCCCGGCTGATGGACGTGTACGCGACCGCCCTCACGCACCCGTTGTCCCCGGCACCCCAGGGAGTGAGTTCCCCATGACCGAAGCCCTCACCCAGTCCCCGGCCGAGCCCGCGACGGAGCACGACCCCGCGCCCCCCGCCCGTCCCCGCCGCGCCCCGGCCGCCCTGCGCCAGGTGCTGCGCCGCGCCTGGGCCGCCCTGGGCCGGGCCCGTGCCCTGCCGCCCTGGACCCCGCTCGCGGCCGGCGTCCTGGCCGGCGGCCTGCTCGGCGCCGGTTACGGCCTGGCCGCCACCCCGCGGTACACGGCGACGAGTTACGTGGTCGCCGTCGCCGACGACGAGTCCGACCCGGCGTCCGCGCTGGGCTTCGCCCAGGCCTACGGGCGGGTCGCCACGCAGCTCGCGGTGCTCGGGGACGCGCAGGTGTGGGCGGGCGTGCCGGTGGCGACGCTGGAGGAGAGCGTCCGCGCGGCGACCTCGCCGGACGCGCCGATGGTCTCCGTGACGGCCACCTCCGCCCGCCCGGACCAGGCCGCCGACATGGCCGACGCGGTCGCCCGCGCGCTGACCCGGCACGCGGAGGCCTCCGCCGACGACACCCACGTGGAGCTGCGGCAGTTCGCCCGCGCCACCGAGCCGACCGAGGCGTCCTCGGCGTCGGCGGGCGTGACGGGGCTGGTGGGCGCGAGCGCGGGCGGGCTGCTCGGCGGGCTGGCCCTGCTGGTCCGGCCCCGCCGCCCCGCGCGGGAAGGCGACCGCGCGGCGACGGCCGTGCCCGGACCCGCCCCGGCGGCCGACGTCCGCGGCCGGCCGTGACGTACCCGGCGACGCGCCCGGACGCGCACCCGCTGCCCCACCCGGCCCCCGCCCCGGCCTCGTACGGGACGGCGTACACGACCGAACTGGTCACGCACGAGCGCGGCTTCGCCGAGCTGGCGGTGGACTGGGAGCGGCTGTACCGCGGGTGCTCCACCGCGACCCCGTTCCAGAGCCACGCCTGGCTGCACTCGTGGTGGCGCTCCTACGGCGGACGCGGCCGGCTGCGGCTGGTGCTGGCCCGCGACGGCCGCGAACTGGTCGCCGCCGCCCCCCTGATGCGCGTACGCCACCCGGTGCCGGCGCTGGTGCCGCTGGGCGGGGCGATCTCCGACTACGGGGACGTCCTGCTGGACGACGAACGCGGCCCGGACGCGGTGGCCGCGCTCACCGGCGCCCTGTGGGCGGCGGCCCGCACCGCCCTGATCGACCTGCGCGAGGTACGGCCGGGAGCCGCCGCCGAACGGGTCCACGACCGCTGGCCCGGCCCCCGGCGACGGGTCCCCGACTCGCTCTGCCTGGAGCTGCCGTCGGCCCCCATGGAGGAGCTGGTCGCCCGGCTGCCCTCGGCCAAGGCCCAGCAGCGGGTGCGCGCCAAGCTGCGCAGGCTCGACGCGCTCGGCATCAGGAGCCGCGCCGTCCCCCCGGACGACACGGACGCGGCGCTGCGGCGGCTGCTGGAGCTGCACCGGCTGCAGTGGCAGGGGCGCAAGGTGACCGGCGAGCACCTGCGCACCCGCTTCCGCGACCACCTGGTGCGCGCGGTGGCGCCGATGGTGCGCTCCGGGGACGCGGTGGTCACGGAGTTCCGGATGGACGACGAGGTGGTGGCCGTGGACGTGACGCTGCTGGGGCGGGAACTGGCGGGCGGTTACCTGTACGGTGCCCACCCCCGGCTGCGGGAACGGAAGGCGGACGTGGCGGTGATGCTGCTGGAGGCGTGCGCCGAGCGCACCCGGGCGCCGGGGCGCGGCACGCTGAGCCTGCTGCGGGGCGACGAGCCGTACAAGCACCACTGGCGCCCGGAGCCGGTGCGCAACCAGCGGCTGCTGCTGGCCCGCCGGCGCACGGCCCCGCTGCTGTCGGCGGCCCTGTGCGACGTCGCCGCGCGGCGGCGGGGCAAGGAACTGCTGGCGCGCGGCCGGGAGCGGAAGGAGCGCTCCGGTGGCGGCGGCACCTGACCGGCGCCGCCGCCACCGCGAGCGGCCGCTACTTCCCTCGCGAGTACCAGTCGAGGCGCATGCAGAGCTTCCCGCCGAGCCAGTGCTCGACCCAGTCGCCGAGCTCCAGCGGCGAGCAGCCGGCCGCCGGCGCGGGCGCGGTGGGCGGCACCGCGGGCACGGGCGGTGCGGTGGGCGCGGGCGGCGTGGTCGGTTCCGGAGCCGTGGGCGCGGGTTCGTCGGTGCGGCCGAAGAGCACGGACCGGTAGACGGCGGTGGACCGGGGGTTGTCGTCGCACTGCCACACGCCGTGCGGGCAGTAGTCGGTGACCGTGTTGTACACGGGTTTGTGCTCGTCCATCCAGGCGAGCATGCGCCGCATGTACTCGGCGTTGTCGCCGTTGCGGAACAGCCCCCATTCGGGATAGGAGATGGGCTTTCCGTGCGCCTTGGCGAAATCGACGTGCGCCTGGAGTCCGTACGGTTCCCTCACCTGTTCGTCGAAGGCCATTCCGCGCGGCTGGTCGTAGGAATCCATGCCGATGATGTCGACCGTGGCGTCCCCGGGATAGCACTCCGTCCAGGGCACGGCGTCCCGGCCGCGGCTCGGCGTGAAGTCGAACCGGAACTTCTGCCCCGGCACCGCGCGCATGGTGGTGACGATCCTGTTCCAGTACGTCTTCCACGCCTCGGGGTCCGGTCCGCACCGGTGGGTGTACGTGGTGCCGTTCATCTCCCAGCCGAGCACCAGGACCGTGTCGGGGACGTTCAGTTCGACCAGTCGTTCGGCGAGGGCCCTGAAGTGGTGGTCGAAGCGTCCGGCGGCGCCCTGGCGCAGGAGTTCGCGCACCTCGTCGTCGTCGACGCCCTCCTCGTTGCGCTCCATCATGGGCACGTTGAGGACGAGCGTCCGGTCCGCCTCGCGGGTGCGCCAGTCGGCCCACACGTCGAGGAAGCCGGGGGCGCCCGCGATGTTGCTCCAGCGGTCGCCGGGCAGGTAGGTGTGACCGACCCGCAGCTCGGCGCCGCCCAGCCAGTGGCTCAGCTCGGCCATCCGGGCCACGCCGCGCGGGCCGTAGTCCAGGTACGCGCCGAACGCGGGCGCGACGCCGGGCGTCCGGCCCGGGGCCGCGGGGGCCGGCGCGGGTGGCGCCGGTGCGGGCGGGGCCGGTTCGCCGGCGGCGACCCGCGGGACCGCGGCCAGGAGTGCCGCCGCCGCGATCACCGCCGCGACGCGTGCCGGCCGCGTGGACCGGGTCCGTGACTGCCGTACGGCCATGACCGGCTCCTTCGTCGCCGCGAATTCACAACTGCTTACTGACACTCAGTCATATGAAATGCCGTCACGCCACCGCGCTTAGGGCTTTCGAGTACACCGATCGCCCGCACCGGTGAATCGAATCGAATGCGAAGGAAGTTCCCCGTGTCGCTCTTCGACACCCGCGTCCCCGCCGTCGTGCTGCGGACCGACCGGAATCCCTTTCACCACGGCACGCTGGGTGCCGTGCGCTCCCTCGGCCGCGCGGGCGTGGAGGTGCACGTGGTCGCCGACTGCGCGCAGAGCCCGGTCGGCGTGTCCCGCTACGTGACCCGGCTGCACACGCCCCCGCCGCCCGGCGCGTCACCCGCCGACATCGCGGCGGTCCTGCGCCGCGTCGCCACCCGGGTCGCGCGTCCGGCCGTACTGATCCCGATGGACGACGCGTGCGCGGTGGCCGTGGGCCGGATGCGGGCGGAGCTGGCACCGTCCTACCTGCTGCCGGACCTGGCCGGCGCGCTGCCCGGGCGGGTGGCCGACAAGGCCGAGCTGGCCGGCGTGTGCGCGTCCCTGGGCATCCCGCACCCCGAGACGCTGGTCCCGGACGGGCCTCAGGAGGCGGCCCGTGCCGCGTGGCGGCTGGGGCTGCCGGTGGTGGCCAAGTGGAGCCGGCCCTGGCTGGTGCCCCCGGGCGGCGGACTGCGCAGCACCGTGCTGGTCCGCTCGGCGGGGGAGGCGCGGGAGCTGTACCGGCGGGCGGAGGAGGCGGGCAGCCGGCTGCTGCTCCAGGCGTTCCTGCCGCCGGGTCCGGACCGCGACTGGTTCTTCCACGGGTACGCCGACCGCTTCGGCGCGGTCCGGGCGGGCGGTCCCGGCCGCAAGACCCGCGCCAGGCCGCGCGGCGCCGGTCTGACGGCGGTCGGCCGCTGGACGCCGAACCCGCGGGTCCAGGCACTGGCCGAGCGGCTCTGCGCGGAGCTGGGCTACCGGGGCGTCCTCGACCTCGACTTCCGCCGCTGCGGCACGACCGGCGACTACCACCTGCTCGACTTCAACCCGCGCCCCGGCGCCCAGTTCCGGCTGTTCACGGACACCGCCGGACTGGACGTCGTACGCGCCCTGCACCTGGACCTGACCCACCGCCCGCTGCCGGACGGGGCCCCGCGGCCGGGGCGGGCGTTCGTGGTGGAGAACTACGCGCCGCTGAGCGCCCTGCGCCGGGCCCCGGACGGACGCGAGCTGGCCTGGCACGCCCCGGACGACCGGGCGCCGGGGCGGGCCCTGTGGCCCCTGTGGGGGCGCCATGTGACCGCCCGGCTGCTGGACCGCCTGCGCCACAGGGCCGCCCGGCAGGGCACCGCCGGGCCGGCCCGGCCCCGCGTGGTGCGCCAGGCGGCCGCCCCCGACCACGCCGCCCGCCCCGGCCCGGCGGAGGACGACCGGGCGGGCAGCCACTGACCCGCCACCCACCCGCACCGCCACGGCGCCGCGCCCGGCGGTCACGTGCGAGCCCCCCACCACGGCCGGGACCCGAGCGCCCGAGCGTCCGCGAGCCCGCTGACGCGGGGATCCGGCAAGGCGTCACGGCGGGGGCCAGCCCGGGGCCCCCGGGGGGGTCCGGGGGTCCGGGGGGGCCGAGGGTCCAGGGGGCTGAGGGCCCGGGGGGCCGAGGGCCCAGGGAGCCGGGGGCCCAGGGGACCCGGGGGCCCAGGGGACCCGGGGGCCCAGGGGACCGAGGGGGTCGGGGGCCCAGGGGGCCGAGGGGGCCGAGGGCCCGGGGGCCGAGGGCCCGGGGGCCGAGGGCCCGGGGGCGGGGGCCCGGGGCCGGACGTCACGGCCGGGGCCCCGTGGCCCGTGCCGACGCTCGTGCCGGGCAGTACGGCGCCCCCGGTGGACCGTACGGGTCGGCCGGGGGCGTCGGGGTGGGGCGTAGGGGGCTGGGTGGGCCGGGGTCAGCGGCCGACGGCGGCCCGGCCCCGGCGGTACAGGATCGCGCCGCCGGCGATCAGCACGGCACCGGCGGCCGCGGCGGACGCCGTGCCCTCACCGCCGGTCTCCGCGAGGACCGGGGGCTGCTCCACCTGCGGGGTCGGCGGGGCGGGCGGGGCCGGCGGGGTCTCCTTCTCCCCGGCGGGCGGCGGCGGCTCCTCCTCCTCGGCGGGCGGCGGCGGCTTCTCCTCGCCCGGGGGCGGGGGCTCCTCCTCGCCGGGCGGCGGCGTGGTGGGAGGCGGCTCCTCCTCGCCGTAACCCGGGGGTGCCTCCTCGGCCTGATCGCAGGAGTTGCCGAAGACGGGGTTGAGCGCGGCGACCACGTCGACGGTGTTGCCGCAGAGGTTCACCGGTACGTCGACCGGAACCTGCGCGTTGTTGCCCGATCCGACGCCGGGCGAGCCGACGGCCGCGCCGTCCGCGGAGGAACCGGACGTGGTCTCGCCGTCCTTGCCGTATCCGCCGCCGGCCGGGGCGTCCGAGGTGTTCTCGCACTCGTTGCCGAAGGCCGGGTTCAGCGCGGCGATCACGTCGACGGTGTTGCCGCAGGCGTTCACCGGTACGTCGACCGGAACCTGGAGGGCGTTGCCGGACGCGACGCCCGGCGAGTTCTTGGCGGCTCCGTCCGCATGCGAATCGGCTAGGGCGGGGCTGCCGCACAGGGACAGGATGCCCGTCGCGGCGGCTGCCGCGACCATCCCCCTGCTCAGGGTCTGTCGCACTCTGGTTGTCTTCCTGCTGGTAGAGGTGGCTGGAGAACGGCTGCGGGAAAGGGGAAAAGCCGGCCCTGAACCAAACGAGTTGGCCAAGGCCGGCCATGACGCAGCCGGTCGGTGCGGAACGACGTCAGTCGTTCTCGCACTCGTTGCCGAACGCCGGGTTCAGCAGACCAACGACGTTGATGCTGTTGCCGCACACGTTGACGGGAACGTGCACGGGAACCTGGATGACGTTGCCGGACAGGACACCCGGGGAGCCGACGGCGGCACCCTGGGCGTCCGCGTCGGCGAAAGCCGGGGTGGCCATGCCGAGGGCCAGGATGGCGCCCGCGACGACAGCAGCGCTCTTCTTCATGAACTTTCCCTTCTCTGCGGTCATGCCTGAATGACGGCCGAAACCGCGCGAGCACAGCATTGACGGCTCGCACCATGACCTGCAGCCTGCAAACGAGGAATTGACGGCCGGGAAACCACCGAACGCGGGAACCCGAGAATGTCACTCGCATGCCACACGAATCGGTACGGCCGTTCCCCCAGGAGAGCGACGACGTCATTCCGCTCGCCCGGCGAGATCCCGGCCCAGACAGGACCGGGCGGCCCACGGGGAAGTCAGCGGGCCGCCCGGACGGGGCCGGACGGGGCTCAGCCCTTGCCGCCGCCCTCGCCGTTCGCCGACAGCACCGACAGGTCCTCCAGGACGTGCGAGACCGCACCGTCCCGCTTGGCCTGCGTGGAGTTGTCCGCGCACTGCTGGTTCAGTTCGTCCGCCAGGACGTTGATGTCCTGGATCGGGACCAGGTTGATGACGGCGACGTTGACGTCCTCGACACCCAGGCACGGCTTGTTCAGCGTGCCCTCGACCAGCGAGAGCTGGGGGCTCATGTCGCCGTCGGTCGCCGAGTTGCCGAACGACGACGAGGCGCCGTTGCCGTTGGCCACGGCCGGCCCGTTGTCGTCCCCGATGGCCAGGGCCTGGGGGGCGGCAGCAGCGGACATGCCGATCACAGAAGCGGCAGCCGCCGCGGCGACCATTGCCTTCTTGAGCACTTCGCGTTCCTTTCGTCGTAGCGACGCACTGTCCTACGGCCTCATCAACCCGGTGTGCGGGGATTGGTTGCGGGCGTTCACCCGGTTGGCCCGCACGGGATCTCCGGGCACCCGGGAAATTCGCCGGGAAATCGCGGCGGACCGCGAACCCGTACACATTTGCCGTTGTCCGCCGTCGGAGTGAACGGGAGAAACCCGGCCGCGTGCACGGAGTTGACCAGAGCGCTCCGGTGGACGGGGTTTCTTCAGAAAGGACTGGCCAAATGATCAAGAAGGTAGTCGCCTACGCGGCGATCGCCGCCTCCGTCATGGGCGCCTCCGCTGCCGCGGCCCCGCAGGCGATGGCGATCGGCGACGACAGCGGCCCCGTCTCCGCCAACGGCAACGGCGCGTCGCAGTACTTCGGCAACTCGGCGACCCACGGCAACATGAGCCCGCAGATGGCGCTCATCCAGGGCTCGTTCAACAAGCCCTGCATCGCCGTCAGTGACATCCCGGTCAGTGTCATCGGTCTGGTCCCGATCCAGGACCTGAACATCCTGTCGGACGACCTGAACCAGCAGTGCGCCGAGAACTCCACGCAGGCCAAGCGGGACGGCGCGCTGGCGCACCTCCTGGAGGACGTCTCGATCCTGTCCTCCAACGGGGAGGGCGGCGGCAAGGGCTGACACCCGCCGAGGGGCGGGCCGCCGAGCGCATCGGCGGCCCGCCCCTTTCGCGTGCCGTCCTCCGGGCCGAGGCCGCCGCTTTCAGTGCCCTCGTGTCACTGCCCCCGCGTGGCGTACAGCGCCTCGATCTCGTCCGCGTACGCCGTCACCGCCGCGTGCCGTTTCACCTTGAGGGACGGGGTGAGCAACCCGTTCTCCTCGGTGAACTCGCCCTCGACGATGCGGAATGCGCGGATCGACTCGGCGCGGGAGACGGCCGCGTTGGCGTGGTCGACGGCCCGCTGGACGTCGGCGCGCATCCGCTCGTCCCGTACGACCTCGGACATCGGGGTGTCGGCGGGTAGCTTCCGGACCGCCAGCCAGTGGGCGACGGCGTCCGGGTCGAGGGTGACCAGGGCGGCGATGTAGGGCCGGTTGTCGCCGACGACCAGGCACTGGGCGACGGGCGGGCGGCTGCGCAGGCGGTCCTCCAGGACGGCCGGGGAGACGTTCTTGCCGCCGGAGGTGACCAGGAGGTCCTTCTTGCGGCCGGTGATGGTGAGGTAGCCGTCGTCGTCCAGGGAGCCGAGGTCGCCGGTGGCGAACCAGCCGTCGGCGAGGGCGGCGGCGGTGGCGTCGGGGTTGTTCCGGTAGGCGCCGAAGACGATGCCGCCCTTGATGAGGACCTCGCCGTCGTCGGCGATGCGGACGGACGTGCCGGGGATCGGCGGGCCGACGGTGCCGGGGCGGGGGCCGAGCGGCGGGATGACGGTGGCGGCGGCGGTGGTCTCGGTGAGGCCGTAGCCCTCGTAGATCATGATTCCGGCGGCGTAGAAGAACAGGTTGAGGTCGCGTTCGAGCGGGGAGCCGCCGCTGATGGCGTAGCGCATCCGGCCGCCCAGTTCCTTGCGGACCCGGCGGTAGACCAGCAGGTCGTACAGGGCCCAGCCGGCCCACAGGGCGGGGCCGGGGCCCTTTCCGCGGCCGAGGAAGCGCTCCAGGTGGGCGGCGCCGAAGCGGACGGCGAGGTGGTGGGCGCGGTCGAAGGAGGCGCCGCGGCCGAGCTTCTCGGCGGTCGCGCGGCCCGTGTCGTGGATCTTCTCGAAGAGGTACGGGACGCCCACCAGGAAGGTCGGGCGGAACTCCTTGAGGGCCGGGCGGAGTTCGTCGGGCTTGATGCTCGGGAAGTGGCCGATCTCGATGCGGGCCAGCAGGCAGGCGATCTGGATCGTGCGGCCGAGGATGTGGGCGAGGGGCAGGAAGAGGAGGGTCGAGGCCTTCTGGCCGGTGACCTCCTTGAAGATCGGGTGCAGCAGTTCGACCGTGTTGGCGGCCTCGGCGTGCAGGTTGGCGTGGGTGAGGACGCAGCCCTTGGGGCGTCCGGTGGTGCCGGAGGTGTAGCAGACGGTCGCCACCGTGTCCGGGGTCAGGGCGGTGCGGCGCTTGGTGACCTCCTCGTCGCTCACGCCGAGGCCGAGGGCGGTGAGGTCGGCGAGCGCGCCGGCGTCGATCTCCCAGGCGCGCGGGTGCTCGGGGTGGGAGGCCGTGCCGGTCACGACGGTGGCGGTGTGGGCGGCGGTCTCGGTGACGACGTGGCGGGCGCCGGAGTCGCGGACGATCCACTCGACCTGGTCGGCGGAGGAGGTGGGGTACACGGGGACGGTCTGACCGCCGGCCGTCCAGATCGCGAAGTCGAGGACCGTCCACTCGTAGCGGGTGCGGGACATGACGGCGACCCGGCCGCCGGGTTCCAGGCCGGCGGCGATCAGGCCCTTGGCGACGGCGGTCACCTCGCGGGCGAACTCCGCCGCGGTGACGGGCCGCCAGACGCCGTTCACCTCGCGGCGCAGGACGACCGCGTCGGGCGCCTCGGCCGCGTTGGTGAACGGGATGTCCGCGGTGCTGCCCGTGGTGGGGCGGGGCGCGAGGGGTTCGGTGCGGGCCTCGCGGACGGTGCCGTCCGCGTCCCTGACGGTCTCGGTCCGGGTGCGGGACGCCAGGCCGCCGCGCTGTTTCGCCCGTTTCAGGTCCCTGCGTACGCCCATGTCGGCTCCCGGTCGCGGATCGGAGTGGTGTTGAGCTGCCTCTTCCCGTTACTTACTTGAGAGTAAACTTACTTGTGCGTAAGGGGTCAACGGACCCCGCTTCAGCTCAGCCGGTCGGCCTGGCGGACCGCCTCGGCGAGCCGCCCGACGTCCGGGTCCTCCGTGCGGTCGGCCAGCGCGTCGGTACGGTCGGCGAGTTCGCCGAGGCGCGGTGCGCCGGGCAGGGCGCCCTCGTAGGGGGCGCCCTCGTCGCCGTACGGGGCGCGCAGGGCGTCGGCGAAGTAGGCGGCGGCCGCCGTGACCCGCAGGCCGTGGTCCGCGTCCCACACGGAGCCGGCGAGGGCGCCGGTCTCCACGTCGCCCGACTCCTCGTGCGGGGCCCGGGTGCGGGGGTCGAGCCAGCGGACGGTGGCCGTGGCGAGGTGGCCGTCCGCGCCGGGCCGGACGCGGACGGCGTACAGGGCGGTGACGGTGTGGCCGGGACCGACCTCGCCGCCGTCGACGCGGTCGTCGCGGAAGTCGTCGTCGGCGAGGCGGCGGTTGTCGTAGCCGACGAGACGGAACTCGGCGACCGTCTCGGGGTCGAAGGCGACCTGGGCCTTGGCGTCGCGGGCGGTCAGCTCGACGTGGCGCGGGAGCTGCTCGCAGAACACCTCGCGGGCGTCCTCGGTGTCCGAGACGTAGGCGGTGTGGCCGTCGCCCTTGTCGGCGAGGCGTTCCATCAGGGCGTCGCCGTAGTCGCTGCCGACGCCGACGCCGAAGAGGGTGATGCCGTGCTCGCGGCGCTCGTCCGCGATGCGTTCGAGGATGGCGTCCGCGTCGGTGTCGCCGGTGTTGGCGAGGGCGTCGGAGACGAGGACGACGCGGTTGGTGGCACCCTCGCGGCGGCCCTCGACGGCGGTGTCGTAACCGGTCTCGACGCCCGCGCCGAGGTTGGTGGAGTCGGTCGGCTCCAGGCTGTCGATCGCGTCGTGGACGCGGCCGCGGCGGTCGCCGAGCCGGGTCATCGGCAGGACGGTCTCGGCCTCGTCGCTGAAGGTGACGAGCGCGACGGAGTCGTCGTCGCGCAGCCGGTCGGTCATCGTGCCCAGGGACTCCTTGGCGAGGTCGAGGCGGCCGGGTTCGGCCATGGAGCCCGAGATGTCGATGACGAACGTCAGCGCGGCGGGCGGGCGTTCGCCCTCCTGCCCGGCGCTGCGGGTGGCCAGGCCCACGCGGACCAGCGACCAGTCCTCCTCCTCGGTGCGGGCGCCGTCCACGGTCACCGTGAAGCCGTCGCCGTCGGGACGGTCGTAGTCCTGGCGGAAGCTGTTGACGAACTCCTCGGGACGGACCGTCGACGGGTCGGGCAGGCGGCCCTCGGCCAGGGTGCGCCGGGCGTATCCGTAGGAGGCGGTGTCGACGTCGAGGGCGAAGGTGGAGAGTCGGCCGGGGTCCGGGGCCACCTCGCGGGAGTCCCCGGACTCCCCCGCCTCCCCGGTCGCCGTGCCGCCGCCGTGGCGCTGCCCGCCCTCACCCCGGGGGCGGTCGGGCGCCGGCACCGGCGCCGGGCCGCCGCCCCGGGAGTCGACCGCGGTGTCCTTGGTCCCGCCGCTCGCGTCGCCCCCGCCCGCGCAGCCGGTGAGCAGCAGGCCGCCCGCCGCCGTGAGCGCGAGCAGCGCGCCGACCGGCCGCCGTGTCCGGTACCGCTTCATCGTCCGTTCCCCCTGGTTCCCTTGACGCCGGTGTACGTGACTGTGACGGCGCGGCGGGGTGGAACGTGCGGCGGGTGGCGTCACGGGTGGGTCTCGAAGCAGACACGGCGACGGCCGGCCGAGACCGGTGGGTGACCCTCCGGTGACCTGGTCGAAGCCTCGCGCGAAGGCGGGTCCGGGAGGCGTGGCCGGTCAGGCGGCCGGTGTCGTGAGGGGCTGCTGATCCGCGGCCCGAGGCTGCCCGCCGGGCGGCCCCTAGGACACGATGTCCTTGCGGGCGAACCCCCGGAAGGCCAGGGCGAACAGCACGAGCGCGTACGTCACCGACAGCGACGTGCCCTGGATCAGGCGGGTCCAGTCCAGCTCGGGGCGGACCGTGTCGAGCCAGGCGTACTGCCAGTGCGCGGGCAGGAAGGCGCGCCAGTCGCCGAGGGCGGTCACCTCGTCGAGGACGTTGCCGATGATGGTCAGGCCGACCGCGCCGCCGACCGCGCCGAGCGGCGCGTCCGTCTTGGTGGACAGCCAGAACGCCAGCGCGGCGGTGACCAGTTGGGAGACGAAGACGTACGCCACCGTCAGCGCCAGCCGCTCGGCCGCGGTGCCGGTGGGCAGGCTGCCGCCGGTGGGCAGCTCCAGCGGCCCCCAGCCGTAGGCGGCCGTGCCGACGGCGAGCGCGACCAGCGGCAGCAGGACGATCGCGGCGAGGCTGAGACCGAGGGCGACGACCAGCTTGGACCAGAGCAGGCGCGCGCGGGGCACGGGCGCGGCGAGCAGGTAGCGCAGGGAGGACCAGCCGGCCTCCGAGGCCACCGTGTCCCCGAAGAACAGGGCGACCGGCACGACGAGCAGGAAGCCCGCGGAGGCGAACAGGTTCACCGCGGCGAAGTTCGCGCCCGACGCGGTGGCCGAGTCCATCAAACTGAGCTGGTTGCCGGCGCCGCCCGGCTCGCCGCCGATCCGGAAGGCGACCAGCAGCACGAACGGCAGGGCGAACAGGATGCCGCCCATGACGAGCGTGCGCCGCCGCTTGAGCTGCCGGACCAGCTCCACCCTCAGCGGCAGCGTGCGGCCCGCGCGGTAGCCGGCGGCGGCCTCCTGGGGGCCGGCGGGCGCGGCGCGGTCGGCCAGCGTGCTCATGCCGGGTCTCCGATCAGGGTGAGGAAGGCGTCTTCGAGCCGCCGGTGCGGACCGACCGACTCCACGGGCACGTCCAGGCGGACCAGTTCGGGGATCAGGTCCCGGGCCGTTCCCCCGGCGCCGAGCCGGACCAGCAGGCCGCCGTCGGCCGCCGCCGCCGAGGCCACGCCCGGCAGGGCGGCGACCTTCTCGACGAGGGGGGCGTCCACGGGCGCGGACGTGCCCACCAGCAGCGTGTCGCCGGAGCCGACGATCTCGCCGACCGGGCCGGCCTGGACCAGTCGGCCGTGGTCCATGACCACCAGGTGGGTGCAGGTCTGCTCGACCTCGGCCAGCAGGTGGCTGGAGACGATCACCGTGCGGCCGGCCGCGGCGTAGCGGATCATCACCTCGCGCATCTCGCGGATCTGCGGCGGGTCCAGGCCGTTGGTCGGCTCGTCCAGGATCAGCAGGTCGGGCAGGCCCAGCATGGCCTGGGCGATGGCGAGGCGCTGGCGCATGCCCTGGGAGTAGGTGCGCACCGCGCGGGCGAGCGCGTCGCCGAGGCCGGCGATCTCCAGGGCCTCGTCGAGGTGGGCGTCCTCGGGCGGGCGTCCGGTGGCCCGCCAGTACAGCTCCAGGTTCTCGCGGCCGGACAGGTGCGGCAGGAAGCCCGCGCCCTCGACGAACGCGCCGACCCGCGAGAGCACCGGGGCGCCGGGCGCGATGGCGTGGCCGAAGACGCGGATCTCGCCGCCGTCCGGCGTGATCAGGCCCATCAGCATGCGCAGGGTGGTCGTCTTGCCCGCGCCGTTGGGCCCGAGCAGGCCGAGCACCTGGCCCTGCTCCACGCGGAAGGACAGGTCCCGCACCGCGTACCGGTCGCTGGACCTGGCGTACCGCTTGGTCAGGTCCGTGATCTGGAGCGGGACGCCGGCCAGCGCCGGGTCGGGCGGGGGCGCGGTGGTGCGGCGGCGGGCGGTCAGCAGCAGGGCGGCGGCCACGGCCGCGCCTCCGAGGGGCGCCCACCACACCCAGGCGGGCAGCCCGGCCACCTGGCCGCTGTCGCCGAGTGCCGTCGGCACGCGGAGGTCGCCCTTGAGGGAGACGGTGTACGTGGCGGGGGCGGCCGGGGAGGCGTAGCCGAGGTCGGTGGAGGCCAGGACCAGGCGCAGCCGGTGGCCGCGCTCGACCTCGTGGTCGACGGCGGGGAGGGTGATCGTCACGTCCTTGCCGGCCTTGGCGTCCTCCACCCTGAGGGGCGTCACCAGCTGGGAGGGGAGCACCTGCTGGGCGCCGCCCGGGCCGACGTCGTAGACCTTGGCGAAGAGCACGGCGTCGTCGCCGGTGGACTTCACGTGGACGGTCGCGGTCGGCGAGCCGGTGATCCGGAGGTCCTCCCGGAGGGGCGCCGACTCGAAGGCGGCGTGCTGGCCGGGGAAGTCGAGGGAGACTCCGACGCCGAGGGAGGAGAGCTGGGAGAGGCCGCCCGCGCCGCCGATGCCGGGCAGGGCGGAGACGGCGGGCGGGCTGGCGCCGGCCGGGTTGTCGACGGTCTGCTCGCGGCCGCGCAGTGCGATCGCGCGGGGCTCGCTCGTCAGGCCGGGGTAGGAGTCGGCGCTCACGCCCTCCAGGCGGGGTTCGCCGTCGCCGCTGCCGGTGCCGACGGTGCGGGTGACGCGGAAGGCGGGGCCGGTGCCGGCCGACTCGTCGCCCTTCAGGTGGCGGTCGAACCACGCCCCGATGCGGGCCTCGACGCGGTCCGTCTCCTTGTCGCCGCCGTCGTGGCCGCCCGCGATCCAGTCGACCTGCACGGGGGCGCCGTTGGCGCGGATCGCCCGCGCGGCCGCGTCGGACTGGCCGAGCGGGAAGAGGGAGTCGGTCTGGCCCTGCATCAGCAGCGTGGGCACGTCGACGCGCTCCCCGACGGCCTGCGGGCTGCGCTCCTCCAGGAGTCGCACGGCTGCGGGGTCCGGCTCCCCGGACTCGGCCACCCGCTCGTACATCCGGCACAGCTCGGCCTCGAACCGGTCGCACCCGCCGCCCAGGTTGACGAAGATGCCGGCCCACAGCCTCTTGAGGACGCCGTTCGGGAAGAGGGCGTCCGCCAGGTTCCAGTACGTCATGGCGGGGGCGACCGCGTCCACCCGGTCGTCGTGCCCCGCGGCCAGCAGCGCGACCGCGCCGCCGTAGGAGCCGCCGGCCACACCCACCCGGGGGTCGCCCTCGCCGTCCTGCCGGACCTCGGGCCGCTTCGCCAGCCAGTCGATCAGCCGGGACACGTCGGCGACCTCGCCGTCCGGGGCGTTCAGGCCGATCTTCCCGGTGGACTTGCCGAAGCCGCGCGCCGACCAGGTCAGGACCGCGTATCCGTCCCGGGCGAGGTCCTCGGCCTGGTCGCGGACGTCGGCCTTGCTGCCGCCGAAGCCGTGCGCCAGCAGGACGGCCGGGCGGTCGCCGCCGGAACCCGCGGTGAAGTACGAGGTGTCCAGGCGCACCCCGTCGCCCACGGCCATGGTCCGGTCGGCGCGGCGGACCGGGGCCGGGTCGTCACCCGCGACGGCCGTCCAGGTCCCGGCGCCGGCGAGCACGACGACGGCGGCCGCGGCGGCGAGCGTCCGCCGCGGCCCCCGTAGCAGCCCTCGCACGCGGGGCAGTCGAAGATCCATGGCGACAACGGTACGGGCCGCCGCCGACAACCGGGGCAGCCCGGGGACCGAACCTCCGCCCCTCCCACGGGAGTACGGGGCCGGTGGCGCGTACCACGGGCGCGGTAGGGCCGGTCGCGTGCGCCGGGTCGGTGGGAGCCTCGCCGAGACGCCGACCGCTGTCGGTGGGGCCCGGTAGAGTCCTGGGCACAGACGCATCACACGATCACAGCTACGGGTGGGGACTCATGAAGCTGAGGTACACGGCGGCCTGGGTGGGGCTGACGGCGGCGGCGATGGTGGCGGCGACCGCGTGCGGTTCGGGGGGCTCGGAGGGCTCGCAGAGCTCCGAGAAGACCGCCGAGACGGCCGCGGAGACCGCCGACAAGGAGGCCGGCACCGCGGACACGGCCGACGCCATCATGGCGGCGCTCTCGCGGGCCACCGACCGCACCGAGGAGCTGGGCTCCGCCGAGGTCAGGACGACGACCGATCTCGGCACCGGCGAGCCGGTCGCGATGGACGGCACGTACTCCTGGGGCGACGGCTACGCCCTCGACGTCGAGATGGACGCCGAGGCCGTGCAGATGCAGGAGCTCACGGACTCCCCGACCGTGCGCACCCTGTTCGTGGACGGCGCCTACTACTACGACATCGATCCGCAGCCCTCCGGCCCGCTCGCGGGCAAGGAGTGGATCAGGATCGACGGGTCGGCCGTGTTCGGCGAGGCGGGGGCCGCCGCGATGAGCGGTGGCGGTGGCGCCAGCCCGGCGGACTCCATGAAGGGGCTGAAGTACGCGAGCGACGTCGACGACCTCGGCGAGGAGACCGTCAACGGCAAGTCCACCACCCACTACCGGGCGGTGCTCGACCAGGCGGACATGGGCAAGTTCAAGGAGGCCTTCAGCGGCGCCGACAGCATGCTCAACGCCGCCGGCGGCGACTCGATCACCATGGACATCTGGGTGGACGGCAAGGACCTTCCGGTCCGCCTGAAGCAGGAGTTCGGCGCGATGAAGGTCACCATGGACTTCGACAAGTTCGGCGCCACCAAGGACATCGTGGCCCCGCCCGCCGCGCAGACCGGCGACCTCACGGAGGAAGTGAAGGACGCCGGGGCGCAGCAGGGCTGAGAGCGCGTGACGGTGCCCGCGTCCCGGCCGGGACGCGGGCACCGTGCGTACGTGGCGCGGGGTCTCAGTGGTTGCGGGGGAAGCCCAGGTCCACGCCCGCCGGGGCGTCGGCCGGGTCGGGCCAGCGGGTGGTGACGACCTTGCCGCGGGTGTAGAAGTGCGTGCCGTCGTTGCCGTAGATGTGGTGGTCGCCGAAGAGGGAGTCCTTCCAGCCGCCGAAGGAGTGGTAGCCGACGGGGACCGGGATCGGGACGTTCACGCCGACCATGCCGGCCTCGACCTCCAGCTGGAAGCGGCGGGCCGCGCCGCCGTCCCGCGTGAAGACCGCGGTGCCGTTGCCGAACGGCGAGGCGTTGATGAGCGCCAGGCCCTCCTCGTACGTCTCCGCGCGCAGCACGCACAGCACCGGGCCGAAGATCTCGTCCTGGTAGGCCTTGGCCGTGGTCGGCACCCGGTCCAGCAGGGAGATGCCGATCCAGTGGCCGTCCTCGTGGCCGTCGACCGTGTACCCGGTGCCGTCCAGGACGACCTCGCAGCCCTCGGCCGCCGCGCCCTCGACGTAGGAGGCCACCTTGTCGCGGTGCGCCTTGGTGATGAGCGGACCCATCTCCGACGCCGGGTCGTTGCCGGGGCCGATCTTGATCTTCTCGGCGCGCTCGCGGATCTTCTCGACCAGCTCGTCGCCGACCGCGCCGACGGCGACGACCGCGGAGATCGCCATGCAGCGCTCGCCGGCCGAGCCGTAGGCCGCGCTCACCGCCGCGTCGGCCGCCGCGTCGAGGTCGGCGTCCGGCAGCACCAGCATGTGGTTCTTGGCGCCGCCGAGGGCCTGCACGCGCTTGCCGTTGGCGGAGGCGGTGGTGTGGATGTAGCGGGCGATGGGGGTGGAACCGACGAAGGAGACCGCCTTGACGTCCGGGTGCTCCAGGAGGCGGTCCACGGCCACCTTGTCGCCGTGCACGACGTTGAAGACGCCGTCCGGCAGCCCGGCCTCGGCGAGCAGCTCCGCGATCCGCATCGAGGCCGACGGGTCCTTCTCGCTCGGCTTGAGCACGAAGGTGTTGCCACAGGCGATGGCGAGGGGGAACATCCACATCGGCACCATCGCCGGGAAGTTGAACGGCGTGATGCCGGCGACGACGCCGAGCGGCTGGCGGATCGAGGACACGTCGACGCGGGTGGCGACCTGCGTCGACAGCTCGCCCTTGAGCTGCACGGTGATGCCGCAGGCCAGGTCGACGATCTCCAGGCCGCGCGCGACCTCGCCGAGCGCGTCGGAGTGCACCTTGCCGTGCTCGGCGGTGATCAGCGCGGCGATCTCGTCGCGGTGCGCGTCCAGCAGCGCCCGGAACTTGAACAGGATGGACGTGCGCTGCGCCAGCGAGGACTGACCCCAGGTCAGGTACGCCTCCTTGGCCGCGGCGACCGCGGCGTCCACCTCGTCGACCGAGGCGAAGGCGACCTTGGTGGTGACCTCGCCGGTCGCGGGGTCCGTCACCGGTCCGTACGTGCCCGAGGCGCCTTCGGCGGTCTTGCCGCCGATCCAGTGGTTGACGATGTTCGTCATGACCGAGAACTCCTTCACAGATGGCGGCGACGGGTCGACACGTGCCGTTGGTCCAGCTCACGGGCCGTGACCGGCGACGATCGGGTCGCGGTCGATGTCGATCGGATCGCGGTCGGCGATGATCGGGTCGCGGTGACGGCCATGGGTCCATCCCACCAGCCGGGCGCTCCGGGCGGGCCCGACACTGTGTCTGCGGTTTGGGTGTCCGCGTAGACACGTGGGGCAGTGTCGGCGGCCGGCGACGGGACGGGACGCGGGAACCTCCGGCGCGGGGCCGGTGCGAGCGGGGAGTGGGCACTCGCGCTTCGCTCCTGCCAGGGCGAAGCGGCCTTCCCGCGCCGGAGGCGTTTCGTGGGGGAACCGGCGACGGCGGGAGCGGCCCTCGGGCCCGCGGGAGCGGACTCCGGGCTCCCTGCGACCGGGTCGTGCGCCATCGCGTTCCCCTTCGTACCCGTGCTGCCGTCGTCACGCTCGAGCCCGCCGAGCCCGTAGAGCCCGCCGAGCCCGTGGAGCTCGTAGAGCCGTAGAGCCCGTGGTGGCTGTCCGCCGAGGCGTCTCCCCGGTTTCTAGCCCCGCGCGTGCGGACTGTCAATGTTTTGTCCGGACATTCGGACGACAAGCTCCGGATGGCCGTCCTTCCGCCCTCGCGGGTCACGTCCCGCCCCGGAAGTCAACGCGCCGCGCCTGAACTCCGGCGTACGCCTTCGTGGCACTCGTGTCACAAAGAGCCCCGTCCTGTCACGCGTGTCACACGCACGCGGGTCTTCCGTCACACGCGGGAACGGCCCCTGACCGCCCCGCACCCCGGGTCGTTCACCCGGAACAGGCTTGGTGATCGCCAGCGCAGCGCCCGGCTCCCCCCGGCGGCCGTCCCCGGTCGCCGCCGCGGCGCGCGCGGGGAGGTGCAGTTCGTGACCGACCGAAGGCTCTGGTCCTACAAGGACATCGCGGCCCACATCCGGGTCCAGCCGGACACCGTCCGGTCGTACCGCAAGCACGGGCTGCTGCCCCCACCCGACCACGTGGAGAGCGGGAAGCCCTACTGGTACGCGGACACGATCCGCGCCTGGGTGGCGTCCCGCCCCCGCAACCGGAACCGGTAGCCCGTCCGGGTGGCGGTCTCACGGCCGGACGACCGTCACCCCCGCGCCGGGTGCGGACCCCATCGCCGCGAGGGCCGCCGGGGCCGCGTCCAGTCCGATCGTGGACGTCACCAGCAGGTCGGGCCGGAGCGCTCCCGTGCGGACCAGTTCCAGCATCGGCGGGTAGGCGTGCGCGGCCATGCCGTGGCTGCCGAGGAGTTCCAGCTCCAGGGCGACGGCGCGGGCCATCGGCACCGGCGTGGTGCCCTCCGCCGAGGGCAGCAACCCGACCTGGACGTGCCGGCCGCGGCGGCGCAGGCCGTTCACGGACGCGGCGCAGGTGACGGGCGAGCCGAGGGCGTCGAGGGAGAGGTGGGCGCCGCCGCCGGTGAGGTCGCGGACGGCGCCCGCCGTGTCCGGCACACCGGCCGCGTCCACGCACTCCGCCGCGCCGAACGCCCGCGCCAGCTCCAGCGCCCGGGGCGACACGTCCACGGCGACGACCCGCGCGCCCGAGGCCGCGGCGATCATCACCGCGGACAGGCCGACGCCCCCGCAGCCGTGCACCGCCACCCACTCCCCCGGCGCGACGCGGCCCTGCCGCACCACGGCCCGGAACGCGGTGGCGAACCGGCAGCCGAGCGAGGCGGCCGTCGCGTACGACATGTCCTCGGGGACGGCGACGAGGTTGACGTCGGCGTGGTCCAGCGCGACGTACTCGGCGAAGGAGCCCCAGTGAGTGAAGCCCGGCTGGGTCTGGCGCTCGCACACCTGCTGATCGCCCGCCGCGCACGCCCCGCAGCTCCCGCAGGCGCAGACGAACGGCACGGTGACCCGGTCGCCGGGCCGCCACCCGGCCACCCGGTCGCCGACCGCCTCGACGACACCGGCGAGTTCGTGACCGGGCACGTGCGGGAGCGTGATGCCGGGGTCGTGGCCCTGCCAGCCGTGCCAGTCGCTGCGGCACAGTCCCGTGGCCTCGACGCGGACCACGACGCCGTGCGGCGCGGGCTCCGGGTCGGCCACCTCCCGCACCTCGGCGGGCTCCCCGTACCGCTCGAACACCACCGCGCGCATCCGTCACCCTCACTTCCGGAGCGGAGTTTCCGCCTCCCGCCCCTCATCTCACGGCAGGCCCAGCTGAAGTCATACCCCCTAGGGGTACAGTGGGGGTGAAGGGTCCCAGTCCCCGGAGTCCCCGGCGGATCAGGGGTACCCGCACCGTACGCCCCGACGAGGAGTAACGACATGACCGCCCAGACCGACACCCAGGGCTCCGTCACCACCGTCTACAAGGTGAGCGGAATGAGCTGCGGACACTGCGAGGGCGCCGTCTCCGGCGAGATCTCCGAGATCGCGGGCGTCGGCTCCGTCCAGGCCGTCGCCTCGACCGGCGAGGTCACGGTCGTCTCCGAGGCGCCCCTCGACGACGAGGCCGTGCGCGCCGCCGTGGACGAGGCGGGCTTCGAGCTCGTCGGCAGGGCCTGAGCCCCGGCGCCCGGCGCCTCAGCAGCACCCACAGCCCCTCCGGCCAGGCCGCGCGGTCCGGCCGGACCGTCTGGAGTCCGGACCATGACCAGCACCACCGCGTCCAGCGGCACCACCGCGTCCAGCGGCACCACCCCGTCCAGCGGCCCGACCACGTCCGGCACCGGCGCGGCGGCACCCGCGGACGGGGGCCCGGCCGCCGGGCCGGGCCTCGCCGAGGTCGAGCTGCTCATCGGCGGGATGACCTGCGCCTCGTGCGCGGCCCGCGTCGAGAAGAAGCTCAACCGCATGGACGGCGTCACCGCCACGGTGAACTACGCGACGGAGAAGGCCCGGATCAGCCACCCGGCCACCACCCCGGTCGCCGATCTGATCGCCACCGTCGTCCGGACCGGGTACACCGCCGAGGAACCGGCGCCGCCACCGGAACCCGACGCGGCGGACGTGCCCCGCGAGGACGCCGGCGACGCCGGCGACGCCGAACTGTCCGCCCTGCGCGGGCGCCTGACCGTCTCCGCCCTGCTCGCCGCGCCGGTCGTGCTGCTCGCGATGGTCCCGGCGCTCCAGTTCGACAACTGGCAGTGGCTCTCGCTCACCCTGGCCGCGCCCGTCGTCGTCTGGGGCGGCCTGCCCTTCCACCGCGCCGCCTGGACCAACCTCCGGCACGGTGCCGCCACCATGGACACCCTGGTCTCGCTGGGCACGCTCGCGGCGTTCGGCTGGTCGCTGTGGGCGCTGTTCTTCGGGGACGCGGGCATGCCGGGCATGCGGCACGGCTTCGACCTCACCGTCTCCCGCGCGGACGGCGCCTCCGCGATCTATCTGGAGGCCGCCGCCGGGGTCACCGCCTTCCTCCTCCTCGGCCGCTGGCTGGAGGCCCGCTCCAAGCGCAGCGCCGGGGCCGCGCTGCGGGCGCTGATGGAGCTGGGCGCCAAGGACGTCGCGGTGCTGCGGGGCGGGCGCGAGGTGCGGGTGCCGGTGGCCCGGCTGGCGGTCGGCGACCGGTTCGTCGTACGGCCCGGGGAGAAGATCGCCACCGACGGCGCCGTCGTCGAGGGCGCCAGTGCCGTGGACGCCTCGATGCTGACCGGCGAGTCGGTGCCGGTGGACGTCGGCGTCGGCGACACCGTCACCGGGGCCACGGTCAACGCCGGTGGCCGGCTGGTCGTCGAGGCGACCCGGGTCGGCGCCGACACGCGGCTGGCGCGGATGGCGAAACTGGTCGAGGACGCGCAGAGCGGCAAGGCCGAGGTGCAGCGGCTCGCCGACCGGATCTCCGGCGTCTTCGTGCCCGTCGTCCTGCTGATCGCGGCCGCCACCTTCGGCGGCTGGCTGGGCGCCACCGGCGACACGGTCGCCGCGTTCACCGCCGCCGTCGCCGTACTGATCATCGCCTGCCCGTGCGCGCTGGGCCTGGCCACGCCGACCGCGCTGATGGTCGGCACGGGCCGGGGCGCCCAGCTCGGCATCCTCATCAAGGGACCCGAGGTGCTGGAGTCCACGCGGCGCGTCGACACGGTCGTCCTGGACAAGACCGGCACCGTCACCACGGGCCGCATGACCCTGCACGAGGTGTACGCCGCCGAGGGCACCGACGAGGCGGAACTGCTGCGGCTCGCGGGCGCCGTCGAGCACGCCTCCGAGCACCCCGTCGCCCGCGCGATCGCGACCGGCGCCGAGGAGCGGAGAGGCGCGCTGCCCGGCGTCGAGAACTTCGAGAGCATCCCCGGACGGGGCGTCCGCGGGCGCGTGGAGGGCCGTGAGGTGGCCGTGGGGCGCCTCTACGACGTGCTGCCGCCCGAGGTGTCCCGCGCCGCGGAAGCGGCCGAGAGGGCCGGCCGGACGGCCGTCGTCGTCGGCTGGGACGGCGCGGCGCGCGGTGTCGTGGCCGTGGCGGACGCGGTGAAGGAGACCAGCGCCGAGGCGGTGGCCGAGCTGCGCCGGCTGGGTCTGGCCCCGATCCTGCTGACCGGGGACAACCGGCGCGTCGCCGAGGCCGTCGCGGCGGCGGTCGGCATCGACGAGGTGATCGCCGGGGTGCTGCCCGAGGACAAGGTCGCCGTGGTGGAGCGGCTGCGGGCCGAGGGCCGCACCGTCGCCATGGTCGGCGACGGCGTCAACGACGCGGCCGCGCTCGCCACCGCCGATCTGGGGCTGGCGATGGGCACGGGGACGGACGCGGCGATCGAGGCGGGCGACCTGACGCTGGTGCGCGGCGACCTGCGGGTGGCTGCCGACGCGATCCGGCTGTCCCGGCGGACCCTGTCCACGATCAAGGGCAATCTCGTGTGGGCCTTCGGCTACAACGTGGCGGCGCTGCCGCTGGCCGCCGCCGGGCTGCTGAACCCGATGATCGCGGGGGCGGCGATGGCCTTCTCCTCGGTGTTCGTGGTGACCAACAGCCTGCGGCTGCGCGCGTTTCGCTGAGGTCTCGATGCCCGGAGCCTCTGGAGTCCGGCACGTCCCTCACATAAGCTCTTCACAAGGCTCGCGCATCTTCCTTACGCTTGGGTCCCGGTCGGCGTATCGGGGCTCTTGCGCACCTAACGGACATATGCAAGAGACGCAGATCACAGTGATGCGAACGTAACCATCGAAGGGGCTCGAAGGTCTAAGTTGGCGATGTCAGGCAGCGTCTTGGGGGGCGCCACCTGGCGTCTGGGGATGTCTTGGGGGACTTTCCCAGAGCTGCGTTGCCGGGGCACGTACACCGGGAAGCTTTGAGCGGCCCTCCCGGTCGTGCGCTGTCCCGGCAGACCGCACACCACAGCAGTGACCAACAGCGGTAACCAGCACCACCCAGTAGTACGGCGAGTTCTGCTCGTTGTGCTCAACACAGCGATTCAGGCGCTGTCCTCACAGACGCCCGGCCGGATCCCGTGGGGGGAATCCGCACCGGGACATGGGAAGGCGCCCTGGTTCGCCGGCCCGTGGGGGGACCGGCGCCAGGGCGCCTTTCGCTGTTCCGCCCCGGGACGCGGCACGCGCGAAGGCCCCGTACGCGACGCCGTTGCCGTCGCGTACGGGGCCCACCAGCCTCGAAGAGGGCGCTCAGCGCTCCTCGACCGGCACGAAGTCGCGCTCGACGACGCCCGTGTAGATCTGGCGCGGGCGGCCGATGCGGGAACCCGGCTCCTTGATCATCTCGTGCCACTGGGCGATCCAGCCCGGCAGCCGGCCGAGGGCGAACAGGACCGTGAACATCTCGGTCGGGAAGCCCATGGCCCGGTAGATCAGGCCGGTGTAGAAGTCGACGTTCGGGTAGAGGCTGCGCGAGACGAAGTAGTCGTCGGAGAGCGCGTGCTCCTCCAGCTTCAGGGCGATGTCCAGCAGCTCGTCGGACTTGCCGAGGGCGGAGAGCACGTCGTGCGCGGCGGCCTTGATGATCTTGGCGCGCGGGTCGAAGTTCTTGTAGACCCGGTGGCCGAAGCCCATCAGGCGGACGCCGTCCTCCTTGTTCTTCACCTTGCGGATGAAGGAGTCGACGTCACCGCCGGCGTCGCGGATGCCCTCCAGCATCTCCAGCACCGACTGGTTGGCGCCGCCGTGCAGCGGGCCCCAGAGGGCGTTGATGCCGGCGGAGATCGAGGCGAACATGTTCGCCTGCGAGGAACCGACCAGGCGGACCGTGGAGGTCGAGCAGTTCTGCTCGTGGTCCGCGTGCAGGATGAGGAGCTTGTCGAGCGCCGCGACGACCGTCGGGTCCAGCTCGTACTCCTGGGCCGGCACCGAGAACGTCATGCGCAGGAAGTTCTCGACGTAGCCGAGGTCGTTGCGCGGGTAGACGAACGGGTGGCCGATCGACTTCTTGTACGCGTACGCCGCGATCGTCGGGAGCTTCGCGAGCAGCCGGATCGTGGAGAGGTTGCGCTGACGCTCGTCGAACGGATTGTGGCTGTCCTGGTAGAACGTCGACAGGGCCGAGACCACCGACGACAGCATGGCCATCGGGTGGGCGTCGCGCGGGAAGCCCTTGTAGAAGTTCTTGACGTCCTCGTGCAGCAGGGTGTGCTGCGTGATCTCGTTCTTGAACGCGGTGAGCTCGTCGACGGTCGGCAGCTCGCCGTTGATCAGCAGGTAGGCGACCTCCACGAACGAGGAGCGCTCGGCCAGCTGCTCGATCGGGTAGCCGCGGTAGCGGAGGATGCCCGCCTCGCCGTCCAGATACGTAATGGCGGATTTGTAGGCGGCGGTGTTGCCGTAACCGCTGTCCAGCGTGACCAGACCGGTCTGGGCGCGGAGCTTCCCGATGTCGAAGCCCTTGTCGCCGACGGTGCTGTCGATCACCGGGTAGGTGTACTCGCCATCGCCGTACCGCAGTACTACAGAGTTGTCGCTCACGTCTTCCCTCACCGACGTAGTGCCTCATCTTCGAGGTGCCCTGACTGTCTCTACCATCCCCCACTTGGCTCAGGAGAGTGCACTCGGGGTCGACCATCGGGCCTATCGGCGGCACTCAGTGCCGCCAACTTCCTCATCCTGCCCCCTCCCCTTCCCTTCCGGAAGTGCTCTGTGACCTTTGCGACTCGTTTGATCGATCATTTTTTTCACAGGGGTCACGAGGTTCACCGGAAAGCCTGTGGGTCAGGAGCCCGCCAGCCGGAAGTCGAGCGCCGTGCAGCGGCGTCCGGCGGACACCGTGCGCACCGCCTGTCCGATCGCCTTGCGGGAACCGACGAGGACGACCAGCTTCTTGGCCCGGGTGACCGCCGTGTAGAGCAGGTTCCGCTGGAGCATCATCCAGGCTCCGGTCGTCACCGGGATCACCACGGCCGGGTACTCGCTCCCCTGGGAACGGTGGATGGTCACCGCGTAGGCGTGAGCCAGTTCGTCCAGTTCGTCGAATTCGTACGGAACCTCCTCGTCCTCGTCCGTCAGTACGGTGAGGCGCTGGTCCACCGGGTCGAGTGAGGTGACCACGCCGACGGTGCCGTTGAAGACGCCGTTCTCACCCTTCTCGTAATTGTTGCGAATCTGGGTGACCTTGTCGCCGACCCGGAAGACACGACCGCCGAACCTCTTCTCCGGCAGGTCCGGGCGGCCGGGGGTGACGGCCTGCTGGAGCAGCCCGTTCAGCGCGCCGGCGCCGGCGGGGCCCCGGTGCATGGGGGCGAGCACCTGCACGTCCCGGCGCGGGTCCAGCCCGAACTTCGCGGGGATGCGGCGGGCCGCGACGTCCACCGTGAGCCGGCCCGCCTCCTCCGTGTCGTCCTCGACGAAGAGGAAGAAGTCCTTCATGCCGTCGGTGAGCGGGTGCTGCCCGGCGTTGATCCGGTGCGCGTTGGTGACGACCCCCGACTGCTGGGCCTGGCGGAAGACGCGGGTGAGGCGGACGGCGGGGACGGGGCTGCCGGGGGCCAGCAGGTCCCTGAGCACCTCCCCCGCGCCGACGCTCGGCAACTGGTCGACGTCCCCGACGAAGAGCAGGTGGGCGCCCGGCGGTACGGCCTTGACCAGCTTGTTGGCCAGGAGCAGGTCCAGCATGGACGCCTCGTCGACCACCACGAGGTCGGCGTCGAGCGGCCGGTCCCGGTCGTAGGCGGCGTCACCGCCGGGCTTGAGCTCCAGCAGGCGGTGGACCGTGGACGCCTCGGCGCCGGTCAGCTCGGCGAGGCGCTTGGCGGCGCGGCCGGTCGGGGCGGCGAGCACCACCTTCGCCTTCTTCGCGCGGGCCAGCTCCACGATGGAGCGCACGGTGAAAGACTTGCCGCAGCCGGGACCTCCGGTGAGGACGGCGACCTTCTCGGTGAGGGCGAGCCTCACCGCGGCCTCCTGCTCGGGCGCGAGGTCGGCGCCCGTACGGCCCTTGAGCCATCCGAGTGCCTTGTCCCAGGCCACGTCCCGGAAGCCGGGCATCCGGTCCTCGTCCGTCCGCAGGAGGCGGCGCAGCTGGGCGGCCAGGGCCAGCTCGGCGCGGTGGAAGGGGACGAGGTAGACGGCGGTGACGGGGTCGCCGCCCTGCGGGTCGGGGACCTTCTCGCGCACGACGCCGGGGTCCTCGCCGTCCTCCGGTTCGGCGGCCAGCTCGGCGAGGCACTCGATGACGAGGCCGGTGACCACCTGGAGCAGCTTCACCGCGTCGGCGATGAGCTTCTCCTCGGGGAGGTAGCAGTGGCCCTGGTCGGTGGCCTGCGACAGGGCGTACTGGAGGCCCGCCTTCACCCGCTCCGGGCTGTCGTGGGGGATGCCGACGGACTGGGCGATCTTGTCGGCGGTGAGGAAGCCGATGCCCCAGACGTCGGCGGCGAGGCGGTAGGGCTGGTTCTTCACGACGGAGATCGAGGCGTCGCCGTACTTCTTGTAGATGCGCACGGCGATGGACGTCGACACCTCGACGGTCTGGAGGAAGAGCATGACCTCCTTGATCGCCTTCTGCTCTTCCCACGCGTCGGCGATCTTCTTGGTCCGCTTGGGACCGAGGCCGGGCACCTCGATGAGGCGCTTGGGCTCCTCCTCGATGATCTGGAGCGTGTCCACACCGAAGTGCTGGGTGATCCGGTCGGCGAAGACCGGCCCGATGCCCTTGACCAGACCCGAGCCGAGATAACGCCGGATGCCCTGGACGGTGGCCGGGAGGACGGTCGTGTAGTTTTCCACGTGGAACTGCTTGCCGTACTGCGGGTGCGAGCCCCAGCGGCCCTCCATGCGCAGGGACTCCCCCGCCTGCGCGCCGAGCAGCGCGCCGACGACGGTCAGCAGATCGCCGGCGCCTCTGCCGGTGTCGACGCGGGCGACCGTGTAGCCGTTCTCCTCGTTGGCGTACGTGATCCGCTCCAGGACGCCTTCGAGGGTGGCGAGCCGCCGCTCACCGGGGGCGGCCTCGGACTGGTTGGGCATGATCCGACGGTACCGGTGGGGTGTGACAGGGGGCAGCCGGGAGCGGCTTCTCCGTAGGGTTGCGCCATGGACTACGCCAGGATGCGCGCCATCGCCGCAGACCTCGGGGCGTACGCGGAGCGGCTCGATGGAACCTGGCTGGGCGAGATCGGGGACTCGACACAGGTCCTGGCCTGCGTCGAGATCGTCTCACCGTCCAACCCGGGCAACGACTACGACGAGAAGCTGTCCGACTACCCGGCCATGGGCATCCCGCTCCACATGATCGTCGACCCCCGCACCGGCACGATCCAGGTGCACTCCGAGCCGTGCCAGGGTCGCTACAGCCGCAAGGAGCCGTACATCTTCGGCGACACGGTGCCCTTCGGGCCGTGGACGGTGGAGACGTCGGAGTTCCGCAGGTACGGCAAGGAGGGTTAGTCGCGGGGCGACTGCGCCTTGAGTACCTCTAGGAAGGTGACGAACGTCTTCGCCGGGAAGGTGAGGGTGGCTCGGGTGGGGGCCTTGCTGTCGCGGACGGCTACGTGAGTGGTCGACGTCGCTATCTCCACGCACTCGTTGCCGTCGCCCGGGCCGGAGTAGGACGACTTGCGCCAGGTGTCCACGCTGCTCAGAGCTCCTTCGTCAGCCGGTGGATGAAGTCACGCGACTGTCCGGGGTCGAGTGATGCGGACTCCACCTTACGAAAGCTCGTTCGATAGGTAGTGAGCTGAGCCTCGGAGTCGATGAAGGCCGAGCCGTGCAGCGCGTCACGGACCACGGTGTCCAGCTTGGGCAGGGGGCCGCCCACGTACGTCATCGCGCTGGAGGCGCTCGCGAAACCGTCCAGGTCGAAGGGGATGACGCGCACGGTGACGTGGTCCGCCTCGGAGAGTTCCAGGAGCCTCGCGAGTTGGGCCCTGGAGGTGGCACGGTCGCCGACTCTGATGCGGAGTGCCGCCTCATGGATCACCGATTCGTAGGGGACGACGGATCTTTGGCGCGCTTCACGATGCCGGATACGCAACTCGATCTCTTCAGCGGTCAGTTCCGGAAGCCTGGCGGAGAAGACAGCGCGCGAGTAGTCCTCGGTCTGGAGCAACCCCGGCACATACAGGATTGCCACGTGGCGGAGATAGCGGGCGTGGTGCTCCAACTCGGAGAGATCCAGGAACGACGTGGGCAGCAAGCCCCGATACTCCTCCCACCAGCCGTTCGTCCGCTCGACGGCCATCGCTACGAGTGCGTCGACGAACGCCGCATCAGTACAGGCGTAGTGGGATGCGAGGCGACGGACCCGTTGCTCACTCACACCCGCGAGGGCGGACTCGATGTGAGTGATCTGAGCGGGCGCCACACCGAGCAGTTCCGCCGCCTGGCGGGAGTTGAGCCCTGCCGCCTCGCGGAGTCGGCGCAGTTCGGTTGCCAGCCGCAGCTGGCGCGCCGTCGGTTCGCGCCTCTTCACCATCGACTCGCCCTCTCCACACGTTCGTTGATGCGACTCATTTGACGTCAGATTACGCGATCGACTTGCAGCGTCCCTAAATTTAGATTTACCGTCAGTGACGCGACGCACACCGTGCGACACCGGGTCACCGGAAGCGCACCGCCCCGTCCTGCCATGACGGCTGCGGCAATGACACCGGGACCGCCTTCGACTCCCCTCCTTCGAAACGGAGTTCCGCATGCCCGAGACCGAGTCCTGGGAGTACTCCCTGTACATCCCCAACGACCTCCGCGCGGTGACCGTCAGTCGTCGCACCCTGCGGCTGATCCTGACCATGCACGGACTGATCCGGCTGGTCGATGTCGCCGAGCTGCTCGCGACGGAGCTGGTCTCCAACGCCGTACGGCACACCAAGGGGCCCGCCGCCCTCCGCATCCGGTGGTCGCCGCCGGGGACGCTGCGGATCGGGGCGTGGGACGCGGACCCGGAGCCGCCCGAGCCGCCGGCGCGGTTCGAGCGGGTGGAAGAGCTGGAGGAGGGGCGGGGGCTGGCGCTGGTGCGGGCCTGCGCGGACGTGTGGGGGTGGCATCCGCTGGCCCGGCACGGCAACCGGGGGAAGTACGTATGGTGCGAGCTGACCGCCGCCTGACCGCACCAGAGACCCCCGCCCCTCGCAGCGCGATGACACTCACCGGCCAACCGCCCACCTCCCGCTCATCCGAGCGGGCCAAGTACAGCATCGCTCCAGATGTTCGCGGTTGAGCGACAGGACGCACTCCTCCCGCCCGGCCTAGACGGCCACGCACGTCGCGACTTCGCCCGCTTGACGGGCAGCCTGTCGGCTGCCTAACGTTATAGGCAGCCGATGGGCTGCATGTCAGAGGGGCGGAGATGGACGAGGTCTTCAAGGCACTGGCCGACGTCAGCCGGCGGCGGCTGCTGGACAGCCTGAACGCGCGCAACGGGCAGAGCCTGCGTGAGCTGTGCGCCGGGCTGGACATGGCCCGGCAGTCGGTCAGCAAACACCTGGCGCTGCTGGAGGCGGCCCACCTGGTCACCACCGTCCGGCGGGGCCGGGAGAAGCTGCACTACCTCAACGCCGAACCGATCAACGCCATCGCCGAACGCTGGATCAGCCGTTACGACCGGGAGCGGGTGCACGCACTCGCCGACCTCAAGCAGGCGCTGGAGGACACCGCCATGGACAGCGACGCCTTCGTCTACACGACCTACATCAGGACCACGCCGGAGAAGCTGTGGCAGGGGTTGACCGACCCGGCGTTCACCCGGCGCTACTGGGGGCTGGAGTTCGCCACCGACTGGGCGGCCGGGTCGCCCGTGGTGTGGAAGGAGCGGGCGGCCGAGACCGCCGACCCCGAGCAGGTCGTGCTCGAGTCCGACCCGCACCGGCGGCTGTCGTACACCTGGCACACCTTCACGCCACAATGGGCCGAGGCGAACGGGATCGACGACGAGACCCTCGCCAAGCTCTCCGCCGAGCGGCGGTCGAAGGTCACGTTCGACATCGAGGACCTCGGCGGCGGATCGGTGAAGCTGACCGTCGTCCACGACGGGTTCGAGCCCGGCAGCACCGCCCGTGAGATGGTTCAGCACGGCTGGCCCGCCCTCCTGTCCAGCCTCAAGACGCTGCTGGAGACCGGTGAGACGCTTCCGGACCCCCGGTAAACCATCCAGTTCACCGGCGCAGGGCCGTTTCCCGGCGCATGTGCGCCAGCTTCTCGGGGTTGCGGACGGCGTAGAGGCCGGTGATGCGGCCGTCGTCGAAGCGGACCGCGACCACGGTGTCGAGTTCGCCGTCGAGGTGCACGACCAGGGCCGGGTAGCCGTTGACCTGGGCCGGTCCCAGCGACACCGCGGCGGACTGCTTGACCAGGCCGCCGAGCACGAGGCGGGCCACCTTGTCGGCCCCCGTGACCGGCCGCAGCACCGCCTGCTTGATGCCGCCGCCGTCGCCCAGCAGGACCACGTCCGGCGCGAGGATGCCGAGCAGGCCCTGGAGGTCGCCCGTCTCCACGGCCCGCTGGAAGGCGGCGAGCGCGGACCGCGATTCGGCGCGGGAGACGGCGCCGCGCGGCCGGCGGGCCGCGACGTGCGCGCGGGCCCGGTGCGCGATCTGCCGGACGGCGGCGGGGCTCTTGTCGACGGCCTCGGCGATCTCGTCGTAACCGAGGTCGAACACCTCGCGCAGCACGAACACCGCCCGCTCGGTCGGCGTCAGCGTCTCCAGGACCAGCATCATCGCCATCGACACGCTGTCGGCCAGCTCGACGTCCTCGGCCACGTCGGGCGTGGTGAGCAGCGGCTCGGGCAGCCAGGAGCCGACGTAGGACTCCTTGCGGCGGCCGAGGGTGCGCAGCCGGTTGAGCGCCTGGCGGGTGGTGATGCGGACCAGGTAGGCGCGCCGGTCGCGCACCGTGGCGAGGTCGACGTCCGCCCAGCGCAGCCAGGTCTCCTGGAGGACGTCCTCCGCGTCGGCGGCCGAACCGAGCATCTCGTAGGCGACGGTGAAGAGCAGGTTGCGGTGGGCGACGAAGGTCTCGGTGGCGCCGTCCCGTTCGTGTCCACTGGGCTCGCTGGTCACCGGCTTCTCCCGTTCGTTCGGTCTGGGCGGTGTCACGCGCACGGGACACCGGCCGTCGCCGCCGTGTGACACCCGACGCCGGTGGTCCACGTCACGTCGGTGGGCCGTCACAGGGGGCGGGCCGTCGGCGTCTCGTGTTCGTCACTGAGGCACCGAGAGCGAGGACCAGATCATGGACTCCCGATTCAACCTGTTCGAGAACGAGATCGGCGGCAGGTTCGCCAAGCGGTTCGCGGGCACCGCCATGGTGCTCCACCAGTCGTCGCTGCCGCGGTCCACGCAGGAGCTGATGTCGCTGCGCGCCAGCCAGATCAACGGCTGCGGTCACTGCGTCGACATGCACGTCAAGGAGGCGGCGGCCGCCGGTGAGAGCGCGGTGCGGCTCCACCTGGTCGCCGCCTGGCGCGAGGCCACGGTGTTCACCGAGGCCGAGCAGGCCGCGCTGGCGCTCACCGAGGAGGGCACCCGGCTCGCCGACGCCCACCAGGGCGTGTCCGACGAGACCTGGGCGCGGGTACGCAAGCACTACGACGACGACCAGACCGCCGCGCTGGTCTGCCTGGTCGCCCTCATCAACGCGGCCAACCGGATGGCCGTGATCACGCACCAGAAGGGCGGCTCCTACGAGGCGGGGATGTTCACGGCCGCGCTCGGCGACTGAGCCGCGGCGACCGTTTCCGGCCTGCTTCCTGCCCGGCCCGGGGTCTTCCACCACCCCGGGCCGGGCCGCCGCCGTGTCCGGTCCGGACACCGGAGCCTTCGGTCACGATTGGGTTGCGGCCCCTGGCTCCCCTCTTGCCATCCGCCCGTGTAATCGTTTCCAATCCTCCGTGTAATCGATTCCACGAGGAGGTGGAACGACGATGGCGAGCATCAAGGACGTCGCCGCCGAGGCGGGTGTCTCCGTCGCGACGGTCTCGCGCGCGCTCAACGGTCATCCGTCGGTCAGCGCCGCCGCCCGCGCCCGCGTGCTGGCCGCCGTCGAGACGCTGGGCTACCGCCCCAACGCCGTCGCCCGGTCGCTGCGCACCGACCAGACCCGCACGCTCGGCCTGGTCATCAGCGACGTCATGAACCCGTACTTCACCGAACTGGCCCGCTCCGTCGAGGAGGAGGCCCGCGCGCTCGGCTACAGCGTCATCATCGGCAACGCCGACGAGCGGCCCGACCTCCAGGACCACCACGTCACGACGCTGCTGGACCGCCGTATCGACGGGCTGCTGGTCTCGCCCACCGACGGCGGCTCCCCGCGCATGCTGGACGCCGCGCGGGCCGGGACGCCGATGGTCTTCGTCGACCGGTGGATCCCCGGCGTGGACGTGCCCGTGGTGCGGTCGGACGGGCGGGCGGCGGTGCGGGACCTGGTCGCGCACCTGCACGGACTCGGGCACCGGCGGCTCGCGATCATCGCCGGGCCCGCCGCCACCACGACCGGCCGCGAGCGCGTGGACGCCTTCCGCGAGGCGCTGGGCGCCTACGGGCTCCCGCTGCCCGACGCCTACATCGGCCAGGGCGACTTCCAGGCGGAGAGCGGGCGGCGGGTCACCGAGGGGTTCCTCGACCTGCCCGAACCGCCCGAGGTCGTCTTCGCCGCCGACAACCTGATGGCGCTCGGCGCGCTGGACGCCGTACGGGCGCGCGGGCTGCGGGTCCCCGAGGACATCGCGCTCGCCGCGTTCGACGACATCCGCTGGTTCGTGCACACCGACCCGCCGATCACCGCGGTCGCCCAGCCCACGGGCGACCTCGGGCGGGCCGCCGTACGCGCGCTGGTCGACCGGATCGCGGGGCGGGCGGGCGAGTCCGTCACCCTCCCGGCGCGGCTCGTCGTGCGCCGGTCGTGCGGCGAGGCCGCCACCCCGCACGATCCCACCCCGCGAGATCCCGCCCCGCAGGATCCGTCCCCCTCCCCCGTACGAAGGAGTACGCCGTGAGCAGCCGCAGTCCGGACGAGTTGCTGCGCATCGAGGGCATCCGCAAGACCTTCCCCGGCGTCGTCGCGCTCGACAGCGTCGACTTCGACCTGCGCCGGGGCGAGGTGCACGTGCTGCTCGGTGAGAACGGCGCGGGCAAGAGCACCCTCATCAAGATGCTCTCCGGCGCCTACACCCCCGACGCCGGGCGGATCCTGGCCGGCGGCGAGGAGGTGCGCATCCACGGTGCGCAGGACTCCGAGCGGCTCGGGATCGCCACCATCTACCAGGAGTTCAACCTCGTCCCGGACCTGACGGTCGCCGAGAACATCTTCCTGGGACGCCAGCCGCGCCGGTTCGGGATGATCGACCGGAAGAGGATGGAAGCCGACGCCCAGGTGCTGCTGGAGCGGGTGGGGGTCACGGTCTCCCCGCGGGCGCGGGTCCGTGAACTGGGCATCGCCCGGCTCCAGATGGTCGAGATCGCCAAGGCGCTCAGCCTGGACGCGCGCGTGCTCATCATGGACGAGCCGACCGCCGTACTGACCTCAGAGGAGGTCGAGAAGCTGTTCGCCATCGTGCGGCGGCTGCGCGAGGACGGCGTCGGGATCGTGTTCATCACGCATCACCTGGAGGAGATCGCCGCCCTCGGCGACCGGGTCACCGTCATCCGGGACGGCAGGAGCGTCGGACAGGTGCCCGCCTCCACCCCTCAGGACGAGCTGGTACGGCTCATGGTCGGGCGGTCGATCGAGCAGCAGTACCCGCGTGAACGCACCGGCGCCGGCGAGCCGTTGCTCAGGGTCGAGGGGCTGACCCGGGACGGGGTCTTCCACGACGTCGGGTTCGAGGTGCGGGCCGGTGAGGTCGTCGGCATCGCGGGTCTCGTCGGCGCCGGGCGGACCGAGGTCGTGCGGGCGGTGTTCGGCGCCGACCCGTACGACTCGGGGACCGTGCACGTCGCGGGCGCGCCGCTGCGGCGGCACGACGTGAACGCCGCGATGGCCGCCGGGATCGGGCTCGTGCCCGAGGACCGGAAGGGGCAGGGACTCGTCCTCGACGCGTCCGTCGAGGAGAACCTCGGGCTGGTGACGCTGAAGTCGTCCGCCCGCGCGGGGCTCGTCGACCTCAAGGGACAGCACGAGGCGGCCGGGCGGATCGCCGGGCAGCTCGGCGTGCGGATGGCCGGGCTCGGGCAGCACGTGCGGACCCTGTCCGGCGGCAACCAGCAGAAGGTCGTCATCGGCAAGTGGCTGCTGGCCGACACGAAGGTGCTCATCCTCGACGAGCCGACGCGCGGCATCGACGTCGGCGCCAAGGTCGAGATCTACCAGCTGATCAACGAGCTGACGGCGGCCGGTGCGGCCGTGCTCATGATCTCCAGCGACCTGCCCGAGGTGCTCGGCATGAGCGACCGGGTGGTGGTCATGGCGCAGGGGCGGGTCGCCGGCGAACTCCCCGCCGAGCGGGCCACGCAGGACGCCGTGATGGCGCTCGCCGTCAGCACCCCCCACACCGACGAAACCGGAACGGAGGCCTCCCGTGGCCACTGACACGCTCAAGGGCAAGCCGGGCGCGCAGGGCGCCTCGGGCGGCGTGCGCCGCCTGCTGCTGGAGAACGGCGCGCTGACCGCGCTGATCGTCCTCGTCGTCGCCATGTCGGCGCTGTCCGGGGACTTCCTGACCGCCGACAACCTGCTGAACGTCGGCGTCCAGGCCGCCGTCACCGCGATCCTCGCCTTCGGCGTCACCTTCGTCATCGTCTCGGCGGGCATCGACCTGTCGGTCGGCTCGGTCGCCGCGCTGTCGGCGACCGTGCTGGCGTGGAGCGCGACCGAGGCCGGGGTGCCCGTCGTGCTCGCGGTGCTGCTGGCCGTCGCGACCGGCATCGCGTGCGGCCTGGTGAACGGTTTCCTCATCTCGTACGGGAAACTGCCGCCGTTCATCGCGACGCTCGCCATGCTGTCGGTGGGGCGCGGTCTGTCGCTGGTCATCTCGCAGGGCTCGCCCATCGCCTTCCCGGACTCGGTCTCCCACCTCGGCGACACGCTCGGCGGGTGGCTGCCGGTGCCGGTGCTCGTGATGATCGTGATGGGGCTGATCACCGCGTTCGTCCTCGGACGCACCTACATCGGCCGCTCCATGTACGCCATCGGCGGCAACGAGGAGGCCGCGCGGCTGTCCGGGCTGCGCGTGAAGCGGCAGAAGCTCGCCATCTACGCGTTCTCCGGGCTGTTCGCCGCCGCCGCGGGTATCGTCCTCGCCTCCCGGCTCTCCTCCGCGCAGCCGCAGGCCGCGCAGGGCTACGAGCTGGACGCCATCGCCGCCGTCGTCATCGGCGGGGCGTCGCTGGCCGGCGGTACCGGCAAGGCGTCGGGCACGCTGATCGGCGCGCTGATCCTCGCGGTGCTGCGCAACGGCCTCAACCTGCTGTCGGTCTCCGCGTTCTGGCAGCAGGTCGTCATCGGTGTCGTCATCGCGCTCGCGGTGCTGCTGGACACGCTGCGGCGCAAGGCGGGCGCGACCACGCCGGCGGCCGGGACGTCCGGCGGGGGGAACCGGGGCAGGCAGGCACTGACGTACGTCGTCGCGGCCGTCGTCGCCGTCGCCGTGGTCGGCGCGACCTCGCTGCTGCACAGCGGGTCGTCGGACGGGAAGACCCAGAAGATCGGCCTGTCGCTGTCGACGCTCAACAACCCGTTCTTCGTGCAGATCCGGGACGGGGCCGAGGAGCGGGCGAAGAAGCTGGGCGTGGACCTCACGGTCACGGACGCCCAGAACGACGCCTCCCAGCAGGCCAACCAGCTGCAGAACTTCACCAGCGAGGGCCTGTCCTCGATCATCGTCAACCCGGTGGACTCCGACGCCGCGGGCCCCTCGGTGCGCTCGGCGAACAAGGACGACATCCCCGTCATCGCCGTGGACCGCGGCGTCAACAAGGCCGACACGTCCGCGCTGGTCGCCTCCGACAACGTCGAGGGCGGTGAGCTGGGCGCCAAGGCGCTCGCCGACAAGCTCGGCGGCAAGGGCACCATCGTCATCCTCCAGGGCCAGGCCGGCACCTCCGCCAGCCGGGAGCGCGGGGCGGGCTTCGCGGCCGGGCTCAAGCGGTACCCGGGCATCAAGGTCGTCGCCAAGCAGCCCGCGGACTTCGACCGCACCAAGGGCCTGGACGTGATGACCAACCTGCTCCAGGCGCACCCCGACATCGACGGCGTCTTCGCGGAGAACGACGAGATGGCGCTCGGCGCGATCAAGGCGCTGGGCTCCAAGGCCGGGAAGTCCGTGCAGGTCGTCGGCTTCGACGGCACGCCCGACGGGCTGAAGGCGGTCCAGGCGGGCACGTTGTTCGCCTCCGTGGCGCAGCAGCCCAGGGAACTGGGCAGGATCGCCGTGGAGAACGCGTTGCGCGCCGCCGACGGCGAGAAGACGGAGAAGATGGTGAAGGTGCCGGTGAAGGTCGTCACCAAGGAGAACGTGGCCGGCTTCGAGGGCTGACACGGGCAGGGCGGCGCACGCGCTGGGGCTCACTCGGACGCAACTGGGACGCAACCCGGGTGCACTCGGATCGGAGAGCGATTCATGTACGACTACGACCTCCTGGTCGTGGGGTCGGCCAACGCCGACCTGGTGATCGGTGTCGAGCGGCGGCCGGGGGCCGGGGAGACGGTGCTCGGCTCCGACCTGTCCGTCCACCCGGGCGGCAAGGGCGGGAACCAGGCGGTCGCCGCCGCCCGGCTCGGCGCCCGTACGGCCCTGCTGGCCCGGGTCGGCGACGACGACCACGGCCGGCTGCTGCTGGACTCGCAGCGGGCGGCCGGCGTCGACACGGTCGGCGTGCTGGTGGGCGGGGCGCCGACCGGCGTCGCGCTGATCACCGTCGACCCGTCGGGGGACAACAGCATCGTGGTCTCGCCCGGCGCCAACGGCCGCCTCGCCCCGGGTGACGTCCGGGCCGCCGCGAGCCTCTTCCACGCCTCCCGCGTGGTCTCCACGCAGTTGGAGATCCCGCTGGAGACGGTGGTGGAGGTGGTCCGGAGTCTGGCGCCGGGCAGCCGGTTCGTGCTGAACCCGTCGCCGCCGCGCCCGCTGCCGGGGGAGGTGCTGGCGGCCTGCGACCCGCTGATCGTGAACGAGCACGAGGCCAAGGTGATCCTCGGCGACGCCCACGTGGGCGAGCGCCCCGAGGACTGGGCCCGCGTCCTGCTGGCCAAGGGACCGCGTTCGGTGGTCGTGACCCTGGGTGCCGAGGGCGCGCTGGTGGCGTCGGCGGCCGAGGGGGTCCGCCGGGTGCCGTCGGTGAAGGTGGACGCCGTGGACACCACGGGCGCGGGCGACGCGTTCACCGCGGCGCTGGCGTGGCGGCTGGGCACGGGCGAGTCGCTCGTCGAGGCGGCGGCGTACGCGGCGCGGGTCGGCGCGGCGGCCGTCACGAAGCCCGGGGCGCAGGAGTCGTACCCGACGGCCGCGGAGGCCGAGGCGCTGTGAAGAAGGCCGGGATACTCAACCGCCGGCTCGCCGGGGCCCTCGCCGGACTCGGACACGGTGACGGTGTGCTGGTCTGCGACGCGGGCATGCCCGTCCCCGACGGGCCGCGCGTCGTCGACCTGGCCTTCCGTGCCGGGGTCCCGTCGTTCGCCGAGGTCCTGGACGGCCTGCTGGAGGAGCTGGTGATCGAGGGCGCGACGGCGGCGACGGAGGTGCGGGACGCCAACCCGGAGGCCGCCGCCCTGCTCGACGAGCGCTGCCCCGCGCTCGAACTGGTCCCGCACGAGCGTCTGAAGGCCCTGTCGGCGGGCGCCCGCCTGATCGTCCGCACCGGCGAGGCCCGCCCGTACGCGAACGTACTGCTGCGCTGCGGGGTCTTCTTCTGACGGGAAAAGCTTCGAAGGGGTCCGGTCGTCGACCGGACCCCCTCGGGCTTCCCTCCCCTTTTCCCTCCCCGATCAGAACCCCCGCGATCCCCCCGGATCCCCCACCGGGGTGTCCTGATGCCATGTACGACCCGTCAGGCCGCGCAACGGTTGCACGGGTTACCGGAATTTATTTCTCCGCGCCCGCGCCCGCACCTCCGCCCCCGCCCCCCACGTGTGCGGCGAACCGCGCGGCCGTCTCGGCGAGGACCTCGCGCCCGTCCCGCGCCCACAGCCCCTCGTTGAACAGCTCGACCTCGATCGCGCCGGTGTATCCGGCCGCCTCCACGTACCCCTGCCACTCCCGCATGTCGATCGCGCCGTCCCCGATCTGACCGCGGCCGTTGAGGACGCCCTCGGGCAGCGGGGTGGTCCAGTCGGCGAGCTGGAAGGTGTGGATCCGGCCGCCCGCCCCGGCCCGGGCGATCTGCGCCGGCGCCCGGTCGTCCCACCAGATGTGGTACGTGTCGACGGTGACGCCGACCTGGTGCGCCGGGAAGCGTTCGGCGAGGTCCAGGGCCTGGGTGAGGGTGGAGACCACGCAGCGGTCGGCGGCGTACATCGGGTGCAGTGGCTCGATGGCGAGGCGCACGCCGTGCTCCTCGGCGTACGGGGCCAGCTCGGCGAGCGCGTCGGCGATGCGTTCGCGGGCGGCGCGCAGGTCCTTGTCGCCGGCCGGGAGACCGCCCGAGACCAGGACCAGGGTGTCGGTGCCGAGGGCGGCGGCCTCGTCGACGGCCCGGCGGTTGTCGGCCAGGGCCCGCGCCCGCTCGCCGGCGTCGGTCGCCGTGAGGAAGCCGCCGCGGCACAGGGTGGTGACGGTCAGGCCCGCGTCGCGGACCAGCTTGGCCGCCGCCTCGACGCCGTACGCCTGGACCGGTTCGCGCCACAGTCCGACGTTGCCGACGCCTAGCTCGCGGCAGGCGGCGGTCAGTTCGGGCAGGGAGAGCTGCTTGACCGTCATCTGGTTGACGCTGAAACGCGCGAGATCGCTCACTGGTCCACTCCGTACAGCGACAGCAGGGTCCGCATCCGCTCCTCGGCCGTCTTCGGGTCGGGGAACAGGCCCAGTTGGTCGGCGAGTTCGTAGGCGCGGGCGAGGTGCGGCAGCGAGCGGGCCGACTGGAGGCCGCCGACCATCGTGAAGTGGCTCTGGTGGCCCGCGAGCCAGGCCAGGAACACCACGCCCGTCTTGTAGTAGCGGGTGGGGGTCTGGAAGAGGTGGCGGGAGAGCGCGACGGTGGGGTCGAGGAGGGCGCGGAAGCCCTCCGTGTTCCCGGTGTCCAGGACGCGCACCGCCTCGGCGGCCAGCGGGCCCAGCGGGTCGAAGATGCCGAGCAGGGCGTGGCTGAAGCCCTGCTCGTCCCCGGCGATCAGCTCCGGGTAGTTGAAGTCGTCGCCGGTGTAGCAGCGCACGCCCTGCGGGAGGCGGCGGCGCAGGTCGACCTCGCGCCGGGCGTCCAGGAGGGAGACCTTGATGCCGTCGACCTTGTCGGGGTGGGCGGCGATGACCTCCAGGAAGGTGTCCGTCGCCGCGTCGAGGTCCGACGAGCCCCAGTAGCCCTGCAGGGCCGGGTCGAACATCGGGCCGAGCCAGTGCAGGACGACCGGTTCGGCGGCCTGGCGCAGGAGGTGGCCGTAGACCTCCAGGTAGTCGTCCGGGCCCTGCGCGGTCGCGGCCAGGGCGCGGGAGGCCATCAGGATGGCCTGGGCGCCCGACTCCTCGACGACGGCGAGCTGCTCCTCGTAGGCGGCCCGGACCTCGGCGAGGGTGGTGCCGGTGGTCGTGGTCAGCTGGTCGGTGCCGACGCCGCAGGCGATACGGCCGCCGCACGTCCTCGCCTCGGCGGCGGAGCGGCGGATCAGCTCGGCGGCTGTGGCCCAGTCCAGGCCCATGCCCCGCTGGGCGGTGTCCATCGCCTCGGCGACGCCGAGCCCGTGGGACCACAGGTGGCGGCGGAAGGCGAGGGTGGCGTCCCAGTCGACGGCGGCGGGGCCGTCGGGGGTGGTGTCCGCGTACGGGTCGGCGACGACGTGCGCCGCCGAGAAGACCGTACGGGAGGTGAAAGCGCTTCCCGTGCCGAGGGCGAGGGGGTCGGTGCGGGGCTCGTAGGCGCGTACGGTGCCGTCGGCGTCCGGCAGGTGGAGGGTCACAGGGCGATCTCCGGGACGTCGAGGCGGCGGCCCTCGGCCGAGGACCTCAGGCCCAGCTCGGCGAGCTGGACGCCGCGGGCGCCGGCCAGCAGGTCCCAGTGGTAGGGCGCGTCGGCGTACACGTGCTTGAGGAACAGCTCCCACTGGGCCTTGAAGCCGTTGTCGAAGTCCTGGTTGTCGGGGACCTCCTGCCACTGGTCGCGGAAGACCTCGGTGGCGGGGATGTCCGGGTTCCAGACCGGCTTGGGCGTGGCGCTGCGGTGCTGGACGCGGCAGTTGCGCAGGCCCGCGACGGCGGACCCCTCGGTGCCGTCGACCTGGAACTCGACGAGTTCGTCGCGGTTGACGCGCACCGCCCAGGAGGAGTTGATCTGGGCGATCGCGCCGCCGTCCAGTTCGAAGACGCCGTACGCGGCGTCGTCGGCGGTGGCGTCGTAGGGCTTGCCGTTCTCGTCCCAGCGCTGCGGGATGTGGGTGGTGGCGAGGGCGTGCACGGACTTCACGCGGCCGAACAGCTCGTGCAGGACGTACTCCCAGTGCGGGAACATGTCGACGACGATGCCGCCGCCGTCCTCCGCGCGGTAGTTCCAGGAGGGGCGCTGGGCGTCCTGCCAGTCGCCCTCGAAGACCCAGTAGCCGAACTCGCCGCGCACGGACAGGATCCGGCCGAAGAAGCCGCCGTCGATGAGGCGCTTGAGTTTGAGCAGACCCGGGAGGAAGAGCTTGTCCTGGACGACGCCGTGCTTGACGCCGGCGGCGTTCGCCAGGCGGGCCAGCTCCAGGGCGCCGTCGAGGCCGGTGGCCGTCGGCTTCTCGGTGTAGACGTGCTTGCCCGCGGCGATCGCCTTCGTGATCGCCTCCTCGCGGGCCGAGGTCACCTGGGCGTCGAAGTAGATGTCCACGGTGGGGTCGGCGAGGACCACGTCCAGGTCCGTGGAGACGTGCTCCAGGCCGTGCCGGTCGGCCAGCGCCCGCAGGGCGTGCTCGCGGCGGCCGACCAGGACCGGCTCCGGCCACAGCACGGTGCCGTCGCCGAGGGCGAGGCCGCCCTGTTCGCGCAGGGCCAGGATGGAGCGGACGAGGTGCTGGCGGTAGCCCATGCGCCCGGTCACACCGTTCATGGCGATACGCACCGTCTTGCGTGTCACGTCATTCCCTTCGGTACGAGCAATGCGAGGAGGAGTTCAACCATGCAGCAAGCGCTTTCTATACGCTACGAAGCTAGCCTGTGGACGGTGGTCTGGACAAGACCGTGTTCCGGGCGAGTTGTTCGACGGGGCGAACAACGGCGGGTGACGGTCGTAAGGTCACCCGGGACGGCCGAGACGGCGCACGGCACAGGCGTGAGGCGGAGGACGAGGACATGACGGTGACCCTGGCGGACGTGGCGGCCCGCGCCCAGGTCTCCCCCGCGACGGTGTCGCGCGTGCTCAACGGGAACTATCCCGTGGCCGCATCCACCCGCGAGCGGGTGCTCAAGGCGGTCGACGAACTGGACTACGTGCTCAACGGCCCCGCGAGCGCGCTGGCGGCGGCGACGTCCGACCTGGTCGGGATCCTGGTCAACGACATCGCCGACCCCTTCTTCGGGATCATGGCCGGCGCGATCCAGTCCGAGATCGGCGGGCCGGGCGGCAGAGCCGGCGGCGAGAGACTCGCCGTGGTCTGCAACACCGGCGGCTCCCCGGAGCGCGAGCTGACCTACCTCACGCTGCTCCAGCGGCAGCGGGCGGCGGCCGTCGTGCTGACCGGCGGGGCGATGGAGGACGCGGCGCACCAGGCGGCCGTGGCGGCGAAGCTGCGGAAGCTGGCGGAGGCGGGGACGCGGGTGGTGCTGTGCGGGCGGCCGCCGGCTCCCGGGACCGGGGCGATCGCGCTGACCTTCGACAACCGCGGGGGCGGCCGGGAGCTGACCGAGCACCTGATCGGGCTCGGCCACCGGCGGCTCGGCTACATCGCCGGGCCCGAGGAGCGGACCACGACCCGGCACCGGCTGGAGGGCCACCGCGCGGCGCTGGCCGCGCACGGCATCGAGGAGGACCCCCGCTGGACGGTCCACGGCCGCTACGACCGGCAGTCCGGGTACGAGGCCACGCTCGAGCTGCTGCGCAGGGACCCGTCCCTGACGGCGGTCGTCGCCGCGAACGACTCCGTCGCGCTGGGCGCGTGCGCGGCGCTGCGCGACTCGGGGCGGGGCATCCCGGGCGACGTGTCGGTGGCCGGCTTCGACGACCTGCCGTTCAGCATCGACGCGGTACCCGCGCTGACGACGGTCCGGCTGCCGCTCGCCGAGGCGGGGGCGCGGGCGGGGCGCATCGCGATGGGGCGGGAGGAGGCGCCGCCCGGGGGGATCGCGACGGTGCGGGGGGAGTTGATGGTACGGGGGTCCTCCGGGGGGCCTCGGGGGTAGGGCACCGTGGGAATCGTGGTGCCGTGTGCCGTGTGCCGTGTGCCGTGTGCCGTGTGCCGTGTGCCGGTGCGGGTGTCGCCGGGGGCCGCCGCCCCTGGCCCCCGCTGTCGGCCTGAACGGCCTCGTCCTCGAACACCGGACGGGCTGATCGATGCCGGCCGGCGTGGACAAGCGGGCGGGCTGGGTGATGCCGGCCGGCGTCGGGAAGCGGGCGGCGGTGGGCGCACGGGGCGTGCTCGGCGACACCGTGACCGTGAAAAGGAGTGCGGTTCCGTGGCGGGGGTACTCTCCGTCACCATGAAGCTGGCGTTCTCCACCCTCGGTGTCCCCGGTATGCCCCTGGCCGACGTGCTGGCGCTCGCGACCGCGCACGGCTACCACGGTGTCGAGTTGCGCGCCCACCCGGAGGAACCGGTGCACCCGGGCCTGACCCCCGACGAGCGGGCCGCGGTGGCGGCCGGATTCAAGGACGCGGGGGTCGAGCTGCTGGGTCTGGCCGGGTACCCGCGGGTGGCCGCGCCGGGCGACGACGACGCGGTGCTCGCCGAGATCCGCGGCCTGCTCGACCTGGCCCGCGACCTGGGTGCCCCGTACATCCGGGTCTTCCCCGGCGGCGGCACGGAGCAGAGCGCCGAGGAGGCCGACGCGACGGCCGCCCGGCGGCTGGGCACCGCCGCCGAGTACGCCACCGACGCCGGTGTGCGCATCCTGCTGGAGACCCACGACTCGCACCGCACGGGCGCGGACGCGATGCGCGTCGCCGGCCTGGTCGGCCACCGTCAGGTCGGCGTCCTGTGGGACGTCATGCACACCTGGCTGGGCGGCGAGCAGCCCTCCGACTCGTACGCGGCCCTCTCCCCGCACCTCGGGTACGTGCAGGTGAAGGACATCGCCTCCGCCGAGGACACCACCCCGCTGCCGCTGGGCGCCGGCGTGCTGCCGCTCACCGAGTGCGTGGACGTCCTCTCCCGCCACGGCTGGGACGGCTGGCTGTGCTGGGAGTACGAGAAGCGGTGGTACGAGGCCGCCGCCCCGCTGCCCGGACTGCTGGACGCGGGGCGCGAGCACCTGGCGCGGCTGCTCAGCGACGCGGCCTGACCCCGGCCGGGACGTCACCGCACGGATTCCTCCGCCCGTGCCGGGGGCCGTCCCACGCCTGCCGGGTCGGCCGGGACACCGTCCGGCAGCACCCGGGTCCGGCCGCGGCGCACGGGCGCGAAGGTCGTCAGTGCCACCCCACCCACCAGCAGCGCGGCCGCGCACCAGCGCAGCGGGGTCACCGACTCGCCCAGGAAGAGGGCGGCCGACGACATGCCGAAGACGGGGACCAGGAGCGAGAACGGCGCCACGGTGGAGGCGGGGTGGCGGTGCAGCAGCCAGCCCCAGGCGCCGAAGCCGAAGACCGTCGAGACCCAGGCGACGAAGACGATCGTGCCCGCGCCCTGCCAGTCCAGGCCGCGCAGGGCCGCCAGGTCCCGGGACGGGCCCTCGGTGAGGAGGGAGAGGGCCAGCAGCGGCAGTACGGGGACGGTGGACACCCACACCATGAAGTTGAGGGCGTCGGGCGGGGACGCCTTGCGGGTCAGCACGTTGGACAGGCCCCACGCGGCCGCCGCGCCGATGACCATGGCGAAGGCGCCGAGGGGACCCGAGGCGCCCTCGTCGACGGCGGCCACGCCGATGCCGGCCAGCGCGACCGCCATGCCCAGGACCTTGAGGCCGGTGGGGCGTTCGCCCAGCATCACCGCCGCGATCACCGCCGTGAACACCGCCTGGACCTGGAGGACGAGGGACGACAGGCCGGCCGGCATGCCCGCGTCCATGCCGACGAACACCAGGCCGAACTTCGCGACCCCCAGGACCAGGCCCACCGCCACGATCCACTTCCAGGCGGCCTTCGGACGGCCCACGAGGAAGACGGCCGGCAGCGCCGCCGCCAGGAAGCGCAGGGCGGAGAAGAGCAGCGGCGGGAAGTGGTCGAGGCCGATCTCGATGACCGTGAAGTTCACGCCCCAGACGGCGGCGACGAGCACGGCGAGGAAGAGGTGGGAAGGTCGCATGCGTCGAGGATCGCGCCCGGTGACCGTGAAGCACCAGCGATGATTGCTGCATGGTTGGATGAAGCGCGGCTAACGAATGCCGCTCGCCGATCGAGTCCAGGGAGCCGTGTCGTGCTCGACCTTCAGCGTCTTCGTGCCCTGCACGCCGTGTCGGTGCACGGCACCGTCGGCGCGGCCGCCGCCGCGCTGGGCTTCACGCCGTCCGCCGTGTCCCAGCAGATCGCCAAGCTGGAGCGGGAGACCAGGACCGTCCTCCTGGAACGGGAGGGGCGCGGGGTGCGGCTCACCGACGAGGCGTGGCAACTGGCCGCCGCCGCGCGCGAGTTGCTGGCGCTCGTGGAGCGGGCGGAGACCCGGCTGGAGGAGCGGCGCGGGGTGCCGGCGGGGCGGCTGACGGTGGCCGCGTTCGCGTCGGCGGCGCGCGGGCTGATGCCGGGCGTACTGGCCGATCTCGCCCGCCGGCACCCGGCCCTGGACACCCGGCTCACCGAGGTCGACCCGCACCTGTCCGTGGACCTGGTGGCGAAGGGCGCGGTCGACCTGGTGGTGGCGCACGACTGGGACATCGCCCCGCTGCCCGCCCCGGCCGGGGTGGAGCAGGCGGCCATCGGGGAGGACCTGTGCGACCTGCTCGTCCCCGAGGGGCACCGCTTCGCCGGGCGCGACGGCGTACGGCGCTCGGAGCTGGGCGGCGAGCGGTGGATCTGCCAGCCGCCCGGGCGGGTGTGCCACGACTGGCTGCTGCGGACGCTGCGGGGCGCCGGGCACGAGCCGGACATCGTCCACCAGGCCGACGAGAACCCGACGCTGGTCGCCCTGGTCGCGGCCGGGCTGGGGATCGCGCTGATCCCCCGGCTGGGGCGGGGGCCGCTGCCCGCCGGTGTGGTGGAGGTGCCGCTCGATCCGATGCCCGTGCGGCGGCTGTACGCGCTGTGGCGGGCGGGCGCGGCACGCCGGCCGGCGATCGCGGAGACCGTACGCACCCTGCGGGCCCACTGGCCGGACGTCTCGGCCCACACCGCCCCCGCCGCCCCTGCCGAGGCCGCCTGAGCGCCCCCGCCGGCCGCGCCCGGCCCCGCCGTGCCCCGGCCCCGCCGCGCCCCGGCCCCGGCCCGCGCGGCCCCGCCCCGCGCGTCCCCGTGGTCCCGCCCGTACCGACTTCGGGAAAGCCGCGCGAACCGGGAACCCGGTCCCCGTCCGCGTCGTCCAATCCGCACGTCGCCGGACGAGTCTTCGCGGTGCGGTGTCGGCCTCGCCTGCCGGCCGCGATCGCCGACCACCCTCTCCAGCCGCACCGCGCCCGGCGGCGCGTCGCCGCCGGCGCCCTCCCCTCCCTGGCGCCGGCGGCGGCCCCCGAGGTGCGTCGGCGCCGCTTCGGGCGACTCCTGTGCGCTCCCTTGACTGGCAGAAACTTCCCGGATATTGGTGACTCCTTGGAAGTTTCCTTCAGCACCTCTCCAGCGATTCCCCCGCGGATCACTCCGGAAGGAGCGCACGTGCACCACAGCAGCACGGCCGGCACGGGAAGCACCGCACACCCCTCCAGACGTACCGTCCTCGCCGCCACCGCGGTCGTCACCGCGGCCCTCGCGGCCGGCGGCGGCACGGCGTACGCCGACGGCCGCAGGCCCGACGACGAGAAACTCCGCGCCCTCATCTCCCGCATGACGCTGGAGGAGAAGGTCGGACAGGTCTTCGTGTCGCGGGTGTACGGCCACTCCGCCACCGCCCCCGACCAGGCCGACATCGACGCCAACCTCAAGGAGATCGGCGTCCGCACCGCCGCCGAGCTGGTCGCCAAGTACCGGGTCGGCGGGATCATCTACTTCGCCTGGGCCCACAACACCCGCGACCCGCACCAGATCGCCGACCTGTCCAACGGCATCCAGCGGGCCTCCCTGGAGCTGCCGCGCGGCCTGCCGGTGCTCGTCTCCACCGACCAGGAGTACGGGATAGTGGCTCGCGTGGGCGAGCCGGCGACCCTCTTCCCCGGCGCGATGGCCGTCGGCGCCGGCGGTTCGGCGTCCGACGCCCGCACCCTCGGCAAGGTCGCGGGCGCCGAGCTGCACGCGATGGGCATCCGCCAGGACTACTCCCCCGTCGCCGACGTGAACGTCAACCCGGCCAACCCCGTGATCGGCGTCCGCTCCTTCGGCGCCGACCCGGAGGCGGTGGCGAGGCTGGTGGCCGCCGAGGTGACGGGGTATCAGCGTTCCGGGGTGGCCGCGTGCGCCAAGCACTTCCCGGGGCACGGCGACACCGCCACCGACAGCCACACCGGGCTGCCGGTGATCACGCACAGCCGCGCGCAGTGGGAGGAGCTGGACGCGCCGCCCTTCCGCGCGGCGATCGCAGCCGGCATCGACGCGATCATGACCGCCCACCTGGTGGTCCCGGCGCTCGACGACTCCGGTGACCCCGCGACCCTCTCCCGCCCCATCCTCACCGGCATCCTGCGCGAGGAGCTGGGCTACGACGGGGTCGTGGTCACCGACTCCCTCGGCATGGAGGGCGTCCGCACCAAGTACGGCGACGAACGGGTGCCGGTGCTCGCGCTGAAGGCCGGCGTCGACCAGCTGCTCAACCCGCCCAACCTGGACCTCGCCTGGAACGCCGTCCTGACCGCCGTACGCGAGGGCGAACTCAGCGAGGCGCGGCTCGACGAATCGATCCTGCGGGTGCTGCGGCTGAAGGCGAAGCTGGGGCTGTTCCGGGACGCGTACACCAGCCGCCGGGACGTCGACCGCACCGTCGGCACCCGGGCGCACCTGGCCGCGGCGGACCGGATCGCCGAGCGAACCACCACGCTGCTGGTCAACGAGGGGTCGCTGCTGCCGCTGTCGCGCGAGGAGCACGGCACGGTGCTCGTCGTCGGCGCCGACCCCGCCTCCCCGTCGGGCACGACCGGGCCGCCCACCGGTGTCCTCGCCGGCGAGCTGGCGGGGCTGGGCTTCACGGCCACCGCCCTGTCCACCGGCACCGCGCCGTCCGCCGCCGTCATCGACCGCGCGGTCGCGGCGGCCCGGGACGCCGACGCGGTGGTGGTGGCCACGTACAACGTCACGGCGGGCAGCAGCCAGCGCACGCTGGTCGCCCGGCTGCTGGAGACCGGCAGGCCGGTCGTCGCGGTCGCCGTCCGCAATCCGTACGACGTGGCCCAGCTGCCCGGCGTCCCCGCCTTCCTGGCCGCCTACTCGTGGACCGACGTCGAGGTCCGGGCGGCGGCCCGGGTGATCGCCGGCCGGGTACGGCCGCGCGGCAGGCTGCCGGTGCCGGTGGTGCGGGCGGACGATCCGGCGACGGTGCTGTACCCCCTCGGGCACGGGCTCGGCTACCGGTCGTAGGGCGTAGCGCGGGCTACGCCACGCGCCGGGGGCGCGCCCCCGTCACCCGTGCGCAATGCACCCCGCGCGTCTGGCGTGGCCCGCCGCGGCGGGTCACGCTGGACCCGGGGATCCGGGGGGATGGCGATGCGCGAGAGACGGGCCGCGGGGGTGCTCTGCGCCCTGTCGGCGCTGGGCGCCGTGCTGCTGACGGGGTGCCAGAGTCCGGCGGGCCCGGCGGGCGCGGACAGCGGCGGTGTGAACGGGGACGGGACGCCGGCCGGGGAGGCCGTGTCCGGCTCCGTCACGGCGGCCGTGCGGCCGTCCGGTTACGGGGCGGTGTTCCTCGCGATCGACGAGTGCAGCTCGTTCGGCACGGTCAGTTTCACCGAGGTGCCGTGCGACAGCGAGCGGGCGGCGGCCCGGGTCGTGGCCCGGGAGGACGGGCGGGCCGGTGACGGGCCGCCGTGCCCCGCCACCACCGACTTCGTCCTGCACATCAGCGAGCAGCGCCCCTCCGCCGACGAGGACGGCGACGGTGCCGTCCCCCAGGGGTACGCCTGCATGCGCGCCCTCCTGCCGCCGCACCCCGGCGACCCGGGCGGCGGGGGCGGGCCGCGCACCATCGTTGGCGACTGCGTCTACGACGCCGGCGGCGGCAAGGTCCGCGAGACCGCGTGCGACGGCGAGGGGAAGCGGAAGCCGCAGTTCAAGGTGGTCGAGGCGGTCGCCGTCCGCACGGACTGCCCCGCCTCGACCGGCCTCTACGTCCGCCTGGGCGGCGAACGGCCGGTGGGCTGCGCCCGGCCACTGTGAGCCGGGGCAGCGGCTCGGTGACGGCCGGGCACGGCCTCCGGTCATGCCGGGACTACGGGCGCAGCGCCGGCTCGCGCTGCACGTCCCGCTTGTCCAGCTTCGCGTCGAACGACGCCAGCGGCCTGGCCGCCGACGGGTTCTCCCGCACCGTGGCGGAGGCGACGCCCGCCCAGTCCAGGATGCGGGCCGTGGCGAACGCCTTCTGGTCGGGCACGAGGCCCGCGACGTTGGCGCCGTGGTTCATGCCGGGCGCGGTCAGGACGTACGAGTCACGCGCGCCGTGGCCCAGACGGAAGGGCTCGGCACCCCACGGGTCGTTCTCGCCGTACACGAACAGCATCTGCCGGGCGTTGTGCTTCACCCACGTGTCGACGTCCCGCATCGCCCACGGCTCGAACCTCATCGGGATCGACCGGGGCACGAAGTTGCGCGGCGGCTGGTAGCCGTAGCGGATGTACTTCTTCTCGATGTGCGGGAAGTGGATCGTCGGCGCGCCCAGCTGCGTGCCCGCCTGGTAGTAGTACGGCGTGTACGGGGCCAGGCCCTGGTCGGTGTAGAAGGAGAAGCCGGAGATCGTGTCGACGGAGTTCCATATCTCGTCGTTCGTCGCGTTCTTGGCGTCGGCCGGGATGCTCGCGCAGTCCTTCAGGGTGCTGTACTGCCAGAAGCCCCACACGTAGTCGAGGACGACGGCCTCGTAGGCGCGGTCCAGGCTGCCGATGGTGTCGAAGGTGTAGCCGTTCTCGGCCGCGTGCGCCGCGTACTTCTCCTTCAGGGGTTCCCGGCGCACCAGTGCCTCGCGCTGCACGCCGTTGAGGCGGTCGCGGCACTCCTCGGTGCCGACGCGGGCGAAGAAGCGGTCGTAGGCCGAGTCCTCGCGGTTGACGACGTCGTTGGGGGCGACGTAGGCGACGACGCCGTCCATGTCACGCGGGTAGAAGCGCTCGTAGTACGTGGCGGTCATGCCGCCCTTGGAGCCGCCGGTGGAGATCCAGTTCTCGGAGTAGACCGGCTTCAGCGCCTTGAAGATGCGGTGCTGGTCGCTGGCGGCCTGCCAGATGTCCAGCTTGGACCAGTCGGCCGGTTCGGGCCGGGACGGCGTGAAGTAGCGGTACTCCATGGAGACCTGGTTGCCGTCCACGATCTGCGTCGGCTCGCGGCGGCTGGGGGTCGTGGAGACGCTGTAGCCGCCGGTGTAGAAGACCGTCGGGCGGCTCACGTCCTTGTGCAGCACGGTGATCCGCTGCTGGAACGTGCCCTTGGACGGGCGCCGGTGGTCGACCGGCTGGGTGTAGTTGAGGACGAAGAAGCGGTAGCCGGTGTACGGCTTCTCCTCGATCAGGCTCATGCCCGGTATGGACAGCAGCCTGTCCTTGATGTCGACGGCCTTCGGCTCGGCGGCGGTGGCCGCCCCCGCCGTGCCGGCGGTGCCTATGAGCACCACGAGCGCCAACAGCCATCTGAGCGCCTTGCGCATGCACCCTCCCTGTGAAACGGATGTGCGCCGGAAGCTATCGGAGCAAGTCACCCGCACACCAGGGGAGATGGGCAATTGGCCGCGACGAGCCGGTTCAGCACAGGATCCAGCCGGAGCTGACCGAGCCCCGGGAGACCTTGCCCTTCACCCACACGCAGCGCGTGCCGACGTGCACGGTCACCGGCCCGGCCCGGTAGGCGTACCGCCCCGAGTCCACCACCGGGCGGCCGCCGCGCGCCTGCACGCTGACGGACATCTGCCGCTTGGTGCCGGGCTTCTTCGGCACGGTGACGGCGCAGACGTGGCCGCCGCGTCTGTAGACGAGGACGGAGCCCGTGGCGAAGGGCAGCGTGCGCACCTTGCGGCCCGGGCACGCCGCGGCGGCCTGCCCCTCCTGCGGCACCGCCACGGCGAGCAGCCCCGCCGCGGTCAGCACGGCCGTGCCGAGCGCCAGCCGCCGTCGTGTCCCCGCACCACCCCGACCCACCGCGGTCGCCTCCGTCCCATTCCCCGCCGTACGGATGTACGGATGTACGGACGCACGGCACCCGTCGCACGGTTGCGTGAGGGTCACCGCGTCGCGCCGACGGGCTCCTCCGGTTCGGCGGCCCCGACGAAGGTGCGCCACAGGCGCGCGTACCGTCCGCCGAGCGCCAGCAGTTCGTCGTGCGTGCCGTCCTCGGCGACCCGCCCGGCGTCCATGACGACGACGCGGTCCGCGCGGGCGGCCGTGGTCAGCCGGTGGGCGACGACGAGCGTGGTGCGGCGGCCCGCGATGCGGTCGGTGGCCTGGTTGACCTGCGCCTCGGTGGCCAGGTCCAGGGCGGCGGTCGCCTCGTCGAGGAGCAGGACGTCCGGGTCGACCAGTTCGGCGCGGGCCAGCGCGATCAGCTGCCGCTGCCCGGCGGAGAAGTTGCGGCCCCGCTCGGCGACCTCGTGGAGGTAGCCGCCCTCCAGCGTGGCGATCATCTCGTGGGCGCCGACCGCCCGCGCCGCCGCCTCCACCTCGGCGTCGGTGGCGTCCGGGCGGCCGTAGGCGATGGCATCCCGGACGGTGCCCGGGAAGAGGTACGCCTCCTGGGGGACGACGCCGAGCCGGTGCCGGTAGGCGGTGAGGTCGAGGTCGCGCAGGTCCCGCCCGTCCACGGTGACCCGGCCGCCCGTCGGGTCGTAGAACCGGGCCACCAGCTTGACCAGCGTCGACTTGCCCGCGCCGGTCTCGCCGACGAAGGCGACGGTCTGCCCGGCGGGGATGCGCAGGTCGATGCCGGTGAGGGCTTCTTCATCGTCCCCGTACTTGAAGTGCACGTCCTCGAACGTGATCTCGCCGCGCAGGGACGCCGTGTCGAGCGGCTTCTCGGGGGCCTTGGTCGAGGTCGGCTCCCGCAGCAGCTCCTGGATGCGGCCCAGGGAGACGGTCGCCTGCTGGTAGCCGTCGAAGACCTGGGAGAGCTGCTGGACGGGCGCGAAGAACAGGTCGATGTAGAGCAGGTACGCCACCAGCGCGCCGGTCGTCAGCGTCGCCTCGTCGATCCGCCCGCCGCCGACGACCAGCACGGCCGCGGCGGCGCCCGAGGACAGCAGCTGCACGAACGGGAAGTAGACCGAGATCAGCCACTGTCCCTTGATGCGGGCCTGCCGGTAGCCGTCGCTGCGCTCGGCGAACCGCCGCCCGCCCTCGTGCTCGCGCCGGAAGGCCTGCACAATCCGCAGCCCCGCCACCGACTCCTGGAGGTCGGCGTTGACCGTGGACACGCGCTCCCGGGCCAGTTCGTATGCCTTCACGCTGGCCTTGCGGAAGAAGTAGGTGGCGATGATCAGCGGCGGCAGCGTCGCGAACACGACGAGCGCCAGCTCCACGTCGATGACCAGCAGGGCGACCATGATGCCGAAGAAGGTGACGACGGAGACGAAGGCGGTGACCAGGCCCGTCTGGAGGAACGTCGACAGCGCGTCCACGTCCGTCGTCATCCGGGTCATGATCCGGCCGGTCAGCTCGCGCTCGTAGTAGTCGAGGCCGAGCCGCTGGAGCTGCGCGAAGATCTTCAGCCGCAGCGCGTACAGGATCCGCTCGCCGGTCCGGCCGGTCATGCGGATCTCGCCGGTCTGCGCCGTCCACTGGGCGATTACGGCGAGCAGCCCCAGCAGCGTGGCCGCCCAGACCGCGCCGAGCGCGGCCTGCGTGACGCCGTCGTCGATGCCGTGCCGGATCAGCACGGGCAGCAGCAGCCCCATGCCGGCGTCCACGGCGACCAGGGCCAGGCTGATCAGCAGCGGCGCGCGGAAGCCGCGCAGCAGCCGCCGCAGACCGTACGACTCCTCGGGCTCGACGGCCCGCGCCTCGTCGATGTCCGGCGTCCCGTCCGCGGGGGGCAGCGCGTCGACCTGGGCGAGCAGCTCCGGGGTGGCCGGGGTGCCGGCGAGGGCGGTGTCCTTCGGTGTGCGGTCGCCGGTCCACAGCCGCGGGGTGACGCCCCGCTCGGCGTCGAACTCGGCGTCCAGCTCGTCGCGTACCGAGGTGTCCTCGGCCGGCTCCGCGGGACGGGCGTGGCCGGGCGAGACCCCGCCCAGTTCGTCGGGGTCGGTCAGCAGCCGCCGGTAGAGGGCGGAGCGTTCCTGGAGTTCCTCGTGGGTGCCGAGGTCGGCGAGGCGGCCCCGGTCGAGGACGGCGATGCGGTCGGCGAGGCCCAGGGTGGAGCGGCGGTGGGCGATGAGGAGCGTGGTGCGCCCCCGCATGACCTCCTTCAGCGCCTCGTGGATCTCGTGCTCGACGCGGGCGTCCACGGCGGACGTGGCGTCGTCCAGGACCAGCAGCCTGGGGTCGGTGAGGATCGCGCGGGCGAGCGCGACGCGCTGGCGCTGGCCGCCGGACAGGGTCAGGCCGTGCTCGCCGACGGTGGTGCCGTAGCCGTCCGGCAGCTCGCTGATGAACCCGTGCGCCTGCGCGGCCCGCGCGGCGGCCTCGACCTCCTCGTCGGTGGCGTCCGGACGGCCGTACGCGATGTTGGCGCGCACGGTGTCCGAGAAGAGGAAGGAGTCCTCGGGCACCAGCCCGATGGCGGCCCGCAGCGAGTCGAGGGTCAGCTCGCGCACGTCGTGGCCGCCGACCAGGACCGCGCCGCGCGTCACGTCGTAGAAGCGCGGCAGGAGCAGGGAGACGGTGGACTTGCCGGAACCGGAGGAGCCGACGACGGCGAGGGTCTCGCCCGCCCGGATCTCGAAGGAGAGACCGTCCAGGACGGGCCTGGTCCCGCCCTGCTCGGCGGCGTAACCGAAGGAGACGTCGTCGAACTCGACGGTGGCCGGCGCGTCGGCGGGCAGGGTCTTGGTGCCGTCCTCGATCGCGGGCTCGGTGTCGATCAGTTCCAGGACGCGTTCGGTGCCGGCCCGGGCCTGCTGGCCGACGGTGAGCACCATGGCGAGCATGCGGACCGGGCCGACGAGCTGGGCGAGGTACGTGGAGAACGCGACGAAGGTGCCGAGCGTGATGTTCCCGCGCACGGCCAGCCAGCCGCCGAGGGCGAGCATGGCGACCTGGCCGAGGGCCGGCACGGCCTGGAGGGCGGGGGTGTAGACGGCGTTCAGCCGGATCGTCCGCAGCCGCCCGGCGAAGAGCTTGCGGCCGACCTCCCTCAGCTTGCCGGTCTCCTGCTCCTCCTGCCCGAAGCCCTTCACCACGCGTACGCCGCTGACCGAGCCGTCGACCACCCCGGCGACGGCGGCGGCCTGGGCCTGGGCGTACCAGGTGGCGGGGTGCAGGCGGGTGCGGCTGCGGCGGGCGATGAACCACAGCGCGGGCGCCACGGCCAGCGCGACGAGGGTGAGCGGCGGGGACAGCCACGCCATGATCCCCAGGGAGATCAGGAAGAGCAGGACGTTCCCGATGGTCATCGGGAGCATGAACAGCAGGCTCTGGATCAGCTGGAGGTCACTGGTCGCCCGCCCCACGACCTGCCCGGTGGACAGCTCGTCCTGCCGCCGCCCGTCCAGCCGGGTGATCGTCCCGTACATGTCGGTGCGCAGGTCGTGCTGGACGTCGAGGGCGAGCCGGCCGCCGTAGTAGCGGCGGATGTAGGTCAGGACGTACACGACGACCGCGGCGCCGATCAGCAGACCGGCCCAGACGGCCATGTCCCTGGTCTTGGTGCCGATCACGTCGTCGATGATCACCTTGGTGATCAGCGGGACCAGGGCCATGACGGCCATGCCGCCCAGCGAGGCGCCGAGCGCCAGGACGACGTCCTTGGGATGGCGCCAGGCGTACCCCGCCAGTCGTCGTGCCCATCCCCGTTGCGCGTCCACGCCGTGTCCTCCGGTCGGTCGTCCTGCTCACCTGATCTACCGGAAGGCACCAACGCGGGCGAGCGGGGATTTCATCCCGCCGCAACAATCAGGCGCTCACCCGCAGCCACAGGAAGCGGGTCGTCTGCACGGCGTTCTGGTTGTCGTCGCTGACGATCAGTACCTCCGTACGGCCCTTGCTCCGGCCGGTGACGGCCATCCCCTCGAAGTTGTCGAGGAGCGGATTGGGCTGGGGCTGGCCGGCGGGGGCGCCGAGGGAGGGGCAGGCGGCGAGATCGGCGAGGAGGCGCTTGCCGTACGCCGTGCCGCGCCGCTCGGCCAGGTACAGCCGGACGGTGTTGCCGACGCCGGCGGTGAAGCCCCGCTCCAGGACCAGGAGCCGTCCGTCGGGGGCCGCGGTCACCTCGGAGACGCCGAGACCGGTGTCCGTCCGGTAGGCGTACCGGTCGCCGGGCCGGAAGTCCCCGCGCCCCGTCCGCTGCCAGGTCTGGAAGCGGACCAGGTCGGCGGGATCACCGGCGAGCGGGTACTCCATCGAGGCGAGCAGCGTCCGGCCGCCGGGCAGGAGCGTGAGCCCCTCGAAGCTGCCGTTGGCCCGCGCGCGGCCGGCGGGGGCGGTGCGCAGGTCGTCCGGCACCGGGAGGCGGTCGAGGAGCGTGCCGGTGCGGGAGTAGCGGCGCACGGACGGCTCGGTCTCGGAGGCGACGAGGTACGTGCCGTCCCGGTCGGCGACCAATCCCTCGGCGTCGAGGGCCGCGCCGCTCTCGTCGGCGAGCGGGACCACGTCCCGCGGCTCCAGGGTGCGGGCGTCCAGCCGGAAGAGCGAGGAACGGTCGGACAGGGCGGCGACGGTACCGCGCCGGTCTCCGGCGAGCGCGGAGAGGTTGCCGACGTAGGTGCCGTCGTGGGTGGTCCCGTCGAGGGCGTCCCAGTAGCCGGTGAGGGAGACGGCGGGCGAGCACGCGTTTCCTGCCGGCTTCTCCCGCGCGTCCTGCGCGGCGGCGGCCGGTCCGGCGGCGGTGAGGCAGCCGGCCGCGGCGAGGACCGTGGTGAGCGTGGCGAGGGCGGTACGGAGGGTTCTCGGGCGCATGGGCGGGAGATTAGGGCGCGGGGGTGGCCGGAAGGTGGCCGCTTCTCGAAAGGCAGGGTTCAAGAGGGTCTGTCTGGCAAGTAATGAGCCATGCCAGACCAGAGGGAAAGCGGACAGCGGGTGGCGGGACGGCTGTACGCGACGCTGCGGGTGCTGAAGTTCCTCGTCGACTCCAACGCTCCCAAGCCGTCCGTCGAGGACACGTTCGGTGGCAAGGACCGCCCGCGCAAGTGGATCCAGGATCTGGAACTGAATCTCCTCGACGCCCTGGTGACCGCCGTCCAGAAGGGCCGGCACGCGAAGGCGGCGAGCGAGGTGTTCCGCGCCCTGCCGGCGCTGATCCCCTCGCAGGCCGTCGCCCTCGACAAGAACCTCAGCCCACCGGAACTGGCCGCCTTCAACGCCGGACACCGCGCTCAGCTCACCTCCCTCAAGGAGACCTTTCCCGAACTGGTCGACTGACGGCCCGCGTTCGGTTCACCGCCCGCCCCGGCTCCGCGCGACGCGGTGCACGTCCGTCAGCGCCTCGCACATCCGGGCCAGCAGGAAGCGGAGTTGGTCGGGCGTCGCCCGCGGGTCGGCGAGCAGGTCGGCGGCGTGGTCCAGCAGGTCCTCCGCCATGCTCAGTTGGGTGCGCTCGACGGCATCGGCCATCCGGGACAGCGGTCCGTCGCCGTCGGACAGCAGGTAGCAGGGCTTGCCCTCGGCACCCGCCCAGGGCAGCAGCCGTGCCGGGCGCGGGACGGGGCTCACCGTGCCACCTCCACCCCGTGGATCACCCTCGGCCCGAGGTCGATGCCGTGCACCGCGCACCACAGCACCAGCCGCCGGGACCGCTGCCGGCGGGCCTCCTCGCGCCGTTCGTGGGCAAGGAGGTAGGGGCGGACCAGGGCGTTCTCCTCGCCGCGCAGCGCGGGCGTGCCGGTGCGGCGGGCGGTGACATCAGCGGGGAACGGGGGTGCGGTGGGCGCCGGCCATGAAGGTCGCCGTCGGCGGCGCCGACCCGAGCCCGGCAGCAGGAGGTCGAGCAGCGGAAGCAGGGACAGCCCGGCGAGGCGGGCGATACGGTGACGCATGTCGTCGACTCCGTGGTGGTCGGTGGCCATGCCCCCGGACCGGTGCGACGGTCGCGGGGGTCTCGCTATCCGTAGCGATACGCGTACAGAGTGAGATGGCCGGAGCTAGGCTCGCCAGGGGTGCGGATGTGACGGCGCCTTTGTCACACGGGAGTCGAACGGATGAGCAGCATCTACGGCGACTGGCTCAGGCAGCAGCGTGAGGCGGCGGGTCTGACGCAGCAGCGGTTGGCCGAGCTGGCCATCATGACGCGGTCGCACATCGCCCACGTCGAGGCGGGGCGCCGGGTGCCGTCCAAGGAGGACGCGCGGCGGCTGGACCAAGCCCTGAACACGGGAGATGTACTGAGCAGCTTCCTTCCGGAGGAGGAGGTCGCGGTCGCCGAGTACTTCGAGGTGGCGCGGCAGCTCGAACAGCAAGCCGTCTCCATCCAGGAGTTCGCCTTGTCGTACGTGCCCGGCCTTCTCCAGACCGAGGCATACATGCGAGCGATTCTGGGCACGTCCTTCATCCGCCTGGGTGAAGAGGAATGTGACAGGCTCGTTGTCACACGGCTCGAGCGCGCGAAGGTGCTCGACGCTTCGGGAGGTCCGGCACTATGGGCGCTCCTGGACGAAGCCGTACTGCGTCGAGTCGTCGGCGGCCCTGCCGTGATGGCGGAACAGGTGACACACCTGGCACGCCTGGTCGAGCGCGGGCGCATCCGCGTGCACGTCCTCCCCCAGGACATCGGCTTCCACCCCTTGATGGACGGCATGCTCACGCTGATGCGGTTCGAGGACCAGCCGCCCGTGGCGTACACCGAGGGCCTGGGAGTCGGGAAACTGCACGATTCCCCGTCCGTGGTACGAGAGTTCGAGACTCGTTACGCTCTCGCATTGAGCGACTCCATGTCACTCAGGGACTCACTGGCCCTGCTCAGAGATGTTGCGAAGGACTACGGACGCCATGACTGACCACAGCTTCCCGAACGCTGCCGTGCTGGAAGGGTGGCGGCGTTCAACTCATAGCAATAGTGAGGGCGGGAGTTGTGTGGAGGTGGTGGACGGGTATCCCGGTGGCGTGCCCGTGCGTGATTCGAAGGTGCCGGCGGGGCCGGCGGTGGTTTTCTCGGTCGGCGGGTGGGCGTCCTTCGTCACGGCCCTCAAGGAAGCCCCCTCTCCCTCAAAAGCGTGAACACACCCCCCTCATCTGTCCTCCATTCGCTCATCCGAGCGCCCCAGTGGCATTCCACCCCCAACTGCTCACGCTTTCTCCCGACCATAGGGCCATGAGCCCGCCCTTCTGGCACGACCGCGACCCTCTCAGCACCGGCCATGTGATCAGCACGGTGCGCACCCTCATGCGCACCGACGGTCTGGACACGTCCCTCACCGCCATCGCCCGCGCCTGCGGAACGTCGCGCAACTTCCTCTACTCGAACTGGAAGACCGCCTCCGCGCTTCACGTGCGCGCGCTGGCGGTCGACCTCGCGGACGCCTTCGACGTCGCGGGCCGCACGCATCCCAGCGACGGCACCGTTCCGGGCATCGTCGCGCATCTGACGCAGGTCGTACGCGTGGTCCGGCGCCATCCGACGACGGCGGCCGTCGCCCGCACCTCCCCCACGGTGCTCTCCCGGGCGCACACGGCGACCGAGGGCCCCTTGGTGCGGGTGGTGACAGAACGCGTAAGCGACCTGCTGCACCCCCTCGCCCCGCACGGCGGGGTGTGGAGCGACGCCGCGCTGTACTCCAGGCCCTGGAAGATCATGTGGATCGCCCGTCCCGCCGCCCTGTGTCCCGAAGCCGTCGGCGACCAGGAACGGGAGGAGACCCTGGACGGCGCCTTCGCCGGGTTGTTGCGCGACCTGCTCGCCCCGTGGGCCGGCGCCGGCTGAACCCGGCCCGGATTCACAGCTGACCCCCAGTCGGAGCACAGTCCTCGCCCATCGGCCGTGGACACGGTGGTGCGGTGACATCTGCCACCGCTCCACCGCACGCGGCCGCCGAGCCGCCCGTACCGTCCCCCGCCGCCCCGTCCTCCGCCGCACCGGGCGCGCCCCGCTGGTCGCGCCCGGCCCTGCTGGCGATCCTCGCCCTGGCGGCGGTCCTGTACTCCTGGAACCTGTCCGGGGCCGGGCTGAACAGCTTCTACAGCGCCGCCGTGCTCAGCGGAACGGAGAGCTGGAAGGCGTGGTTCTTCGGCTCGCTGGACGCGGGGAACTTCCTGACCGTCGACAAGCCACCCCTCGCCCTGATGGTCATGGGCCTGTCGTGCCGCCTCCTCGGCTACGGCACCTGGCAGATGATGCTGCCCCTGATCGTGGCCGCGCTCGCGACGATCTGGATCCTGCACGGCTCCGTGAAGCGGGTGTGGGGGCACGGCGCGGCGGCGGTCGCCGCGCTGGTGCTGGCGCTGACCCCGATCACGGTCGCCATCAACCGGGACAACAACCCCGACACGCTGCTGGTGTTGCTGATGGTGGGCGGGGCGGCCCTCGGCCTGCGCGCGGTCCGCGGCGGGCGGCTGCTGCCCCTGCTGGGCTCGGCGGCCTGCTTCGGGCTGGCGTTCAACACGAAGATGCTCCAGGGGTACATCGCGCTGCCCGCCGTCTTCGTCGTGTACCTGTACGCCACGGACCTCGGCCGGCCGAAGCGGATCAGGAACCTGGTGCTCGCCGCCGTCGCCCTGGCCGTCTCGAGCTTCTGGTGGGCGGCGGCGGTGTCCCTGGTGCCCGCCTCCGAGCGGCCGTACATCGGCGGTTCGACGGACGGCACGGCCTGGGACCTGATCCTGGGCTACAACGGCCTCGGCCGGATCCTCGGCAACGACGGCACCATGGGCGGCGGTGGCGGGGGCGGCGGAGGAGGCGGCTTCTCGGGCGCGGCGGGGATCGGCAGGATGTTCAACGACGTCCTCGGCGGCCAGATCTCCTGGCTGCTGCCCTTCGCGGGCCTCGCGCTCGTCGGCGGCCTGGTGCTGTGCGGCCGGGCGCCCCGCACCGACCTCACGCGCGCCGCGCTGGTGCTGTGGGGCGGCTGGACGGTCCTGCACTACATGACCTTCAGCATGGCCGAGGGCACCATGCACCCGTACTACACGACCGCGCTGGCCCCGGGCATCGCGGCACTGTGCGGGGGCGGCGGGGTCATGCTGCTGCGCGCCTTCCGGGCCGACCGGCGCTGGGTGTGGGTACTGCCGCTCGGTCTCGGCGTCACCGGGGTCTGGGCGATCGTGCTGCTGCGCCGCGCCGCCGGCTGGAACTCCTGGCTGTGGCCGACGATCGCGGTGGTCATGGCGCTGGCCATCGCGGGACTGCTCGCCTTCCGTTCGGGGCGCCGGGTGCGGCTGCTGGCGGTGTCCGTCGCGGCGGCCGTCGTCGCCGGGGTGGCCGGTCCGGCGGCGTACGCCTGGTCGGTGCCATCCGGTTCGGGCGGCGGCATGGGCGGCACCAACCCGACGGCCGGCCCGACGACGGGCGGCGGCATCGGCGGCCCGGGCGGCGGTCGGGGCGGGGCCCAGGGCGGCGGGGACGGCGGTCCTGGCGGCGGGGACGGTGGCGGTGCCTCGGGCGGGCAGCCGCCGCAGAACGGCCGAGGCGGCGACGGCGGTTACGGCCCAGCGGCTCCCGGCGGCGCGGGCGGTACGACCGGCACGCCCCCGAACGGCGCCCCACCGCAGGGCAACACGGGCACCGGCAGCACGGACTCGGACGACACCGACACGGACGACACCACGGGCACGGACGTGGACGCGGATGCGGGCACGGACGCGGACGCAGGCACGGGCACGGGCACGGACGCGGGCGGACAGCCGGGCGGTACCGGCGGCTTCGGCGGAGGCGGCGGCATGGGCGGCGCGAGCGCGGAACTGGTCGCCTACCTCAAGAAGCACCAGGACGGCGCCAAGTGGCTGCTGGCCGTGTCCGGTTCGCAGAGCGCCGCCCAGCTCATCCTCAGCAGCGGTGAACCCGTGATCTCCATGTGGGGCTGGTCGGGCAGCGACAACGCGATGACCCTGGCCAGCCTCAAGAACCTCGTGAAGAAGGGCGAGTTGCACTACGTCCAGGTCGGTGGAGGAGGCATGGGCGGCGGCTCCGGGACCTCCTCCGAGGTGACCCAGTGGGTGCGGGAGCACGGTACGGCCGTAGCGGCGAGCGAGTACGGCGGCACGTCCTCCTCGGCCGGCACCTCCTCGGGCATCTACCGGCTGGACCCCTCCGACCTGGACTGATCCCCGCCCCATCCCCCACCTGGGCCCCGGCCACCACGGCCGGGGCCCTCGTCACGCAATCGACACGCGGCGTACACCCCGCCTCCCACATGTCCATGTCACGCTCGATCCACCGCTCCACTCCACCCGCGTAGATCGGACACCCCACATGATCGCGATACGCACCCGGCGCCGGAAAGCGGTGGCGCTCGCCACGGCCGCCGTCCTCGCCGGCCTCGCCGCCCCCTCACTGACCGCGACCACGGCCACGGCCCGCACCACGGCCGCGGACTACGACGAGACCTACTACGAGGACGCGATCGGCAAGACGGGGGACAGCCTCAAGTCGTCGCTCCACACCATCATCAGCGACCAGACCAGGCTCTCGTACTCGGCCGTCTGGGAAGCCCTGAAGGTCACCGATCAGGACCCGGACAACAGCGGCAACGTCAAGCTGCTCTACTCCGGGATCTCCCGCAGCAAGACGCTGAACGGCGGCAACACCGGCAACTGGAACCGGGAGCACGTGTGGGCGCAGTCCCACGGCGACTTCGGCACCTCGGCCGGCCCCGGTACGGACCTGCACCATCTGCGTCCCGAGGACGTACAGGTCAACAGCATCCGTGGCAACAAGGACTTCGACAACGGCGGCAGCGGCTTCACCAACTCCGGCGGCAGCCTCACCGACTCCGACTCCTTCGAGCCGCGTGACGCCGTCAAGGGCGACGTGGCCCGCATGATCCTCTACATGGCCGTCCGCTACGAGGGCGGCGACAGCTGGCCCGACCTGGAGCCCAACGACGCCGTCACCAACGGCAGCGTGCCCCTGCACGGCCGGCTGTCGGTCCTGAAGGAGTGGAACGACCAGGACCCGCCGGACGCCTTCGAGGAGCGCCGCAACCAGGTCATCCACGACTCCTACCAGCACAACCGCAACCCGTTCGTCGACCACCCCGAGTGGGTCGAGGCGATCTGGTAGCCGCCTCGCCTCAGCCGAGGTGCGTCGGCGCGAACATCCGCAGGACGGCGGGGAGGACGACCACCGAGGGCCCCGGTGCGGCCAGGGCCTTCGCCAGGTCGGCCTCCAGCGTCTGAGGTGACGTACGCACTCCGGGCACCCCGAACGACTCGGCGAGGGCCACGTAGTCGGGGCGGGTCAGTTCCGTCGCCGTGGGCTGACCGAAGGCGTCCGTCATGTACTCGCGCAGGATGCCGTAGCCGCCGTCGTCGACGATGAGCCAGGTGACGTTCAGGTCGTACTGGCGGGCGGTGGCGAGTTCGGCGATGGAGTACAGGGCGCCGCCGTCGCCGGAGACCGCCAGGACGGGGTGGGTGGGGTCCGCGGCGGCGGCTCCCAGGGCCGCCGGGAAGCCGTAGCCGAGGCCGCCGGCGCCCTGGGCGGAGTGCATGGTGTTGGGGGCCTTGGCGTCGAAGGCCGACCACGCCCAGTAGGCCAGGATGGTCATGTCCCAGAAGGACGGGGAGCCGGCCGGGAGCGCCGCGCGGACGGCGGCCAGCACGTCCTGCTCCAGGGTGAGTCCCTGGGACGCGATGCGCTCGCGGACCTTGTCCAGCACCTCGCGTACGCGCTCGGGGGCGGTGGGGTCGGTGCGCTCGTCCACCGTCTCCAGCAGGGCCTGGAGGGCGAGCCGGGCGTCGGCGTGGACACCGAGGGCGGGGTGGTTGGACTCCAGTTTGCCGAGGTCGGCCTCGATCTGGATCACCCGGCCGCGCGGCTTGAACGTGTGGTAGTTCGAGGAGAGTTCGCCGAGGCCCGAGCCGACGACGAGGAGGACGTCGGCGTCCTCCAGGAAGTCCGTGGTGTGGCGGTCCTCCAGCCAGGACTGGAGGGACAGGGGGTGCGTCCAGGGGAACGCGCCCTTGCCGCCGAAGGTCGTGACGACGGGCGCCTGGAGGCGTTCCGCGAGCTGCCGCAGCTTCCTCGACGCGTCCGCCCGGACGACTCCGCCGCCCGCGATGATCGCGGGGCGTTCGGCGCGGGAGAGCAGGTCGGCGGCGACCGCGGTGAGTTCGGGGCGCGGGGGCAGTTCCTCGGGGAAGGTGTCGCCGCCCGTCACCACCGGGATCGGCGTCTCGGACAGGAGCACGTCCTGCGGGATCTCCACCCACACCGGGCCGTGCGGGACGGTCAGCGCCGACGTCCAGGCCGCCGCGATGGCGGACGGGATCTGGGACTGGGTGCGGACCGTGTGGACGGACTTCACCACACCCCGGAAGGAGGCGGCCTGATCGGGGAGTTCGTGCAGGTAGCCGTGGCGTCCGCCGCCCAGGCCGGCCGTCGGGACCTGGCTGCTGATCGCCAGGACGGGGGCGGAGGCCGCCCGCGCCTCCTGGAGCGCGGCGAGGGAGGTGAGGGCTCCCGGGCCGGTCGACAGGAGCAGCGGGGCGGCCTCGCCGGTGACGCGGCCGTAGGCGTCGGCCGCGAAACCGGCGTTGTTCTCCACGCGCAGGCCGATGTAGCGCAGGTCGGAGCGGCGCAGCGCGTCGAACATGCCGAGGGCGTGCTGGCCGGGCAGGCCGAAGACGGTGGTCGCGCCGAGCGCGGCCAGACTCTCCACGACCAGGTCTCCGCCGTTGCGGCCGCCGGGAGGGTTCAGGGCGGCCTCCGTCTGGGCGGCGGTCGGACGGAGTACCAGGTCGTGGTCGTGGGTCACTTCGCTGCCTTCTCCTGGGCGATCTGGCGGGACATGATCGTGGTCAGTTCGTACGCGGTGTGGGAGGCCGCGACCGAGGTGATCTCGGCGTGGTCGTAGGCGGGGGCCACCTCGACGACGTCGGCCGACACGAGGTTGCAGGACGCGAGGCCGCGCAGGATCTCCAGCAGTTCGCGGGAGGTCATGCCGCCGGCCTCGGGGGTGCCGGTGCCGGGGGCGTGGGCGGGGTCCAGGCAGTCGATGTCGATGGAGATGTACAGGGGGCGGTCGCCGATGCGCTGGCGGAGCTGGTCGGCGACCTCGTCGGCGCCGCGCCGGTAGACGTCGGCGGAGGTGACGATGCCGAAGCCCATCTTCTCGTCGTCGGTGAGGTCCTGCTTGCCGTACAGGGGGCCGCGGGTGCCGACGTGGGAGAGGGCGGAGGTGTCGAGGATGCCCTCCTCGACGGCGCGGCGGAACGGGGTGCCGTGGGTGTACTCGGCGCCGAAGTAGGTGTCCCAGGTGTCCAGGTGGGCGTCGAAGTGGAGCAGGGCGACGGGGCCGTGCTTCTTGGCGACCGAGCGCAGCAGCGGCAGGGCGATGGTGTGGTCGCCGCCCAGGGTCATCAGGCGGGCGCCGGTGCCGAGGAGGTCGTCGGCGGCGGCCTCGACGGTCTCGACGGCCTCGTTGATGTTGAACGGGTTGACGGCTATGTCGCCGCCGTCGGCGACCTGGGCGAGGGCGAAGGGGGAGGCGTCCTGGGCCGGGTTGTACGGGCGCAGCAGGCGGGAGGCCTCGCGGATGGCGTTGCCGCCGAAGCGGGCTCCCGGCCGGTAGGAGACGCCCGAGTCGAACGGGACGCCCACCACGGCGACGTCGGCCGTGCCGACTTCGTCCAGGCGGGGCAGCCGGGCGAAGGTCGCGGGACCCGCGTACCGCGGGACGCGGGAGGAGTCGACGGGGCCGCGGGGCGTCTCGTTGCTGCTCATGTACTGCCTTCCTTCTTACGCTTCGTCGCGTATGTACTGCCGCTGTCCGACTCTACTGGGGAGCCGGGACAGCCGGTTCGGACTGGGGTTCGGGAGCCCGGCCGGCGAGGCGTTCCCGCCAGGCGGTGAGGGTCGCCTCGTCGGTGGGGCGGGTCGCCAGGGAGACGGCCACGTAGACGGCGAGGGAGGCCAGGAGGCCGTAGTAGACGGGCTCGTTGGCGAGGATGCCGTAGGCCGCCATGAGGCCGACGACCGCGACGCCGCCGACGGCGACGGCGGCGAGGGCGCCCTGCGCGGTGCCGCGCTTCCACAGCAGTCCGCCGAGGATGGGGACGAGGAGGCCGCCGACGAGGAGGTTGTAGGCGACGGTGAGGGCCTCGACTACGTCGTTGAGGGCGATGGAGATGAGGATCACCGCGACGCCCATGGCGAGGATGAAGGCGCGGTTGCCCTTGACCTCGTCGTGCTCCTCCCCCGCGTCCGTCTTCCGCATCACGCCGCGCAGCCGGGACCAGATGTCGTTGTTGGCGACGGTGGCGCAGGCGATGAGGGCGCCGGAGGACGTGGACATCACCGCGGCGAGGGCGGCGGCCAGGACGAGGCCGCGCACGCCCATCGGCAGCTCGTCCTTGACGATGGTGGCGAAGGCGTCGTCGGGGCTGGCGAGCTTCGGGTAGAGCACCTTGGCCGCCGTGCCGATGATCGCGCCGGCGACGGCGTAGACGAGGCAGTAGGTGCCGGCGACGGTGCCGCCCCACTTGGCGGTGCGGTCGCTGCCCGCGGTGAACACGCGCTGCCAGATGTCCTGGCCGATGAGCATGCCGAAGGTGTAGATCAGCACGTAGGTGAAGATCGTCTCGCCGCCGATGCCGAGCGGGTCGAAGTACTCGGTGGGCAGCTGGGCCTTCATCTCGCTGAAGCCGCCGGCCTTGACGACCGCGATGGGCAGCAGCAGGAGCAGCACGCCGATGGTCTTCACCACGAACTGCACCATGTCGGTGAGCGTGATGGACCACATGCCGCCGAGCGTGGAGTAGGCGACGACGATCGAGCCGCCGAGGACGATCGCGAGGGTGCGGTTCACGTCGAAGAGGACGTCGAAGATCGTCGCGTAGGCGATGGTGGAGGTGACGGCCAGCATCAGGGTGTACGCCCACATGACGACGCCGGAGATGATGCCCGCCCGGCCGCCGTAGCGCAGGTCGAGCATCTCGGAGACGGTGTAGACCTTCAGCCGGGCGATGCGGGCGGAGAAGAAGACGGACAGGGCGAGGATGCCGAGGCCGATGGTGACGACCATCCAGGCGCCGGACAGTCCGTACTGGTAGCCGAGGCCGACGCCGCCGATGGTGGACGCGCCGCCGAGGACGATCGCCGCCATGGTGCCGGAGTACATGGCGGGGCCGAGACGCCGTCCGGCGACGAGGAACTCGCTCTTGGACTTGGCGCGGCGCATGCCCCACCAGCCCATGGCCAGCATGCCGGCGAGATAGACGACGATCACGATGTAGTCGACGGCCATGGGGGCCTCCTTCGCCTGTGTCGGTGGCGTGTCGTGCGGTGGGTGTGGTGTCCGGTGTGCTGTCCGGTGGGATGTGCCCGGTGGCTGGTCGCGGGGACATCCGCCCGTACCCGCGGCCGCCGGTCGAGGTTGACACTAGGTGGCTGAAAAGCGACTGCGAAGTGTACGTTTCATCCATTCGGGACCGCTCGGATGGAGGGATCGTCCACCATGCAGGAATCGGCCGTTCCGCCGACGCCTCCCACTCCCCCGGTGTCGCTCGCGGCCCTGCTGGCCCGCGAGGACCTGGGCCTGCGCCTGCTGGCCGGACCGCCGCCGGCCGGGGTGACGATCCACGGGGCGCACACCTCGGAGATGTCCGACCCCTTCCCGTACCTGCTGGGCGGCGACCTGCTGCTGACGGCGGGCGTGCACATCCCCGAGGCGGCGGGCTCGGGGACCTACTTCGACGACTATGTCGCGCGGATCGTCGCGGCGGGCGGCGCGGCACTCGGCTTCGGTGTGGCGCCGGTGCACGACACCGTGCCGAGGGCGCTGGTCGCGGCGTGCGAGGCGTACGGGCTGCCGCTGCTGGAGGTGCCGCCGCGCACGACGTTCTCGGGCGTGGCCCGTGCGGTGTGGCGGCTGATGGCGCAGGCCCGGATGGCCGAGCTGCGCCGGGTCTCCGAGGCCCAGCAGGCGCTGGCCGCGGCGGCCTCCCGGCCGGACCCGGTGCCGTCGGTGCTGCGCCGGCTGGCCGCCCGGCTCGACGGACGGGCGGTGCTGTACGGGCCGCGGGGCGCCCGGATCGCGGCGGCGGGGCGGGAGCCCGGCGGTGAGGTGCGGCGGGCGCTGGCGGAGCTGGCCCGGTTCGTCACCACGCACGCCTCCGCCACCGCCACCGCCACGGACACCGTCGCCGGCACCCGGCTCGCCGCGTACGCCCTCGGCACGGGGCAGGGCTTCGTCCTCGGGGTGGCGGCCCCGCACCGGGAGTCCGGGGACCACACCATCGCGTCGGTCGCCGCGGTCCTGCTCTCGCTGCTCACCGGCGAGCACCAGAGCGGCACGGGCGCGGCCCGCTCCTCGGCGCTGGTACGGCTGCTGCTGGGCGCCCGGCCCGAGGAGGTGGCACCCCTGCTCGGCGGAGGTGCCGGGGACGGGGACGGCGCGGGTGCCGCCCGCTGGCACGTCGTACACGCCCGCCCGACCACCGGCTCCCCCGACCCGGTCGCCGCCTCCGCCCTGGGCGCGGCCCTCGGCTCCCCGCTGGTCGACCCGGCCGGCGACGTCGTCCGGGTGCTCGTCCCGGCCGGACCGCACCCCGACGCGGGGGCGGCTGCCGGGGACGAGCCGCGGGCGCGGGCCGGCGCCTCCGGGACGGCCGCCGCGTCCACCGGACCCGGCGGCACCGCCGACCCCCGACCCGCGCCGCAGTCCGGCTGGACGCTCGGCGTCAGCGCGCCCGTCACCCCCGCCGAGTGGGCGGCGGGCGACGCCCAGGCGGCCCGTGCGCTGGCCAGGGCCAGGGCCACGCGCGCGCCCGTGGTCCGGCACGGCGGGCGGCCCGCGCTCGCCGACCTCGTGCCGGACGGCGAGGCCGAGGCGCACGCGCGGGCCCTGCTCGAACCCGTCGCCGCCGTGCCGGCGCTCACCGAGACGCTGCGCGCCTGGCTCTCCCTGCACGGCAGCTGGGACCGCACCGCCGTCGCCCTGTCCGTGCACCGCAACACCGTCCGGCAGCGCATCGCCCGCTGCGCGGCCCTGCTCGACGCCGACCTCGACGACCCGGACGTGCGGATGGAGCTGTGGTTCGCGCTGCGGCGCACCTGAACGAGCGGGTGAACGAGCGGGAGACGCAGGCGGCGTGACCCGTGTCCCAGCGGGTGACATGCCGAAGACGCCGCGTGGCGGCTGCCCCACAATGGAGCCATGCCGATACCCGGGACACCCAGCCGCGCCGAACTCGCCGAACACCTCGTCAGAACGCGCATCGCGGGCGACGTCGCCACGCCCCGCGAGAACAACCTCTCCCACTACCGCAAGCTCGCCAACGGCGACCGGGGCTTCTGGCTCGGCCTGGAGCTGGGCGACCGCTGGACCGACGAGCAGGACGTGCTCGCGGTGATGGCGGAGCGGGTCGGCGTCAACGACGACCCGGAGTACCGGTACGGCCAGGACACCATCGACCCGGAGCTGACGGTGGCCGCGCTGGAGCGCATGGCCGGCCGGCTGCGCAAGGCGGCCGACGGCGGGCAGCGGGTGCTGTTCGCGACCGGCCATCCGGGCGGCCTGCTCGACGTGCACCGGGCCACCGCCGACGCGCTGCGGGCGGCGGGCTGCGAGATCGTCGTGATCCCGGAGGGGCTGGCCACGGAGGAGGGATACGTCCAGCAGTTCGCGGACGTGGCGGTGCTGGAGCACGGCGCCTCGCTGTGGCACACACACTCCGGTGAGCCCATGAAGGCCATCCTGACCGGCCTGGAGCGCGCGGGCCGCCCGCTGCCCGACCTGGTGGTCGCCGACCACGGCTGGGCCGGGTACGCCGGTCAGCACGGCGTCGACTCCGTCGGCTACGCCGACTGCAACGACCCGGCGCTCTTCCTCGCCGAGTCCGAGGGCACCCTCCAGGTCGCGGTGCCGCTGGACGACCACGTGGTCAGCCCGCGCCACTACGACCCGATGACGGCGTACCTGCTGGCGGAGGCGGGGCTGAAGTAGCCCCTTGCCGAAGTAGCACCTTGCCCCTCAGCCCGCCCGCCGTCACGGCCAGGGGTTGAGCCCTTCCGAGCGGCGCTGCGCGAACCCGGGCGTCGGGTCCAGGTAGACCCGGCGGATCACCGGGAACTCCTCGCGCAGCCGCTGCTCGGCCCGCTCGCACGCCCACTCGATCTGCGCCGCCGTCGCCACGTCCCGGAAGTCGACCTTGGCGGCGACCAGTGCCTCGCGCGGCCCCTGCACGAGGGTGGTCAGCTCCAGTACGGCCTCGATGTGCTCGACGCCCATCAGTTCCGCGCGGATCCGCTCGCGCACGGTGCGGGGCAGCGGGCGGCCGATGAGGAACTCGGCGTTGGAGCGGCCCAGCACCCAGGCGACGTACAGCAGCAGGGCGCCGATGCACAGGGAGGCGACGCCGTCCCAGCCGCCGGAGCCGGTGAGCTGCCCGCCGAGCAGTCCGCCCGCGGCCAGCAGCAGACCGGCCAGGGCGGCGGAGTCCTCCATGACGACGGCCTTCACGGCGGTGTCGGGGGTGCGGCGCAGGTAGCGCCCGAAGGGCACCTTGTGGCGGCGGGCCTCGCCGCGCGCCTGCTTCAGGCCGGTGCGCAGCGAGTAGCCCTCCAGGAGGAACGCGACGGCGAGGACGAGGTAGGCGATGAGCGGGTCGCCGGGTTCCTCGCCGTGGGTGAGGGTGTGGACGCCGTCGTAGAGGGAGAAGACGGCGCCGCCTACGAAGGTGGCGACGGCGGCGAGCAGGGCCCAGATGTAGCGCTCGGGGCCGTGGCCGAGGGGGTGGTCCTCGTCGGCGGGGCGTGCGCTGCGTTTGAGGGAGGTCAGCAGCAGGACCTCGGTGACGGTGTCGGCGACCGAGTGCGCGGCCTCCGACAGCATCGCGCTGGATCCGCTGATCACGCCGGCCACCGCCTTGGCGACGGCGATGCCCAGATTGGCGAAGGCGGCGACCAGCACCGTGAAGGTGCTCTCGCCGCCGTTCGCCTCTCGTTTCCCGCGCGCAGGTTCCGCCATGCCCCTCAGTGTTCCCGAGGTACGCGCACCACGCCTTCCTGGATGACCGAGATGGCCAGCCTTCCGTCCTCGGTGTAGATCCGGGCCTGGCCCAGGCCGCGGCCGCCGGACGCGGACGGCGACTGCTGGTCGTACAGCAGCCACTCGTCGGCGCGGAAGGGCCGGTGGAACCACATCGCGTGGTCCAGGGAGGCGCCGACGACGTCCCCGACGGCCCAGCCGCCCCGGCCGTGCGCGAGGAGCACCGAGTCGAGGAGGGTCATGTCGGAGACGTAGGTGGCGAGGACGACGTGCAGCAGGGGGTCGTCGGACAGCTTGCCGTTGGTGCGGAACCACACCTGGGAGTGCGGCTCGCGCGGGGTGCCGAAGTCACCGAACGGCGGGTCGTCGACGTAGCGCAGGTCGACGGCGGCGCGGGCCTCGAGGAACCGCTCCACGGTCTCGGCGGGCAGGTGCGGATAGCTCCGCAGCCGGTCCTCGCCGGTGGGGAGGGTCGCCGGGTCCGGGGCGGCCGGCATCGGGGCCTGGTGGTCGAGGCCGTCCTCGTACGTCTGGAAGGACGCCGACAGGCCGAAGATCGGCTTGCCGTGCTGGACGGCGACCACGCGGCGGGTGGTGAAGGAGCGGCCGTCGCGCAGCCGGTCGACGTTGTAGACGATGGGCGCGCCGGGGTCGCCGGGACGCAGGAAGTACGCGTGCAGGGAGTGCGCGAGCCGATCCGCGGGGACCGTGCGTCCGGCGGCGACCAGCGCCTGGGCGGCCACCTGCCCGCCGAAGACCCGGGGGACGACGGCGGAACGGGAGTGGCCGCGGTAGATGTCCTCCTCGATCCGCTCGAGGTCGAGCAGGTCGAGGAGGGACTGGAGTGCTTCGCTCATGCCCCGAGGGTCACAGGCCCATGTTCTTCGCGATGATCATCTTCATGACCTCGCTGGTGCCGCCGTAGATGCGGTTGACGCGGTTGTCGGCGTACAGACGGGCGATCGGGTACTCGTTCATGTAGCCGTAGCCGCCGTGCAGCTGGAGGCAGCGGTCGATGACGCGGTGGGCGACCTCGGTGCAGAACAGCTTGGCGCTGGCGGCCTCGGCGGGGGTCAGCTCGCCGGCGTCCAGGGCCTCGGTCGCGCGGTCGGCGACGGCCTCGGCGGCGTCCACCTCGGCCTGGCAGGCGGCCAGCTCGAACTTGGTGTTCTGGAAGGCGGCGACGGGCTTGCCGAAGACGGTGCGGTCCTGCACGTACTGCTTGGCGAACCGGACGGCGGCGGCGGCCTGGGCGTAGGCGCCGAAGGCGATGCCCCAGCGCTCGGAGGCCAGGTTGTGGCCGAGGTAGGAGAAGCCCTTGTTCTCCTCGCCGAGCAGGTCCTCGACGGGCACCTTGACGTCGACGAAGGCCAGCTCGGCGGTGTCGGAGGTGCGCAGGCCCAGCTTGTCCAGCTTGCGGCCGACCGAGTAGCCCTCGGACTTGGTGTCCACGGCGAACAGGGAGATGCCGTGACGGCGGTCCTCGGCGGTGGGCGCGGCGGTGCGGGCGCAGACGATCACCTTGTCGGCGTGCACGCCGCCGGTGATGAAGGTCTTGGCGCCGTTGAGGACGTAGTGGGTGCCGTCCTCGGAGAGCTTGGCGGTGGACTTCATGCCCGCGAGGTCGGAACCGGTGCCCGGCTCCGTCATCGCGATGGCCCACATCTCCTCACCGGTGACGAACTTCGGCAGGTAGCGCTTCTTCTGCTCGTCCGTGGCCAGCATCTTGATGTACGGCAGGGCGAGCAGCACGTGCACGCCGGAGCCGCCGAACTGGACGCCCGCGCGGGCGGTCTCCTCGTAGAGGACGGCCTCGAACTTGTGGCTGTCCATGCCCGCGCCGCCGAACTCCTCGGGCACGTTGATGCCGAAGATGCCCAGCTCGCCGAGCTTGTAGTAGAACTCGCGCGGCGCCTGGCCCGCGGCGAACCACTCGTCGTAGACGGGGACGACCTCGGCCTCGATGAAGGCGCGGATGGTCTCCCGGAACGCCTCGTGGTCCTCGTTGAACACCGTACGGCGCACCGCGCCACCTCCAAGGTACGTATCTAAGCGCTTGCTCAGACTTCACCGTACCGGCGGGTAGGGAGGAGCGTCCAGAGCGGGGCGTGGGTAACCCTCGTCACTCCCCCACCCTTTTCAGTCGGCGGCCACCGCCGCGAACGCCCCCCGCGCCATCCGGTGCAGCAGCGCCGCCGTCGTCGTGCGGCCCGGCAGGGAGCCGGGCCGGCCGAGGTGCGGGGTGGAGTTCAGCAGGCCGAAGACCGAGTGCACCGCCGAGCGGGCGTTCGGCTCCGCCACCCCCGGATAGACGTCGCGCACCACCCCGACCCACAGCTCGACGTACTGGCGCTGCAACTGCCGCACCATCTTGCGGTCGGCGTCCCGGAGGCGGTCCAGCTCCCGGTCGTGCAGGGTGATGAGCGGGCGGTCGTCGAGCGCGAAGTCGATGTGACCCTCGATGAGCGAGTCGAGGACGGCCTCCGGACCGGTCACCCCGTCCGCCTCCGCCAGCCGCCGCTTCGCCCCGGTCAGCAGCGAGTCGCTGATGCCGACCAGCAGCTCGGCGAGCATCGCGTCCTTGCCGGCGAAGTGCCGGTAGAGGCCGGGGCCGCTGATGCCGACCGCGGCGCCTATCTCGTCGACGCCGACGCCGTGGAAGCCGCGCTCGGCGAAGAGCCGGGCGGCCTCCTTGAGGATCTGCTCGCGGCGGGTGGGGGCGTCGGTTCTCGTGGCCATGGGATCGATTCTAGACAGGGAGGTTAGCGGTCGTTAACCTGAGGGAAATGCGTTAACGCTCATTAACTGGTCGATCACTGGGTGAGGGGACCGCAGGATGCACGAGGCACCGGAGCTGACGACGGCGGCGGATCCCGCGTCCGAGGCCTTTCGGGCCAACGAGGAGGCGCACCGCGTCCTCGTGGAGGAGCTGCGCGCCAAGCTCGCCGCGGCCCGGCTCGGCGGCGGTGAGCGGGCCAGGGCCCGGCACACCGCGCGCGGCAAGCTGCTGCCGCGCGACCGCGTGGACACGCTGCTCGATCCGGGCTCGCCGTTCCTGGAGCTGGCGCCGCTCGCGGCCGACGGGCTCTACGACGGACAGGCCCCGGCGGCCGGCGTGATCGCCGGGATCGGCCGGGTCAGCGGCCGGGAGTGCGTGATCGTCGCCAACGACGCGACCGTCAAGGGCGGCACGTACTACCCGATGACGGTGAAGAAGCACCTGCGGGCGCAGGAGGTGGCGCTGGAGAACCGGCTGCCGTGCCTGTACCTGGTGGACTCCGGGGGCGCCTTCCTGCCGATGCAGGACGAGGTCTTCCCCGACCGCGAGCACTTCGGGCGGATCTTCTACAACCAGGCCCGGATGTCCGGCGCCGGCATCCCGCAGATCGCCGCCGTCCTCGGCTCCTGCACGGCGGGCGGGGCGTACGTCCCGGCGATGAGCGACGAGGCGGTGATCGTCCGCAATCAGGGGACGATCTTCCTGGGCGGCCCGCCGCTGGTGAAGGCGGCCACCGGCGAGGTGGTCACGGCGGAGGAGCTGGGCGGCGGCGAGGTGCACTCCCGCGTCTCCGGGGTGACCGACCACCTGGCCGAGGACGACCCGCACGCGCTCAGGATCGTGCGGCAGATCGTCTCCACACTGCCCGAGCGCGGCGCGCTCCCGTGGGGCGTGGAGCCCGCCGTCGAGCCCAAGGTCGACCCGCAGCAGATGTCCGGCGTGGTCCCGGTCGACTCCCGCACCCCCTACGACGTCCGCGAGGTCATCGCGCGGGTGGTGGACGGCTCCCGGTTCGCCGAGTTCAAGTCCGAGTACGGGCAGACCCTCGTCACCGGCTTCGCCCGCGTCCACGGCCACCCGGTCGGCATCGTCGCCAACAACGGCATCCTGTTCGCCGAGTCGGCCCAGAAGGGCGCCCACTTCATCGAGCTGTGCGACCAGCGCGGCATCCCGCTGGTGTTCCTGCAGAACATCTCCGGGTTCATGGTCGGCAAGGACTACGAGGCGGGCGGCATCGCCAAGCACGGCGCCAAGATGGTGACGGCGGTGGCGTGCACCCGGGTGCCGAAGCTGACGGTGGTGGTCGGCGGGTCGTACGGCGCCGGGAACTACTCGATGTGCGGACGGGCGTACTCGCCGCGCTTCCTGTGGATGTGGCCCAACGCCAAGATCTCCGTCATGGGCGGCGAGCAGGCCGCGTCCGTGCTGGCCACGGTCAAGCGGGACCAGCTGGAGGCGCGCGGGGAGGAGTGGCCGGCCGAGGAGGAGGAGACCTTCAAGGCGCCGATCCGCGCCCAGTACGAGCACCAGGGCAACGCCTACTACGCGACCGCCCGCCTGTGGGACGACGGGGTGATCGAGCCCGCCGACACCCGGCAGGTGCTGGGACTGGCCCTGACCGCGTGTGCCAACGCGCCACTGGGCGACCCCCAGTTCGGCGTCTTCCGGATGTGAGGAGGGGACCCATGCAGAACACGAACGAGACGCCACGCATGTTCGACACCGTGCTCGTCGCCAACCGCGGTGAGATCGCGGTGCGTGTCGTCCGGACCCTGCGTTCGATGGGCGTGCGCTCGGTGGCGGTCTTCTCCGACGCCGACGCGGACGCGCGGCACGTGCGGGAGGCCGACGAGGCGGTACGGATCGGTCCGGCGCCGGCGGCGGAGAGCTATCTCTCCGTCGAGCGGCTGCTGGAGGCCGCCGCCCGGACGGGGGCGCAGGCCGTCCACCCGGGGTACGGCTTCCTCGCCGAGAACGCCGGCTTCGCGCGGGCCTGCGAGGAGGCGGGGCTGGTCTTCATCGGGCCGCCCGCCGACGCCATCGCCCTGATGGGCGACAAGATCCGGGCCAAGGAGACGGTGCAGGCGGCCGGGGTGCCGGTCGTCCCCGGCTCCAGCGGCAGCGGCCTGACGGACGCGCAGCTCGCGCAGGCCGCCCGCGAGATCGGGACGCCGGTGCTGCTGAAGCCGTCGGCCGGTGGTGGCGGCAAGGGCATGCGGCTGGTGCGGGACGAGGCCCTGCTCGCCGACGAGATCGCCGCCGCCCGCCGCGAGGCGCGCGCCTCCTTCGGCGACGACACGCTGCTGGTGGAGCGGTGGATCGACCGGCCCCGGCACATCGAGATCCAGGTCCTGGCCGACGGCCACGGGAACGTGGTGCACCTGGGCGAGCGCGAGTGCTCGCTGCAGCGCCGGCACCAGAAGGTCATCGAGGAGGCGCCGAGCGTCCTGCTCGACGAGGCGACCCGTGCGGCGATGGGCGAGGCGGCCGTGCAGGCGGCCCGCTCCTGCGGCTACCGGGGCGCGGGCACGGTGGAGTTCATCGTGCCGGGCGAGGACCCCTCGCAGTACTACTTCATGGAGATGAACACCCGCCTCCAGGTGGAGCACCCGGTGACCGAGCTGGTCACGGGCCTGGACCTGGTGGAGTGGCAGCTGCGGGTGGCGGCGGGCGAGCGGCTCGGGTTCGCGCAGGAGGACGTACGGCTGACCGGGCACGCGATCGAGGCCCGCCTGTGCGCGGAGGACCCGGCGCGCGGTTTCCTCCCCTCCGGCGGCACGGTGCTGCGGCTGCACGAGCCGGAGGGCGACGGCGTGCGCACCGACTCCGGGCTCAGCGAGGGCACCGAGGTCGGCAGCCTCTACGACCCGATGCTGTCCAAGGTGATCGCGTACGGCCCCGACCGCGCCACCGCCCTGCGCAAGCTGCGGGCGGCCCTCGCCCGGACAGTGACACTGGGCGTGCAGACCAACGCCGGGTTCCTGCGGCGGCTGCTCGCGCACCCGGCGGTGGTGGCGGGCGAGCTGGACACGGGGCTGGTGGAGCGGGAGGTCGATTCCCTGGTCGCCACCGACGTGCCGGAGGAGGTGTACGAGGCGGCGGCGGCCGTACGGCTGGACGCGCTGCGTCCGCGCGGCGACGGCTGGACGGACCCGTTCTCGGTGCCCAGCGGCTGGCGCATGGGCGGCGAGCCGAAGCCGGTCGCCTTCCACCTGCGGGTCACCGACCCGGTGGAGCACACCCCGCGCGGCACGCACACCGTCACCGAGGACCGCGTGTCGGTGACGGTGGACGGCGTCCGGCACACCTTCCACCGCGCCGCCGACTGGCTCGGCCGCGACGGCGACGCCTGGCACGTGCGCGACCACGACCCGGTCGCCGCCTCCCTCTCGGGCGCCGCCCACGCGGGCGCCGACTCGCTGACCGCGCCGATGCCGGGCACGGTGACGGTGGTGAAGGTCGCCGTCGGCGACGAGGTGAGCGCCGGGCAGAGCCTGCTGGTGGTGGAGGCGATGAAGATGGAGCACGTCATCTCCGCCCCGCACGCGGGCACCGTCGCCGAGCTGGACGTGGCGCCGGGCACGACCGTCGCCATGGACCAGGTGCTCGCGGTCATCGCCCCGGTAGAGGAGGAGACGTCGTGAACGCCCCCGAGCTGGGCCTGCCCATGGCCGTACCGGCCGAAGGACTGCCCGCCCGCGTCCGCATCCACGAGGTGGGCGCGCGCGACGGCCTCCAGAACGAGAAGGCGACCGTGCCGGTGGCGGTGAAGGCGGAGTTCGTCCGCCGCCTGGCCGGCACGGGCCTGACGACCATCGAGGCGACGAGCTTCGTGCACCCCAAGTGGGTGCCGCAGTTGGCGGACGCGGAGGAGCTGTTCCCCGCCGTCGCCGACCTGCCGGTCGAGCTGCCCGTCCTGGTGCCGAACGAACGCGGCCTCGACCGCGCCCTCGCGCTCGGCGCCCGCCGGGTCGCGGTCTTCGCCAGTGCCACGGAGTCCTTCGCCAAGGCCAACCTGAACCGGACGGTGGACGAGGCGCTGGCCATGTTCGAGCCGGTGGTGGCGCGGGCGAAGGACGCGGACGTCCACGTCCGGGGCTACCTGTCGATGTGCTTCGGCGACCCGTGGGAGGGCGCGGTCCCCGTCGAGCAGGTGGTGCGGGTCTGCCGCGCCCTGCTGGACATGGGCTGCGACGAGCTGAGCCTGGGCGACACGATCGGCGTGGCGACCCCGGGCCACGTGAGCGCCCTGCTCACCGCCCTCACCGGCGCCGGCGTCCCCGTGGACGCGCTCGGCGTGCACTTCCACGACACCTACGGCCAGGCCCTGTCCAACACCTGCACCGCCCTCAGGCACGGCGTGCGGACCGTCGACGCCTCCGCCGGCGGCCTGGGCGGCTGCCCCTACGCCAAGTCCGCCACCGGCAACCTCGCCACCGAGGACCTCGTGTGGATGCTGCGCGGCCTCGGCATCGAGACCGGGGTCGACCTCGGCCGTCTCGTCGCCACCAGCGTCTGGATGGCCGCCCACCTGGGCCGACCCAGCCCGTCCCGCACCGTACGCGCCCTCTCCCACCAGGAGCAGTGACAGCCATGGACCACCACCTCTCCCCCGAACTTGACGAACTCCGCCGCACGGTCGAGGAGTTCGCCCACGACGTCGTGGCGCCCAAGATCGGCGACTTCTACGAGCGGCACGAGTTCCCGTACGAGATCGTGCGGGAGATGGGCCGCATGGGCCTGTTCGGCCTGCCCTTCCCGGAGGAGTACGGCGGCATGGGCGGCGACTACCTCGCCCTCGGCATCGCCCTGGAGGAACTGGCCCGGGTCGACTCGTCGGTGGCCATCACGCTGGAGGCGGGCGTCTCGCTGGGCGCGATGCCGATCCACCTGTTCGGCACCGAGGAGCAGAAGCGGACGTGGCTGCCCCGGCTGTGCTCCGGCGAGATCCTGGGCGCCTTCGGTCTGACCGAGCCGGACGGCGGCTCGGACGCGGGGGCGACGCGGACGACGGCCCGCCTCGACGAGGCGACGGACGAGTGGGTCATCAACGGCACCAAGTGCTTCATCACCAACTCGGGCACGGACATCACGGGTCTGGTGACGGTCACGGCGGTCACCGGACGCAAGCCGGACGGCCGGCCCCTGATCTCGGCGATCATCGTCCCGTCCGGCACCCCGGGCTTCACGGTGGCCGCCCCGTACTCGAAGGTCGGCTGGAACGCGTCGGACACCCGTGAGCTGTCCTTCTCCGACGTCCGGGTCCCGGCGGCGAACCTGCTGGGCGAACAGGGCCGCGGGTACGCGCAGTTCCTGCGCATCCTCGACGAGGGGCGCGTCGCCATCGCCGCGCTGGGCACGGGGCTCGCGCAGGGCTGCGTGGACGAGTCCGTCAAGTACGCGAAGGAACGTCACGCCTTCGGCAGGCCGATCGGCGCCAACCAGGCCATCCAGTTCAAGATCGCCGACATGGAGATGAAGGCGCACACGTCCCGGCTGGCGTGGCGGGACGCGGCCTCCCGGCTGGTGGCGGGCGAGCCGTTCAAGAAGGAGGCGGCCCTGGCGAAGCTGTACTCGTCGACGGTGGCCGTGGACAACGCCCGTGAGGCCACCCAGATTCACGGCGGCTACGGCTTCATGAACGAGTACCCCGTGGCCCGCATGTGGCGGGACGCGAAGATCCTGGAGATCGGCGAGGGCACCAGCGAGGTCCAGCGGATGCTGATCGCGCGGGAGTTGGGCCTGGTGAGCTGAGGCGCGGGCCGCTCGGGCGGGGCCTGTGCCGGCTCCGCCCCGGCGCTCCGCGGGGCCACCCTCTGGACAAGATCTGAGGTTAGGCTAACCTACCTTCGACTTGTCCCGCGGATGCTCCGCACCGTTCGAAAGCAGCCACGCCATGTTCAACGCCAGAGCTACCCGTCCGACCCGCCGTGGAATCCTCGCCGCAGGCGGTGCCCTCGGCCTCGGTGCCGTGCTCGCGGCCTGCGGTGACGACGACGCGAACAGCGGCGACGGCGGCAAGGACACGGGCGCCGCCAAGTCCGGCCCCTGGTCCTTCAAGGACGACCGCGGCACCACCGTGAAGCTGGACAAGGTGCCGGCGAACATCGTCGCCTTCACCGGTGTCGCCGCCGCCCTCCATGACTACGGCGTCCAGGTCAAGGGCGTCTTCGGTCCCACCACCACCAAGGACGGCAAGCCCGACGTCCAGGCCGGCGACCTCGACGTCGACAAGGTGACCGTGCTCGGCAACGAGTGGGGCAAGCTCAACGTCGAGAAGTACGCCGCCCTCGTGCCCGAGGTGCTCATCACCACGACCTTCGACACCGCGGGCACCCTGTGGTCCGTCCCGGAGGACTCCAAGGACAAGATCGCCAAGCTGGCCCCGAGCGTCGCGATCTCCGTCTTCGACCGCCAGCTCACCCAGCCGCTCCAGCGCATGTGGGAGCTGGCCGAGTCGCTCGGCGCGGACATGAAGGCCAAGAAGGTCACCGACGCCAAGGCCGCCTTCGAGAAGGCCGCCGCCCGGCTGCGCGCCGCCGCGAAGGCCAAGCCCGAGATCCGGGTGCTGGCCGGCTCCGCGAGCGCCGAACTCTTCTACGTCTCCGGCACCAACCTCTCGGTCGACCTGGAGTACTACAAGGCCCTCGGCGTGAACTTCGTCGAGCCCTCGGAGGCGGCCAAGAAGGCCACCGGTGGCTGGTTCGAGTCCCTGAGCTGGGAGAACGCCGACAAGTACCCGGCCGACATCATCATCATGGACGACCGCGCCTCCACCATCCAGCCCGCGGACATCACCGAGGGCACCTGGAAGCAGCTCCCCGCGGTCAAGGCCGGCCAGGTCATCGCCCGCTCCCCCGAGCCGATCCTGTCCTACGACAAGTGCACGCCGCTGCTCGACAACCTGGCCGAGGCGATCGAGAACGCCAAGAAGGTCGGCTGACCCTCCCCCTCTCCCTCCCGGAGCCCTTCATGACGACGGCCGTGGCCGCCCCGTTCCGTTTCTTCTCCCTCCAGGTCGTACGGACGAGGCGGCTCGGCCCGTCCCTGGCCCGGGTCACCTTCGCCGGGCCCGACCTGCGCGCCTTCCACTCCGACGGGCGGGACCAGTCCCTGTCGCTGTTCCTGCCGCACCCGGGCCAGCCGGAGCCCGCCGTGCCCGTCGAGCTGGGCGACGGGTGGTGGCAGGGCTGGCGTGAACTGCCCGACGACGTGCGGGCGGTGATGCGCTCGTACACCCTGCGCGCCCTGCGCCGGGACGCCCACGGGGACACGGCCGAGATCGACATCGACTTCGTGCTGCACGGCGTCGAACCGGAGTCGCCGGTCCAGGCCGGCCCCGCCGCCCGCTGGGCCGCCGGCGCGGCTCCCGGCGACCGGGTGCTGCTGATCGGCCCGGCGGTCGCCGACAACCGGGCGATCCGCTTCCGGCCGCCCGAGGACACCGACCTGGTGGTGATCTGGGGCGACGAGACCGCCGTCCCGGCCGCCTGCGCCATCGTCGAGGCACTGCCGGCCGGCACCCGCGCCCGGGTGTGGCTGGAGGTGCCGCACGCCGAGGACGTGCAGGGCCTCGCGACCGCCGCGGACGCCGAGGTCACCTGGCTGGTCAAGGACTCCGGTGACGGCCCCGCGACGACCCTCGCCGCCCTCCGCGCGGCCGAACTGCCGCCCGCCGAGCACCCGTACGTCTGGATCGCCGGCGAGTCCGGCCGCGTCAAGCAATTGCGCCGGCACTTCGTGGGCGAACGCGGCGTCGACCGCCGCCGCGTCACCTTCGTCGGCTACTGGCGACAGGGCCTGACGGAGGAACAACTGCGCGAGCAGGGCTGAGACATCGGACCGTCCTCCTCAACTCGTCCCCTGCGCGGGCTAGTTGAGGCGTAAGTGACGGCAGTCACGTACCGGTACGCGTTTGATCTGAGTGACTTAGGTTAGGCTAACCTAAGTCGAAGCGAGGGCGCCCGCCCTCTCCCGTCCCTCTCGGACCGTCCCCACCGGAGGACCCCCACATGCGCTCGCACCTGCTCAACGACGCCACCGCGGAGCAGTACCGCCGCTCGGTGACCGAAGGAGTCGAGCGGGTGGCCGCCAGAATCGCCACCACCGACCGCCCGTTCACCGGCGTCACGGTCGACGCCCTCTCTCCCCGCATCGACGCGATCGACCTCGACCGGCCCCTGCACGACACGGCCGCGGTCCTCGACGAGCTGGAGGACGTCTACCTCCGCGACGCGGTCTACTTCCACCACCCCCGCTACCTCGCCCACCTCAACTGCCCGGTCGTCATCCCGGCCGTGCTCGGCGAGGCGGTGCTGTCCGCGGTCAACTCCTCCCTGGACACCTGGGACCAGTCGGCCGGCGGCACCCTGATCGAGCGGAAGCTGATCGACTGGACGACCGCCCGCATCGGTCTCGGCCCGGCGGCCGACGGCGTCTTCACCTCCGGCGGCACGCAGTCCAACCTCCAGGCGCTGCTGCTGGCCCGCGAGGAGGCCAAGAGCGACGACTTCACGAAACTGCGCGTGTTCGCCTCCAAGGTCAGCCACTTCAGCGTGAAGAAGTCGGCGAAACTGCTCGGCCTCGGCCCCGACGCCGTCGTGACCATCCCCGTCGACCACGACAAGCGGATGCAGACCGTCGCCCTCGCCCGCGAACTGGAGCGCTGCGCGGCTGACGGCCTGGTCCCCATGGCCGTCGTCGCCACCGGCGGCACCACCGACTTCGGCTCCATCGACCCACTGCCGGAGATCGCCGGGCTGTGCGAGCAGTACGGCGTGTGGATGCACGTGGACGCGGCCTACGGCTGCGGACTGCTCGCCTCCCTGAAGTACCGGGACCGCATCGCCGGCATCGAGCGCGCCGACTCGGTCACCGTGGACTACCACAAGTCCTTCTTCCAGCCGGTGAGTTCGTCCGCCGTGCTGGTGCGGGACGCGGCCACGCTGCGCCACGCCACCTACCACGCGGAGTACCTCAACCCGCGCCGCATGGTGCAGGAACGTATCCCCAATCAGGTGGACAAGTCCCTCCAGACCACCCGCCGCTTCGACGCGCTCAAGCTGTGGATGACGCTGCGCGTGATGGGCGCCGACGGCATCGGGCAGCTGTTCGACGAGGTGTGCGACCTGGCCGCCGAGGGCTGGCAGCTGCTCGCCGCCGACCCGCGCTACGACGTGGTCGTCCGGCCGAGCCTGTCCACGCTGGTCTTCCGCTACATCCCGGCGGCCGTCACCGACCCCGCCGAGATCGACCGCGCCAACCTGTACGCCCGCAAGGCCCTGTTCGCCTCCGGCGACGCCGTGGTCGCGGGCACCAAGGTGGCCGGCCGCCACTACCTGAAGTTCACCCTGCTCAACCCCGAGACGACCACGGCCGACATCGCCGCCGTCCTCGACCTGATCGCCGGCCACGCCGAGCAGTACCTGGGAGAGTCCCTTGACCGCGCTTCCTGAGTCCACCACGACGTACGACTTCGTCGGGATCGGCCTCGGCCCCTTCAACCTCGGCCTCGCCTGCCTCACCGAGCCCATCGCCGAGCTGAACGGCGTCTTCCTGGAGTCCAAGCCGGACTTCGAGTGGCACGCCGGCATGTTCCTGGAGGGCGCCCACCTCCAGACCCCGTTCATGTCGGACCTGGTCACCCTCGCCGACCCGACCTCCCCGTACTCCTTCCTCAACTACCTGAAGGAGAAGGGCCGGCTCTACTCGTTCTACATCCGGGAGAACTTCTACCCGCTGCGCGTCGAGTACGACGACTACTGCCGCTGGGCCGCGAACAAACTGAGCAGCGTCCGCTTCTCCACCACGGTCACCGAGGTGACGTACGACGAGCGCGAGGAGCTGTACGCCGTCGCCACGACCGGCGGCGACACCTACCGCGCCCGCCGTCTGGTCCTCGGCACCGGCACCCCGCCGCACATCCCGGACGCCTGCCGGGGCCTGTCCGGCGACTTCCTCCACAACTCGCGCTACGTGCAGCGGCGGGCGGAGCTGGTGAAGAAGGAGTCGATCACGCTGGTCGGCAGCGGCCAGTCCGCCGCCGAGATCTACTACGACCTGCTCGGCGAGATCGACGTCCACGGCTACCAGCTCAACTGGGTGACCCGCTCGCCGCGCTTCTTCCCCCTCGAGTACACCAAGCTCACGCTGGAGATGACCTCACCGGAGTACGTGGACTACTACCACGCGCTGCCCGAGGACACCCGCTACCGGCTCACGGCCGAGCAGAAGGGCCTGTTCAAGGGCATCGACGGCGATCTGATCAACGAGATCTTCGACCTGCTCTACCAGAAGAGACTCGGCGGCCCCGTCCCCACCCGCCTGCTCACCAACTCGGCCCTGACCGACGCCCGGTACGCGGACGGCACGTACACCCTCGGCTTCCGGCAGGAGGAGCGGGGCACGGACTTCGAGATCGAGACCCAGGGGCTGATCCTGGCCACCGGCTACCGGTACGCCGAGCCGGAGTTCCTCAAGCCCGTCCGGGAGCGGCTGCGCTACGACTCCCGGGGCAACCTCGACGTGGCCCGCAACTACGCCGTCGACGTCACGGGAAGCGGCGTGTTCCTGCAGAACGCGGGTGTCCACACGCACAGCATCACCAGCCCCGATCTGGGCATGGGTGCCTATCGCAACAGCTACATCATCCGAGAGCTGCTCGGCACCGAGTACTACCCGGTCGAGAAGTCGATCGCGTTCCAGGAGTTCAGCGTATGACCACCCCCACCACGGCCGCCGGGCTCGGCGCCCTGACCATCCGCCCCCTCGACCCCCTGAAGGACGCCGGCCTGCTGCACGACTGGGTCACGCACCCCAAGTCCGCGTTCTGGATGATGCAGGACGCCACGCTCGTGGACGTCGAGCGGGCGTACATGGAGATAGCCGCCGACGAGCACCACCACGCCTACCTCGGCCTGCACGACGGCGTCCCCGCCTTCCTGATGGAGAAGTACGACCCGGTCCACCGCGAGCTGACCGGCCTGTACGAACCCGAGCCGGGCGACGTCGGCATGCACTTCCTGGTCGCCCCCACCGATCGGCCCGTGCACGGCTTCACCCGCGCCGTGATCACCGCCGTCATGGCCGAGCTGTTCGCCGACCCGGCGACCGCCCGTGTCGTCGTCGAGCCCGACATCGACAACAAGGCCGTCCACGCCCTGAACGCGGCCGTCGGCTTCGTGCCCGAGCGCGAGATCCAGAAGCCGGAGAAGAAGGCGCTGCTGAGCTTCTGCACCCGCGAGCAGTTCGAGAAGGCGGTGTCCGCATGAGCCTCGCCGACGCCGTCGCCCACCTCTCCCCCGAGCGCTGGGAGCAGGCCAACCGCCTCCTGGTCCGCAAGGCCCTGGCCGAGTTCACCCACGAGCGGCTGCTCACACCGGAACGGTCCACGGGTGACACGGGTGACACGTACGTCGTCCGCTCCGACGACGGCACCACCGAGTACCGCTTCACCGCCACCGTCCGCGCCCTGGACCACTGGCAGGTGGACGCCGCCTCGATCACCCGCCACCGCGACGGCACCGAGCTGCCGCTCGCCGCGCTGGACTTCTTCGTCGAGCTGAAGGAGTCGCTGGGCCTGAGCGACGCGATCCTGCCGGTCTACCTGGAGGAGGTCTCCTCCACCCTCTCCGGCACCTGCTACAAGCTCACCAAGCCGAAGCTCACCTCCGCCGAACTGGCCCGGAGCGACTTCCAGGCCGTCGAGACCGGCATGACCGAGGGCCACCCCTGCTTCGTCGCCAACAACGGACGGCTCGGCTTCGGCATCCACGAGTACCTGTCGTACGCCCCCGAGACCGCGAGCCCCGTCCGGCTGGTGTGGCTGGCCGCGCACCGCTCCCGGGCGGCGTTCACGGCGGGCGTGGGCATCGAGTACGAGTCCTTCGTGCGCGACGAGCTGGGCGAGGCGACCGTCGACCGCTTCCACGGCGTCCTGCGCGAACGGGGCCTGGACCCGGCCGACTACCTGTTCATCCCGGTCCACCCCTGGCAGTGGTGGAACAAGCTCACCGTCACCTTCGCCGCCGAGGTCGCCCGCGGGCACCTGGTCTGCCTCGGCGAGGGCGACGACGAGTACCTGGCCCAGCAGTCCATCCGCACCTTCTTCAACACCTCGCACCCCGAGAAGCACTACGTGAAGACGGCCCTGTCCGTCCTCAACATGGGCTTCATGCGCGGCCTGTCGGCGGCGTACATGGAGGCGACCCCCGCCATCAACGACTGGCTGGCGCAGCTCATCGAGAGCGACCCGGTGCTGAAGTCGACGGGGCTGAGCATCATCCGGGAGCGGGCCGCCGTCGGCTACCGGCACCTGGAGTACGAGCAGGCCACCGACCGCTACTCGCCGTACCGCAAGATGCTGGCGGCGCTGTGGCGCGAGAGCCCGGTGCCGTCCCTGAGGGACGGCGAGACGCTCGCCACCATGGCCTCCCTCGTCCACGTCGACCACCAGGGCGCCTCCTTCGCGGGCGCGCTGATCGAGCGGTCGGGACTCGCGCCCACCGAGTGGCTGCGGCACTACCTGCGGGCGTACTTCGTCCCGCTGCTGCACAGCTTCTACGCCTACGACCTGGTCTACATGCCGCACGGCGAGAACGTGATCCTGGTCCTGGAGGACGGGGTGGTGCGGCGCGCGGTCTACAAGGACATCGCCGAGGAGATCGCGGTGATGGACCCGGACGCGGTGCTGCCGCCGGAGGTCTCCCGGATCGCGGTCGAGGTGCCCGAGGACAAGAAGCTGCTGTCGATCTTCACGGACGTCTTCGACTGCTTCTTCCGCTTCCTCGCCGCGAACCTCGCCGAGGAGGGGATCGTGACGGAGGACGACTTCTGGCGCACGGTCGCCGAGGTCACCCGGGAGTACCAGGAGTCGGTGCCGGAACTGGCGGACAAGTTCGACCGGTACGACATGTTCGCGCCCGAGTTCTCCCTGTCCTGCCTCAACCGGCTCCAGCTGCGCAACAACGAGCAGATGGTGGACCTCGCGGACCCGTCCGGCGCGCTCCAGCTCGTCGGCACCCTGAAGAACCCGATCGCGGGCCGCTAGCGACGGCCCCGCACAGACGGGCGGGCACCCCGGAGACGGTCCTCCGGGGTGCCCGTCGGGCGTCGCGGGTCAGCCCGTGGGCCAGGGCACCTGCGGCGAGCGGTAGTAGTCGATGCCCAGCGCCTCCCAGCGCGGGGCCTGCGCGGCGAGCCGCACCTTGTACGTGTCCCAGTCGTGGGTCTTCGCCGGGGACCAGCCCAGCTCGGCGACGCCCGGCAGCCTCGGGAAGGCCATGAAGTCGAGCTGGTCGGGGGTCTCCAGAGTCTCCGTCCACATCGGCGCCTCGACGCCCCGGACCGCGGCGGCCGGCGCGCCCGGCAGGTAGGCGGCCGGGTCCCAGTCGTAGGACCGCCGCACCTCCACGTAGCCCGCCCAGGACAGACCCAGCGGGGTGTCCTTGGTGTACTTCATGTCCAGGTACGTCCGGTCGGCCGGGGAGAGGATCAGCCCGGCCCCGTTCTGGGCGGCCTTGGCGACCTGGGCCTTCTCCGCGTCGCCGGTGCGGTCCAGGCCCCAGTACTGGAGGAGCGCGCCCTCGGCGGGCGTGGCGCCGGCCAGCTGGTGCCAGCCGACGACCGTCTTGCCGTACTTCGCGACGATGGGCTGCACGCGGTCCATGAAGGTCACGAAGTCCTCGTGCGGGGTGGAGTGCGCCTCGTCGCCGCCGATGTGGAGGTAGCGGCCCGGGGTGAGCGCGGCGATCTCGCGCACGACGTCGTCGACGAAGTCGTAGGTGATCTCCTTGCCGACGCACAGCGAGCTGAAGCCGACCTTGATGCCGGTGTAGAGCGGGGGCGCCACGCCGTCGCAGTTCAGCTCGGCGTAGGAGGCGAGGGCCGCGTTGGTGTGGCCCGGCATGTCGATCTCGGGGACGACCTCCAGGTGGCGGGAGGCGGCGTAGCGGAGGATCTCCTTGTAGTCGTCCTTGGTGTAGAAGCCGCCGGGGCCGCCGCCGACCTCGGTGGAGCCGCCGTAGCTGGCCAGGCGCGGCCAGGAGTCGATGGCGATGCGCCAGCCCTGGTCGTCGCTGAGGTGCAGGTGGAGCTTGTTGTACTTGTAGAGGGCGATCCGGTCGATGTAGCGCTTGACCTCGTCGACGGTGAAGAAGTGCCGGGAGACGTCCAGCATGGCGGCGCGCCAGCCGTAGCGCGGGGTGTCCTCGATGGTGCCGCCCGCGACCAGCCAGGGACCGGGCTGCACGGAGTCCTTCTCGACGGCGGCGGGCAGGAGCTGACGGAGGGTCTGGACGCCGTGGAAGAGGCCGGCCGCCTCGCGCGCGGTGATGGTGACGCCGTCGCGGCCGCTGTCGAGGCGGTAGCCCTCGTCGCCGTAGGGGCCCTGGGCCAGGCGGAGCCGTATGCCGCCGTTCCCCTGGGAGGTGACGGGGAGTCGGTAGCCGGTGGCGGGCCGCAGGAGGTCCGCGAGGTAGTCGCCGACGCGGCGGGCCTCGCGCGAGTCGCCGACGCGGATGTGCGTGCCGCGGGTGATGCGGTAGGGCGCGCCGCCCGGGTCGACCGAGGCGGGGGCCGGGATCACCTGGTCCAGGGGGGTCGTCGTCGCCGTCGTCCGGCCTGGTGCCGCGCCGGTGGTCATGGCGCCGATCGCCGCCACCAGCAGCAGCGATCCCAGAATCCGGGTCAGCCGGGGAGTCGTTCTGTGGTGCCGTCGAACAGGTCTCACGTGCGCTCCCTTCACCTTGGTGCTCACCATGGGCGTTGACCACTCTCCCTCACAACCGCCGTGCGCAGAAGCGGTGGAACAATCCCCGCATGGCGGAAATCATCCAGAAGGACGGAACGTGGGTCTTCGACGGCGACACCCTGCGGCTGACTCCCGGACGGGACAAGAACGTCGGTCTGCTCCGCCGGGAGCTGGGTGAACTGCTCGTCCCGCTGGCCGCGTTGGCGGGCATATCGTTCGAGCAGGGCAAGAAGTCGGGGCGGCTGCGGCTGCGCCTGCGCGACGGCGCCGATCCTCTGCTGCACGTGGCCGCCGGCCGGCTGACCGAGCCGCACGACCCGTACCAGCTGACCGTGGAGCCCGACCGGTACGGCGTCGCCGAGTATCTGGTGGACGAGGTGCGCAACGCCTTGCTGCTGGACCAGGTTCCCTCCGGCCCGGTGGACGCCTACCTGCTGCCCGGGCCCTCGGTGCCGCTCTCGGTGTCCGCCGGGGACGGCGTGGCGAGCTTCGACGGGGAGCGGGTGCGGCTGGAGTGGAAGTGGAACACGGAGGAGGCCAAGTCGGCCGCCGGCACGCGCACCCTCCCCCTGTCGGACATCGTCGCGGTGAAGTGGCAGCCGTCGGTCGGCCTGGAGAACGGGCACCTCCGTTTCACCGTGCGCGGCGCGTCGACCAAGGCGCCGCCCAAGTACGACCCCAACGCGGTGGAGCTGTGGGGCTTCAAGAAGGACCCGCTGATGGCCCTGGTGGCCGCGGCCGTGCAGGCCCGCCTGCCGCACCCGGCCGCCCATGCGGCCCTGGCGGACGCGAGGCCGGCCGAGGGCGCGCCGCCCGCCGCCGCCCCGGCCGCCGCCGAGGACGATCACGACGCGCTGCTGCGGCGGCTGCGGGAGCTGGGCGAACTGCACCGCTCCGGGGTGCTGACGGACGAGGAGTTCGCCCTGGCCAAGCAGGCGGTGCTGAAGCGCATGTAGGGGCCGCCGCGAGAGCCCTGCCCGAAATCGGGCAGGATTCTTGCGAATCCCTCACCCGTACTCCAGGATCTACCGGGTGCACGACGAACTCGTTGATCATCTGACGCGCTCCACCCCCCTGAGCCGGGGCGAAGCGCTGCGTGTGGTCCAGGACGTGCTCGCCTACTTCGACGAGACGACCGAGGAATTCGTCCGTCGCCGCCACCGCGAGCTCCAGGCCCAGGGCCTGGTCAACGCGACGATCTTCGAACGGATCGCGGCGGAACTGAAATACCGGGCGGTCGCACCGCCGGAGCTGTCGCTCCGCCAGCTGCGCCGCATCGTCTACGGCTGAGAAGCCGAAGAGGGACAGGTTTACGTATACATGTGCGGAATCGTCGGATACATCGGCAAGCGTGACGTCGCTCCCCTCCTCCTGGAGGGCCTCCAGCGCCTGGAGTACCGCGGCTACGACTCGGCGGGCATCGTCGTCACGTCCCCGAAGGCGGCCGGCCTGAAGATGGTCAAGGCCAAGGGCCGGGTCCGCGACCTGGAGGCCAAGGTCCCGGCACGCTTCAAGGGCACCACCGGCATCGCCCACACCCGCTGGGCCACCCACGGCGCCCCGTCCGACGTGAACGCCCACCCGCACATGTCGGCCGACAACAAGGTCGCCGTCGTCCACAACGGCATCATCGACAACGCCTCCGACCTGCGCCGCAAACTGCAGGCGGACGGCGTCGAGTTCCTCTCCGAGACCGACACCGAGGTCCTCGTCCACCTCATCGCCCGCTCCGAGGCCGAGAAGCTGGAGGACAAGGTCCGCGAGACCCTCCGGGTCATCGAGGGCACGTACGGCATCGCGGTGATGCACGCCGACTTCCCCGAGCGCATCGTCGTCGCCCGCAACGGCTCCCCGGTCGTCCTCGGCATCGGCGAGAAGGAGATGTTCGTCGCCTCGGACATCGCCGCGCTGGTCGCCCACACCCGGCAGATAGTCACCCTCGACGACGGCGAGATGGCCACCCTCAAGGCGGACGACTTCCGCACGTACACCACCGAGGGCACCCGCACCACCGCCGAGCCCACCACCGTGGAGTGGGAGGCCGCCTCCTACGACATGGGCGGCCACGACACCTACATGCACAAGGAGATCCACGAGCAGGCCGAGGCCGTGGACCGCGTCCTGCGCGGCCGGATCGACGACCGCTTCTCCACCGTGCACCTCGGCGGCCTCAACCTGGACGCCCGCGACGCGCGCGCCGTGCGCCGCGTGAAGATCCTCGGCTGCGGCACCTCGTACCACGCCGGCCAGATCGGCGCCCAGATGATCGAGGAGCTGGCCCGCATCCCCGCGGACGCCGAGCCCGCCTCCGAGTTCCGCTACCGCAACGCGGTCGTCGACCCCGACACCCTGTACATCGCCGTCTCCCAGTCCGGTGAGACGTACGACGTGCTGGCCGCCGTGCAGGAGCTGAAGCGCAAGGGCGCCCGCGTCCTCGGCATCGTCAACGTGGTCGGCTCGGCGATCGCCCGCGAGGCCGACGGCGGCATGTACGTGCACGCCGGGCCCGAGGTGTGCGTCGTCTCCACCAAGTGCTTCACCAACACCTGCGTCGCCTTCGCGCTGCTCGCCCTGCACCTGGGCCGCACCCGCGACCTGTCGGTGCGCGACGGCAAGCGGATCATCGAGGGCCTGCGCAAGCTGCCCGCGCAGATCGAGGAGATGCTGAAGCAGGAGGAGGACGTCAAGAAGCTGGCCGCGCAGTACGCCGACGCCCGCTCGATGCTCTTCATCGGCCGCGTCCGGGGCTACCCGGTCGCCCGTGAGGCCTCCCTGAAGCTCAAGGAGGTCTCCTACATCCACGCCGAGGCGTACCCGGCCTCCGAGTTGAAGCACGGCCCGCTCGCCCTGATCGAGCCGGCCCTGCCGACGGTCGCGATCGTGCCGGACGACGACCTGCTGGAGAAGAACCGCGCGGCGATGGAGGAGATCAAGGCCCGCAGCGGCCAGATCCTCGCCGTCGCCCACCAGGAGCAGGAGAAGGCCGACCACACCATCGTCGTCCCGAAGAACGAGGACGAGCTGGACCCGATCCTGATGGGCATCCCGCTCCAGCTCCTCGCCTACCACACGGCCCTGGCCCTCGGCCGGGACATCGACAAGCCCCGCAACCTCGCCAAGTCGGTGACGGTGGAGTAGGGCGACCGATCAACCGGACGGCCCCCCACATGTGCCACCAACACGTGGGGGGCCGTCCGCGGCGCGTCGCGAGACACCCGTGTGCCGGTGCGCCAGAACCGCCGTCGCCGCGTACCGGGCGACCGCGAGCAGCAGGACCGCCTCAGGCCGCCGAGGCGGCTACGGGATGACCACCACGGGCCGCTGCGCCCGCTTGGCGAGCCGGCCGGCGACCGAGCCGAACAGGCGCCCCACCAGACCGTGGCTGGAGCCGACGACGATGGCGTCCGCCTCGTACTCCCGCCCCACCTCTTCGAGTTCGTGGCAGATGTCGCCGCCGCGCTCGACCAGGATCCAGGGCACCTCGGCGAGATAGTCCGCGCACGCCAGCTCCAGCCCCAGCACCTCGGTGCGGTGGTCCGGCACGTCGACGAAGACGGGGGGCTCGCAGCCGGCCCACACCGTGGTGGGCAGCCGGTTGGCGACGTGCACGATCACCAGGCCCGAAGCGAGCCGGCGAGCCATGCCGATGGCGTACGCGAGGGCACGCTCACTTGATGTGGAGCCGTCGAAGCCGACGACGACACCGTGCTTGAAGGCTGGGTCGCACGACTGGCGTGGCTCTCCGGCCGCCAGGGGCTCGGCCGCCGTAGGTTCGGCGACGGGCCGCTTGCGGTCCGCGGGTTCGAAGAATTCGTGACCGGCCATGGCTGTCTCGGCGTTTTTATCCTCTATGGGGGACAACAGTGGGCGGCGGAGCTTCTGTGTGTCCGGGAATGGTCTTCCCAACCCCATACCCCCAAGGGTACGGCGCCACGCCTCCTTCGCCCGGATCCCGCGTACGGTCCGCCGCGGGTTCCCCGGAGCATGCCCGAGGGGGCGCCCGTAACGCAATGGTTGCTGCGCTGTACAGGCGGTTTGCGCGGGATTCAACTGTCCGTGACCGGTCGTGACCGCCCGGCCCCCCGGGCGTTGATCCCCTTGCCGCCGGCCCCAGGGAGCACGCATGTCCGGACCCCGCCAGCCCGCCGCCCCGCCCCGGGACGGTGTGACCGACCTCGTCCGCTGGGCGGCCTTCAGCTGCTTCCTGGTCCCGGTCGTCCTCCTGTGGTGCGGCACCTCGCTCGCCGGCGCCGCCGGCACCGCCCTCGGTCTGGCCGCGGTCACCGGCGCGTGCCGTGTGCTGCTGCGCCGCTCCGAGCGCCTCGCCGCCCGGCCGCCCGGCGCGGATCCCGGGCCGCGGCCCGGCCGCCGGCACCGGGCCGGTCCCCCGGCGGGCAGGGGCGCCCATAGGGGTGGACGTCACACAGCGGAAAACACACCGGTCGACTGACCGGTTTCCGCGCACGCGTGCGCCTCTTTTCAGCCAACTTCCCAGGGTGGCTCATCCCCGGCCCCCACCACCCCCCATCCCCCGTTCCACCTGCACGGACAGGGCATCGGGGACCCCGCGCACCCTACGTGGATTGGCCACCCCGACAAGGCGCACTTCCCTGCGGCGCCCCAGAGTGCAACGCTTCGTGATCGACTGCTTCACGCCAAGTTGCCATGTCGACAATGTCCCAAGTGCCGAACCGGCCACTGTGGCGCGACGGGACACAGTAGATTCGATCTTGACTGTCTACGGCGGGGGACTCGTGCAGGACCGAGGGGAAACGTGTTGGAGCGACAGACCCGAAGGGATCAGGGCGCCGCGACCACAAAGGGGGGCTTAGCAGGATGAGCCACGACTCCACCGCCGCGCCGGAAGCCGCGGCCCGGAAGCTCTCCGGGCGACGCCGCAAGGAGATCGTCGCGGTGCTGCTGTTCAGCGGCGGCCCCATCTTCGAGAGTTCCATACCGCTGTCGGTGTTCGGGATCGACCGCCAGGACGCCGGCGTGCCGCGTTACCGACTGCTGGTGTGCGCCGGCGAGGAGGGCCCGCTGCGGACCACGGGGGGCCTCGAACTCACCGCGCCCCAGGGGCTGGAGGCGATCTCCCGGGCCGGGACGGTCGTCGTGCCGGCCTGGCGGTCGATCACCTCGCCGCCGCCCGATGACGCGCTCGACGCGCTGCGCCGGGCGCACGAGGAGGGTGCCCGCATCGTCGGCCTGTGCACCGGCGCCTTCGTCCTGGCCGCGGCGGGCCTGCTCGACGGCCGCCCCGCGACCACCCACTGGATGTACGCGCCGACGCTGGCCAAGCGCTACCCGTCGGTGCACGTCGATCCGCGCGAGCTGTTCGTGGACGACGGCGACGTGCTCACGTCGGCGGGCACGGCGGCCGGCATCGACCTGTGTCTGCACATCGTGCGCACGGACCACGGCAACGAGGCGGCCGGCGCGCTGGCCCGCCGCCTGGTGGTCCCGCCGCGCCGCTCGGGCGGCCAGGAGCGCTACCTCGACAGGTCTTTACCGGAGGAGATCGGCGCCGACCCGCTGGCCGAGGTCGTCGCCTGGGCGCTGGAGCACCTCCACGAGCAGTTCGACGTGGAGACGCTGGCGGCACGGGCGTACATGAGCCGCCGCACCTTCGACCGCCGGTTCCGTTCGCTGACGGGCAGCGCGCCGCTGCAGTGGCTGATCACCCAGCGGGTGCTCCAGGCGCAGCGGCTGCTGGAGACGTCCGACTACTCGGTGGACGAGGTCGCGGGCCGCTGCGGCTTCCGCTCGCCGGTGGCCCTGCGCGGGCACTTCCGCCGCCAGCTCGGCTCGTCCCCGGCGGCCTACCGGGCCGCGTACCGGGCCCGCCGCCCCCAGGGCGACCGGCAGGCGGACCCGGACGCCGGCCTGGCGGGGCCGGCCCGCTCCCCCGCCGCCCCGGAGCCGGCCGCCGTGTCACCGGACGGCGCGGTGCCGTTCCAGACCCGCCGCACGGCCGCCCCGATGCCGGCGGCGGCCGGGAGCCTGCCGGGGCAGCGCAGCGCGCCGTGAACCCGCGAAACGCCGGACGGGCATCTCAGCCCGTCCGGCGTGGAGGCCCACACCGACGCCGGGGGACCGGACCGCCGACGTCGGCCGTAGGGTGTCCGCATGAACGATCGCATGGTGTGGATCGACTGCGAGATGACCGGCCTCTCGCTGTCCGACGACGCGCTCATCGAGGTGGCCGCCCTCGTCACCGACTCCGAGCTGAACATCCTCGGTGACGGTGTCGACATCGTCGTACGCCCGCCCGCGCGGGCCCTGGAGACGATGCCGGAGGTGGTGCGTCAGATGCACACCGCGTCCGGCCTGCTCGCGGAGCTCGACGGCGGCACGACGCTGGCGGACGCCGAGGCGCGGGTGCTGGCGTACGTGAAGGAGCACGTCAAGGAGCCCGGCAAGGCCCCGCTGTGCGGGAACTCCGTGGGCACCGACCGCGGCTTCCTGCTGCGGGACATGCCCACGCTGGAGGACTACCTCCACTACCGGATCGTCGACGTCTCCTCGATCAAGGAGCTGGCCCGCCGCTGGTACCCGCGGGCCTACTTCAACAGTCCCGAGAAGAACGGCAACCACCGCGCGCTCGCCGACATCCGCGAGTCGATCGCCGAGCTGCGCTACTACCGGGAAGCCGTCTTCGTCCCGCAGCCGGGCCCCGACTCCGAGACCGCGAAGGCGATCGCCGCCAAGCACGTCCTGCCCGCCCAGTAGCGGCGCCGGCCCGCCGGGGAGCGGCGTCGCGAAACGCGTGCGCGAGCACCCCTTCGGACCCTGTACACTTTTTCTCAGCCGGTCGGGGAACCCCGCCACGCGGGATTCGACAACCGGCCTTGGTGGGTGTAGCTCAGCTGGTAGAGCACCTGGTTGTGGTCCAGGATGCCGCGGGTTCAAGTCCCGTCACTCACCCTGATCCGTCAGCCGGTGACCTTCAAGAGAAGGTCACCGGCTGACGGCGTTCCGGGGCGGTGTGCCGTGCCCGGTGGGGCCGGGCGGCCCGGATCACGCGCGCCCGGGCCGCCGTCCCGTCACGAGGACGCCCGCTCCACCAGTTCCGTCGCCAGGACCACCTGATGCCGCTCCAGCCCCCGTGAGGCCGCCGGACGGCGGTCCGCGATCTCGGCCAGCAGCAGGTCGATCATCGCGCGCCCCATCTCCTCGATGGGCTGCCGCACACTGGTCAGCGGCGGATCCATGTGCCGGGCTATGGCCGAGTCGTCGTAGCCGACCAGCGCCACGTCGTCCGGGATGCGCCGGCCCGCCTCCCGCAGGGCCTGCCGCGCGCCGGCCGCCGTGACGTCCGAGCCGGCGAAGACCGCGTCCACGTCGGGGCGGCGGCGCAGCAGCTCCACCATCGCGCGGTGCCCGCCCTCCTCGCTGAAGTCCCCCGCCTCGATCAACCGCTCGTCCGGCGCGTGCCCCGCGTCGCGCAGGGCCTCGCGGTAGCCGTCGACGCGCCGCTGGGCGCCGTACACGTCGAGGCGGCCGGTGATGTGGGCGATGCTGCGGCGTCCGCGGGAGAGCAGGTGCTCGACGGCCGAGCGGGCGCCGCCGTAGTTGTCGGAGTCCACGGACGCCAGCGACTCCGCGGCCGAGCGCGGGCCGCTGATCACCGCGGGGATCTCCAGCTGTGCCAGCAGGTCGGGCAGCGGGTCGTCGGCGTGCACCGAGACCAGCAGGACGCCGTCCACCCGGTGGGCGGCCAGGTACTGGGCGAGCCGCCGCCGCTCCCGGTCGCTGCCCGCGAAGATCAGCAGCAACTGCATCTCGGTGTCGGAGAGCGCGGAGCCGACGCCCTTCAGCATGTCCGAGAAGTACGGTTCCGCGAAGAACCGGGTCTCCGGCTCGGGCACCACCAGGGCGATGGCGTCCGTGCGGTTGGCGGCCAGCGCGCGGGCCGCCGTGTTCGGGACGTAACCGAGTTCCGCGACCGCCGCCTCGACGGCCGCCCGGGTCGCGTCGCTCACCCGGGGCGAGCCGTTGATCACCCGGGAGACCGTGCCGCGGCCGACGCCCGCCCGGACCGCCACCTCTTCGAGGGTGGGCCGGCCACCGCTCCGCCCCCGCGCTCCGTGGCCTGCCATCGGCTCCGCCTCCCGTCGACACCCCGCACTCTGCGGCTGGCCTGGAATTTAACAGGCCGGTCGGGTGTAATGACCGGCTCCGGGTCCGCCACCCCTCGCGCGGAGGTCTCCGCACGCCGTCCGTAGCGTCCAGTTAACAGGCCGATAACTGAACGCACTTCGTCGCGTCCGCTCCCTTGACACCCCCGCCCGGACCGACGACTCTTCAACACATCACTTGTGGGAGCGCTCCCACACTACCTGGCACTTACACATCCCGCACGTTCCCCGCCCGAGCCGCAGCGTCGAACGAACCACATGAAGCAGCGGGTCCAACCATGTAGTTGGCCGGGGGGTCGGCACGTCAGGGCAACAGGAGGACGCAATGCGAGCAGCACGTACACGATCCGCCCGCAGAGCGGTGGTCATCGCGGCCGTCGCGTCGCTGGGCGCCGGGCTGCTGGCCGGCTGTGCCGACGACGGCAACGACGAGGACAGCACGTCGTCGGGCGACAGCAGCGGCAAGACCACCATCACCCTCGGCCTGTTCGGCACCATGGGCTTCAAGGAGGCGGGCCTCTACGAGGAGTACGAGAAGCTCAACCCCGACATCAACATCGAGGAGACCGTCACCGAGCGGAACGAGAACTACTACCCCGCTCTGGTCAACCACCTCACCACGAACAGCGGCCTCCAGGACGTCCAGGCGATCGAGGTCGGCAACATCGCCGAGGTCGTCGAGACCCAGGCGGACAAGTTCGTGGACATGGCCAAGGTCGAGGGCGTACAGCCCAGCAGCTGGCTGGACTGGAAGTGGAAGCAGGGCGTCACCAAGGACGGCCAGGCGGTCGGCCTCGGCACCGACATCGGCCCGATGGCCATCTGCTACCGCAAGGACCTCTTCGAGAAGGCGGGCCTGCCCACCGACCGCGACGAGGTCGGCGCGCTGTGGGCCGGCGACTGGAAGAAGTTCGTCGAGGCCGGCGAGAAGTACAAGAAGGGTGCCGGCAAGGACACCTACTTCATGGACTCCCCCGGCGGCCTGATCAACGCCATCCTCAGCAGTGAGGAGGAGAAGTTCTACGACGCCTCCGGCAAGGTCGTCTACAAGACCAACCCCGCCGTCAAGGACGCCTTCGACCTGACCGCGGAGGCCGCCGAGAAGGGCCTCGTCCAGGCGCAGACCCAGTTCCAGCCCGCCTGGGAACAGACCATCTCCAACAACCTCTTCGCCACCGTCGCCTGCCCGCCGTGGATGATCGGCACCATCAAGGGCAAGTCGCAGCCCGACGCGGCCGGCAAGTGGGACGTGGCCGCGGCGCCGAAGTCCGGCAACTGGGGCGGCTCCTTCCTGGGCGTGCCCAAGAGCGGCAAGAACGTCGAGGAGGCGCAGAAGTTCGTCGCCTGGCTGACCGCGCCGGAGCAGCAGGCCAAGCTGTTCGCCGTGCAGGGCAGCTTCCCGAGCGCCCCGGCCGCGTACAAGCTGCCGCAGGTCACGGGCGCGAAGAACGAGATGACCGGTGACTCGCCGATCGGCTCCATCTTCGCCAAGGCCGCCGAGTCCATCCCGGCCCAGGTGATCGGCCCGAAGGACCAGATCATCCAGCAGGGTCTGACGGACAACGGCGTCATCCTCGTCACCCAGGGCAAGTCGCCCGAGGAGGCCTGGGAGAACGCCACCAAGACCATCGACAACAACCTGGAGAAGTGACCGGAATGACCACCCGGCACGACACCGCCGCGCCCCCCGCGAAGGGGGGCGCGGCCCCGGGCGGCCCGCCCTCCGGGGCATCCGCCCAGGTGGAGCGCAAGCGGGCCAGGCTGTCCCGCCGCTGGCAGCGGGACCTGCGCTGGAGCCCGTACGCGTTCGTCTCCCCCTTCTTCCTGCTCTTCGCCGCGTTCGGCCTGTTCCCGCTGATCTACACCGGCTGGGCCTCGCTGCACACGGTGGAGCTGACCGCGCCCACCGACATGCAGTGGGCGGGCCTGGACAACTTCACCCGCATCTTCGACGACGAGTTCTTCTGGAACGCCGCGAAGAACACGCTGACCATCGGGATCATCTCGACGGTGCCGCAGCTGATGATGGCGATGGGCCTGGCGCACATCCTCAACTACAAGCTGCGCGGCTCCACCTTCTACCGCGTCGTGATGCTCGCGCCGTACGCGACGTCGATCGCCGCCGCCTCGCTGGTCTTCGTGCTGCTCTTCGGCCGCGACTACGGCATGATCAACTGGGCCATGGACCTGGTCGGCCTGGACAAGATCGACTGGCAGAACGACAAGTGGCCGTCCCAGATCGCCGTCTCGTCCATCGTCATCTGGCGCTGGACCGGCTACAACGCGCTGATCTACCTGGCGGCGATGCAGGCGATCCCGCAGGACCTGTACGAGTCGGCGGCGCTGGACGGTGCCAGCCGGTGGCGGCAGTTCATCCACGTCACGCTGCCCCAGCTGCGCCCCACGATCCTGTTCACGGTCGTCGTGTCGACCATCGGCGCCTCGCAGCTGTTCGGTGAGCCCCTGCTGTTCGACGCCAACAAGGGCGCGTCGGGCGGCTCCCAGCACCAGTTCCAGACGCTCGGCCTCTACCTGTACGAGCAGGGCTGGGTCAACCAGCACCTGGGCCGCGCCTCGGCGATCGCCTGGACGATGTTCCTGATCCTCATCGTGATCGGGATCGTCAACTACGTCATCTCGCGCCGGCTGCGCGCCAGTAGTTAAGGAGAACCGGCCGTGACGACGACCCTGACGAAACCCCCGGCGGACCCGGTGCCCGAGCCGCCCCGGCGGGGCCCGCGGTCCAAGGCCGCCCGGGCCGGCGGGCAGCTGCACGCCGGTCCGATCGCGTACATCATCCTCGTGCTGTTCACCATCGGGTCGCTGTTCCCGCTGGTGTGGACGGCGATCGCCGCCTCCCGCGACAACCAGCGGCTGGCCCAGACGCCGCCGCCGTTCTGGTTCGGCGGCAACCTCTTCGACAAGATCGAGATCGCCTGGTCCGACGCCAACATGGGCGAGGCGATCCTCAACACCACGATCGTCGCGGGGATCTCGGCGGTCACCGTCGTCTTCCTGTCGACGATCGCCGGCTTCGCCTTCGCCAAGCTGAAGTTCCGGGGCCGCAACGCGCTGATGCTGATCGTGGTCGGCACGATGATGATCCCGCCGCAGCTGAGCATCATCCCGCTGTACATGATGGTGGCCAAGCTGGACTGGACCGACCAGCTCCAGGCGGTGATCTTCCCGTCGCTGGTCAGCGCGTTCGGTGTGTTCTTCATGCGGCAGTACCTGCTCCAGGCGCTGCCGGACGAGATCATCGAGGCGGCGCGCGTGGACGGTGCCAGCAGTTGGCGCGTGGTGTGGCACGTGGTGTTCCCGGCCGCGCGGCCCGCGATGGCCGTGCTGGGCATGCTGATCTTCGTGCAGGTGTGGAACGACTTCCTGTGGCCGTTCCTGGTGCTCACCCAGAACGGCAACCCGACCGTGCAGGTGGCGGTGGCGGGCCTCGGTCGCGGCTTCACCCCGGACCAGGCCCTGATCATGGGCGGCGCGCTGCTCGGCACCCTGCCCCTGCTGCTGGTCTTCGCGATCTTCGGCAAGCAGATCGTGGGCGGCATCATGCAGGGCGCCGTCAAGGGCTGACCTCTCCATCGGGGGCCGGGTCACCGCCGCCCCGGCCCCGCCTTCCCCCCTCGTCATCACTACGCGTCGGTCTTTCCCGACCCGCTATGGGAGCGCTTCCATGCTTGAGTCCGCAACGCCGGTGACGCCGGTGACCTTCCCCCCCGCCTTCCTGTGGGGCGCCGCGACCTCGGCGTACCAGATCGAGGGCGCGGTGCGAGAGGACGGCCGTACCCCCTCGATCTGGGACACCTTCAGCCATACGCCGGGGAAGACGGCCGGCGGCGACCACGGCGACATCGCTGTCGACCACTACCACCGCTACCGCGACGACGTGGCGCTGATGAAGGAGCTGGGGCTGGGCGCCTACCGCTTCTCCGTCTCCTGGCCCCGGGTGCAGCCGACCGGCCGGGGCCCCGCCGTCCAGCGCGGCCTGGACTTCTACCGCCGTCTGGTCGACGAGCTGCTGGCCGCCGGGATCAAGCCGGCCGTCACCCTCTACCACTGGGACCTGCCGCAGGAGCTGGAGGACGCGGGCGGCTGGCCCGAGCGGGACACCGCGTACCGGTTCGCCGAGTACGCCCAGATCGTCGGCGAGGCGCTCGGCGACCGCGTGGAGCAGTGGATCACGCTGAACGAGCCGTGGTGCGCGGCGTTCCTGGGCTACGCCTCCGGAGTGCACGCTCCCGGCCGGACCGACCCGGCGGCCTCGCTGCGCGCCGCGCACCACCTGAACCTGGCGCACGGCCTGGGCACGGTGGCGCTGCGTTCGGTGATGCCGGCCCGCAACTCGGTGGCGATCAGCCTCAACACCTCCGTCGTGCGTCCGCTGTCGCAGAACCCGGCGGACCTGGCCGCGGCGCAGAAGATCGACGACCTGTCCGGCGGCGTCTTCCACGGCCCGATCCTGCACGGCGCCTACCCGCGAACACTGCTGGAGGCGACGGCGCCGGTCACCGACTGGTCGTACGTCGAGGACGGCGACCTGGGCCTGATCCGCCAGCCGCTGGACGCGGTCTGCCTCAACTACTACACGCCCACCGTGGTGTCGGCGGCCGACGCGGACTCGCGCGCCCCGCGCGCCGACGGCCACGGCGAGAGCGACCACTCGCCGTGGCCGGCCGCCGAGGACGTGGCGTTCCACCAGCCGCCGGGCGAGCGTACGGAGATGGGCTGGACCGTCGACCCGACCGGCCTGCACGAGCTGATCATGCGCTACCACCGTGAGGCCCCCGGACTGCCGCTGTACATCAGCGAGAACGGCGCCGCCTACGACGACAAGCCCGGCGCGGACGGCACGGTGCACGACCCGGAGCGGGTCGCCTACCTGGACGGCCACCTGCGGGCGGTCCGCCGGGCCATCGCCGACGGCGCCGACGTCCGCGGCTACTACCTGTGGTCCCTGCTGGACAACTTCGAGTGGGCCTACGGCTACGAGAAGCGGTTCGGCGCGGTGTACGTCGACTACGCGTCCCAGCAGCGCACCCCGAAGTCCAGCGCCCTGTGGTACGGGCGCGCGGCCCGCACCGGGACGCTGCCGCCGGTGGATTCGGCGGAGTAGGCGGCCGGCCGCCCTGCCCGGGCGAGCGAGGCGGGGCGCCGGTACGGGGGCGAGGAGGGGGGCGCGGCATGCCACGGGGGGTGCCGCGCCCCTCCTGCGTGCGCGGTCAGGGGAGGGACCGGGACCGGTTGAAGCCGGCGACCAGCCGGGGGCCGCGGCGGCGCCGGACGGTCCCCCGGTGCCCGCGCCGCGCGGGCGCCGCCCGCCCGTCGAGCTGGATCCAGATCCGCACCTCGGTGCCGCCGAGCACGGAGGCACCGATGCGTACGTCCCCGCCGGTCGACTCCGCCAGCCGGCGCACGATGTCCAGGCCGAGCCCGGTCGACCCGTCGCTGCCCGAGCCCCGGCCGCGGGCCATCGCCGCCTGGGGGTCGGGGATGCCGGGGCCGGCGTCGGACACGAGGACGATCACCGCGTCCTCGCCGTTGTGCAGGTCGACGGCGAAGGCGGTGCCCTCGGCGGTGTGCCGGAAGACGTTGCCGAGCAGGGCGTCCAGGGACGCGGCGAGGTCGGCGCGGGCCACGGGTATGCGCACCGGGCGGTCGGCGCCGGCCACCCGCCACTTGCGGCCCTCGTCCTCGGCGAGCGCGGACCAGAACGCCATGCGCTCCCGGACCACCTCGGCCGCGTCGCACCCGGCGCCGGGAGGGGCCGCGGCGGTCTGCGGCTTGGCGTCCCGGGCGGTACGGATGATGGTGTCGACCTCGCGCTCCAGCTGCTCCACGGCGGCCCGGGTCTGCTCGGCCGCCGGTCCGTCCCCGAGCGAGGCCGCGTTGAGCCGCAGCACGGTCAGCGGGGTGCGCAGGCGGTGGGACAGGTCCGCGGCCAGTTCCCGTTCGTTGGCCAGGAGTTGGACCACCTGGTCCGCCATCGAGTTGAACGCGGCCGCCGCGAGGCGCAGTTCGTTCGGCCCCTCCTCCGGCACCCGCGCGCCGAGCTTCCCCTCCCCCAGCTCGTGCGCGCCGTCGGCCAGGCGCCGGGCCGGCTGCACCATCCGCAGGCCCAGCCGGTCGGCGACGGCGACCGAGCCGACGATCAGTGCGGCGCCGACCGCGGCGAGCACCGCCCAGGCCGTGCCGACGCCGTTGGTGACCTCGGACTCGGGGACGTACACCTCGACGACCGCGATCTCGCCGGAGCTGAGCGCGACGGGCTGGAGCAGCGTGGAGCCGCCGCGCACCTCTGTGGTGGAGGCGCGGCCCATCTCCCGTACGGCGGCGATGTCCTCGTCGGTGGCTCGCTGCCGGCCGAGGTCGGTCGCATCGCCCTCCCCACCGGACGCCGGTATGTGCACGGCCATCGCGGTGTCCGAGCCGGCGGAGGCGACGACGCGTTCCAGCTGCTCGCGGTCGGTGGTGATGGACAGCGCCGGGGCGACGGCCGCCGCCTCCCGCTCGGCGTTGGAGAAGGCGCGGTCCCGGGCCATCTCCCGGATGACCAGCCCGAGCGGCACCGCGAAGGCGACCACGACCATCGCGGTCACCGCGAGCGACACCTTGACCAGGGCCCACCTCATCGCGGCGGCTCCGCTCCGGGAAGACCGGCGGACGGCCCGGCGGACGGCTGCGTGGGTGGCCCGGCGGGCGGTTCCGTGGGCGGTTCGAGCTTCACGCCGACTCCGCGCAGGGTGTGCAGATAGCGCGGCCGGGCCGCGGTCTCGCCGAGCTTGCGCCGCAGCCAGGACAGGTGGACGTCGATGGTCTGGTCGTCGCCGTAGGACTGCTGCCAGACCTCGGCGAGCAGCTCCTTGCGGGGGACGACGACGCCCGGACGGCCGGCCAGGAAGGCGAGCAGGTCGAACTCACGGCGGGTCAGGTCGAGCCGGTTACCGTCCAGTTCGGCCTGCCGGCGCAGCGGGTCGACGGTGAGGCCGCCGACCCGGATGACGGTGGACGGCGCCGCCTCGGCGGGCCCGGACCGGGCGCGGCGCAGGACGGCCGCCATCCGGGCCGACAGGTGCTCGACGGAGAACGGCTTGGTGAGGTAGTCGTCGGCGCCCGCGTTCAACAGCCGTACGACCTCCGCCTCGTCGTCCCGGGCGGTGGCGACGATCACCGGTACGTCGGTGATGCCGCGCAGCATCTTCAGGGCCTCGGAACCGTCCAGGTCGGGCAGTCCGAGGTCCAGGATCACCACGTCGAAACGGAAATGGGCGACCTCGCGCAGCGCCTCCAGCGCCGTACCCACACTGCGCACGGTGTGCGCGGCGTCGGTCAGGTGCCGGATGAGCGCCGAGCGTACGAACTGGTCGTCCTCGACCACGAGCACACTTGCCATGGGCGGCACCGTACGCCATGCGCCGGAAAGCGGTGCGGGCCTGTGGACAACTCCGGACCGGCCCCCTTCCAGAGGGGTTCGGGCGACACGTGTGGGACGCGTGGGGCAGTATGGCCCGCGATGCGCAGAGGACTCGTACACGTACTGGCCTGGCTGCTCGCCACCGGCGCGGCGGTCACGCTGTCGTGGTGGGGTGTCCACACGGTGATGACGGGCACGGCCTACGACGCGCCCCGCGCGCTGCCCATCACGGCGGGCGACGCGTCCGTGCGGGACGCGCGCGACGCGGACGGCTCCGCGAGCGCGGAAGGCGCGGAGGACGCGGCGGGGGCGGACGGCTCGGAGTCACGGGCGTCGTCCACCCGGCGGCCGTCGCCGTCGGGGAGTCCGTCGCCGGCGCCGAGCGAGACCCCACGCGCGCCGGCTCCCTCCCCGTCGCGGACCGCGCCGTCCACCGCTCCCGAGGGCCCGGCGGACGACTCCCCGGCCACGTCCGGCCGGGTCAGGAGCTACGACACGGACGGCGGTCGCGCGGTGTTCGACCTCGGTCCGTCCTCCGCGTCCCTGGTGTCGGCGACACCGGGCGCGGGCTGGTCGATGCAGGTGTGGAAGACGGAGTCCTGGATCCGGGTGGAGTTCACCTCCGGCGGGGACCGCGTGTCCGTGTTCTGCACCTGGCACGACGGGCCGCCGCGGGTGGAGATCGGCAGCTACTGAGCCGCCGGCGCCCCGGGGCCCACGACGCCCCTGGATCACGGCGTCACTGGGTCACGACGCCCCCGGATCACGGCGTCACCGGAAGACGGAGGCCGGGGGTGCCGGGGAGGCGACCGCCGCCGTGTCCGTCACGGGTACGGCGCCGCCGGTGAAGTCGGTCAGCGCGCGCCCGTGTTCCACGCGGGCGGGCTGGGGGTCGGAGGCGGCGCGGCGGGTGAGTTCTGCGACGGGCAGCGGGTGGTCGGAGGCGACCAGGACCGCATTGCCGAAGCGTCTGCCGCGCAGCACGGCCGGGTCGGCGACGAGGGCGAGGTGCGGGAAGCGGGCGGCGGCGGTGGCGATCTGGCCGCGCAGGTGCGCGAGCGGCGGCCCGTCGGCGAGGTTGGCGGCGAGGACCCCGCCGGGCGCGAGGGCGCGCCGCACCTCGTCGAGGAACTCCAGGGACGTCAGGTGGGCGGGCGTGCGGGCCCCGCTGAACACGTCCGCGACGACCAGGTCCGCCCAGCCGTCGGGCACCTTGGCCAGCCCGGCGCGGGCGTCGGTGGAGCGCACCCGGATCCGCGCGCCGGGGTCCGGGGGCAGCTCCCGGCGGACCAGCTGGACCAGGGCCGCGTCCCGCTCGACCACCTGCTGGGTGGAGCGGGGGCGGGTGGCGGCGACGTAGCGGGCGAGGGTGAAGGCACCGCCGCCGAGGTGCACGGCCTGGACGGGCTTGCCCGTCGGGGCGGCCAGGTCGATGACGTGCCCGATGCGGCGCTGGTACTCGAAGGCCAGGTACGCCGGATCGTCGAGGTCGACGTGCGACTGCGGGGCACCGTCGATCAGCAGCGTCCAGGCCCGGGGCCGCTCCCGGTCGGGGATCAGCTCGGCGCGCCCGCCGTCGACGTTCTCGACGACGGTCTCGGCGGCAGCGCGCCCGCGGCGGGGGTTCCTGGACTTTCCCATCGGCCCATTATCGGACCATCGGCGTACGCCGGACGCCGGACGCCGGACTCCGGACGCCGCACGCCGGAGCCACCCGGCACGGTCGGCCCGGCTGCCGTCGGCTCGGCGGCCCGGCGGCCCGGCGGCCCGTCGGCTCAGCGGCAGCTGTCCGCGGCCTCGATCAGCCGGGCCGCCTCGCCCAGCGCGGCGCGCAGGACGGCGGGGTCGGTCGCCAGGTCCGCCTCGCCCGGCGGCAGCAGCCAGTCCGAGCCGGCGACGGGAGGCTCGGGTGCCAGGTCCAGCCGGAGCCCGCGGCCGTCGGTCTCCGTGCAGGTGCTCCCCGGCACGTCCCAGGCGGCGGCCGTACCCGGGGGCACCAGGAATCCGAGGGTGTCGCAGCCGTCGTCGTGGATCACCGGGCCCACCGCCTCACCGGCACCCCGCCTGAGGATGTCGACCGCTTCCAGACCCTGCCGGGTCGGCACGGTGACGACGTCACAGGCGTCGCAGGGGGGATCACTGATCCGACTGGTCTCCATCCCGGCCTCCACCACGGAACTCCTCCTTGGACGAGCGGGTCGGGAGTCGGGGGCCTCCCGGTCCACAGGGTCCAACGCCACGGACTGTCAACGGCTACGGCACAAGTCCGCCGCAAAGGATGGCACTTCATGGCAGATCGTGGATGAGATATCCGGTTTGTAGCCAAACACTGCGTGGCCACTCCGTCACAGCCGGTACGTTCTTGCCCGCCGGACACAAGGGCGACAGACGGAGGAATCCCCCGAAGCGCCCCTGTCCCGGCATGGTTCGACGGTTCGCACGAGAGGACCCGGCCATGGTGTCGTCAACGCTGACCTCCGCCCCCTCCGACCGGCCACCGCGGCCCAACCTCGCCTTCCGGCGCCTGCGCGGGACACGCTCGCCGGCCGAGTTCGCGGCGGCGGTGCGCAGGGCCGCGCGGGAGATCGGCGAGCGGGTCAGCTGTGACGCGCGCTACGTCGGCCGGGTCGAGGCGGGCGAGATCCGCTGCCCCAACTACGCGTACGAGCGGGTGTTCCTCCACATGTTCCCCGGCCGCACGCTCACCGACCTGGGGTTCGCGCCCCGCTCGTCGGTACGCGGACGCCGGGCACCGGTCCCCGCCGCAGGTGAGACAGGGGAGGCGGGTGAGCCGTATGACAAGGAGCACACGCACGAAGCGCAGGACCCGCAGAACCCGCAGGACCCGCAGGACCCGTACGACAAGCAGGACGACAACGAGGAGAGCGACGTGCTGCGTCGCGCATTCATGACGAGCGGTGCCACGGTGGCCGCCTCGCTGGGCCCCCTGGGCCTCGCCCTCGACGCCGCGGCGGCCGGGCACCCCGTGCGCCGGGCCGGGGCGGGCGACGCCGGCGCGCTCGAAGAGGCCGTCCGCCGGATCCGGCTGCTCGACGACCGGCACGGCGCGGACGGTCTGTACCGGCGCGCGGCGACCCCGCTGCGCACCGCGTACGCGCTGCTGGACGCGGGCGCGACCCGGCAGGCGACGGCGGACCGGCTGTACGCGGGCGCCGGGGAGCTGGCGATCTCGGTGGGCTGGCTGGCACACGACTCCGGGCGCTTCGACGACGCCCGCTCGCACTACGCGGAGGCCCTCGCCACCGCCCGCATGACCGGCGACCCGGGTCTGGAGGCGCACGCCTTCTGCAACATGGCCTTCCTGGCCCGGGACGCCGGCCGCCCGCGCGAGGCGGTACGGGCGGCCCAGGCCGCGCAGCGCGCCGCCCGCCCGCTGGGCTCGGCCCGGTTGTTGTCCCTGCTCGCGCTGCGCGAGGCGGGCGGCTGGGCGGGGCTCGCCGACCGCGTCGGCTGCGAGCAGGCACTGGCCCGTGCGCAGGCCTACTTCGGGCGGGGCGGCTCGGACGCCGACCCCGAGTGGATGAGCTTCTACGGCGAGGCCGAGCTGGAAGGGCTGGAGGCCCAGTGCTGGTCCACCCTGGGCGACTGGCCCCGGGCCGCCCGGCACGCACGCCGGGCGGCGGCGCTCCAGGATCGGCACTTCACCCGGAACCTCGCGCTGTACTCGGCGGAACTGGCGGACGACCTCGCCCGCGGCGGCCGTCCCGACGAAGCGGCGGGGGCGGGCCTGCGGGTCCTGGACCTGCTCGGCGAGGTCCAGTCCTCCCGCATCCACACGATGCTCGCGGCCACGGCCCGGGTCCTGCTCCCCCACCGCCGCGCCTCGGGGGTCTCCACCTTCCTGGACCGCCACGCCGCCCTGCCCAGACCGGCCTAGGGGGCGCCCGGGGAGGGCGGCGACCTGAACGCCGCGTCCAGGGGGCGCGGGGAGCACCGCGTCAGCCCACCAGGTGCCCCACGTCGTTCCAGTTCTCCAGCGCCGGTTCCCCGTACGCCCACCCCAGCACCGACAGCGACGTCGGGTTCAGCCGTATCCGCGCCGCGAAGTCCAGCGGCAGTCCCAGCCACCGCGCCCCGATCGACCGCAGGATGTGCCCGTGGGCGAAGACCAGGACGTCACGGTCCGCCTCCCGCGCCCACGCGACGACCTCGTCCGCGCGCGCGGTGACGTCCGCGAGACCTTCCCCCTCCGGGACCCCGTCCCGCCAGATGAGCCAGCCGGGGCGGACGGCCTGGATCTCGTCCGGCGTCATGCCCTCGTACGCCCCGTAGTCCCACTCCATCAGCGTGTCCCAGTCGGTCGCGCGCTCACCGAAGCCGGCGAGTTCGCAGGTCTCCCGCGCGCGGGAGAGCGGACTGGTGCGCACCTCGACGCCGGGCAGTCCGTCCAGCGGCGCCCGGTGCAGCCGCTCGCCCAGCAGCTTGGCACCGCGCCGGCCCTCCTCCAGGAGCGGCACGTCGGTCCTGCCGGTGTGCTTTCCGGACAGTGACCACTCGGTCTGTCCGTGCCGGGCCAGCAGGATGCGCGGTGCCATGAAGGGGCCTTTCCGGGAGAAATGTCGGAGGGACCCCTCCATCATCGCGCACCCCCGCGACGGGCAACCCGGGGGGCGATCCGGGCGTCTATCAGGGCCGAGGGCGCCCCGTGAAGCGGGCGCGCCAAGGCCGTAGAGTGTCACGTCCGTGTCAGATCAGGCGCGCGCGAGAGTGAAGGGGGAGGGCGATCGGATTGCCGCACACCGAGACACCGGGCACCGAGGCGGCCCCGACGACTCGGCTGCGCTGGTGGACCGAGCTGCCGCTCATCGTCCTCGTGTACGCCTGCTACTCCGCCGGCCGCCTCCTCGTGCGCGGCGACGTGTCCGACGCGGTCGACCACGGCCTGGCCATCCTGCGGATAGAGAAGGCGCTCTTCCTCAACGCGGAGCACCCGCTCAACCGCCTCTTCACCCGCGAGCCCTGGATCGGCATACCGGCCGACTTCTGGTACGCGTCGCTGCACTACGCGGTCACCCCCGCGCTCCTCATATGGATCTTCCGCTCGCGCACCGTGCGCTACCGGGCGGCCCGCACCTGGCTGATGACGTCCACCTTCATAGGACTCATCGGCTTCACCCTGCTGCCCACCTGCCCGCCCCGGCTGCTGGACGCCGGACACGGCTTCGTCGACACGATGGCCCAGTACAGCTCGTACGGCTGGTGGGGCGGCGAGGCGAGCGCGCCGCGCGGGCTGGGCGGGATGACCAACCAGTACGCGGCCATGCCGAGCCTGCACGTGGGCTGGTCCCTGTGGTGCGGCGTGATGCTGTGGCGCTACGGCGGCACCCGCGCGGCCAAGGTGGCCGGCGTCGTCTATCCGCTGGTGACCACGATCGTGGTGATGGGCACCGCCAACCACTACTTCCTCGACGCGGTCGCGGGCGCGGCCGTGATGGGCGCGGGACTGCTGCTGACGCCGTTCGTCCTGAGGGCCGCCGACCGGGTGCGGACGCGGGTGCGGTTCACCACCCGACGCGCCTCCGCCGCGGCCGTCGCACCGGCCCCGGACGCGGCCGCCGCATCCGCCCCGCAGGTCGCTGGTTCCCCGATTGTCAGTGGCGGATGCCAGACTTCCGCGGGTGAGCGATTTCCACGGCAGCGCGAGCAGCGGTTCACAGCGGGAGCCGAGCCGGACCCCTCCCCCTCGGACGCGGGGGACGAGACTCCGGCACCGGCTCGCTGAGCTGCGCGGTCCCGACGTACCGGCCAAGGCGCTGGACGCGCGGGCCCTGGCCGCCCTCGCCGCCAACCCGGGCTGCCGCCGGCGCGCGATCCTCGACGGGGCCGGGGTGGACAAGGCGTCGCTGGCGAGCGCGCTGGGCTCCCCGTCGGTCTTCGGACAGTCGCAGTTCGCGTTCACGCGGGGCAACGCCTTCGAGGCGCGGGTCAAGGCGGACGGCGGGGCCGAGCTGCTGCGGCTGGTGCACGAGAAGCTGGACCCGGGCGCCGAGCCGCCCACCGCCGCGCACGTGCCCGACCTCTCCGCGACCGGCCCCGAGGGGCGCGCGGCCCGCACCGCCCTGGCCCTGCGGGAGGCGACGGCTCCCACCGTCCCCGGCGGCGCCGCGGCACCGGGCACCTGGACGCTCCTCGACCACCCGATGCTCGCCCTCGACGTCGCCGGCTCCCCCGCCTTCCTCGAGCCGGACGCGGTGGTGGTGCACCCGGACGGCGGCTGGACGGTCGTGGAGATCAAGTCCTTCCCCATGCTGGACGGCTCCGCCGACCCGGCGAAGGTCGGCGCCGCCGCGCGGCAGGCCGCGGTGTACGTGCTGGCCCTGGAGCGGGTCGCCGCCCGGCTGGATCCCGCCCCGCGCGTGCGTCACCGCGTGCTCCTCGTCTGCCCCAAGGACTTCTCCAACCTGCCCACCGCCTCCGCCGTCGACGTACGCAAGCAGCGCGCGGTCACCGACCGCCAGCTGGCCCGGCTGACCCGGATCGAGGACATCGCCGACGCGCTCCCCGAGGGCCTGTGCTTCTCCCCCGAGCTGCCCGCCCCGGAGCTGACGGCCGCGGTCGAGGCGGTCCCGGCGACGTACGCGCCCGAGTGCCTGTCCGCCTGCGAGCTGGCCTTCCACTGCCGCGCCCGCTCCCGTGAGGCCGGCGCGGTGACGGCGCTCGGCCGACCCGTGCGGGCGGAGCTGGGCGGCCTGTCCACGGTCGAGGACGTGCTCGCCGCGGCCCGCGGGGAGGCCGGCGACCCGGACGACCCGGCGGTGGCGGCCCTGCGCCGGGCGGCGGAACTGCGCGCGGAAGCCCTCGCCACGGCCGGCGCCGCCGCCGTCGGTGCCGGGACGGGGAGCGGGGTGGCGGGGTGTCGCTGATCACCACGCTCGCCCGGCTGGAGGCCGTGCGCACCGGCCGCGCCCAGCCCGCCGCCACCGTCCGGCACCGGCACCTGTCCGACCGGCCGCTCGTCCTCGTACCGCTGATCACGGCCGGTGAGGCCGGCGCCCCGCTCGGCGCCCTGGTCGGCACCGACCGGGACGCGCCCCACCTGCTGGTCGTCCCGCAGCCCCGCGACCGCGACCTGCGCTTCGCGTTCCTGGCCCAGCTGGCCGACGTCGTGCTGCCGCACGTCGAGGCCCACGCGGACGCCGTCGAGGCCGCCGAACGCACCGAGACCGACCCGGAGACGGGCAAGCGGGTCAAGGTCGAGGTCGACCTGTGCGCGGACGCCGCGCAGCTGATCGTGCCGAGCCGCGCGGGCGTCGACTTCGTCCGGCTGCTGGGCCGGTCCATGCGGTTCCGGCGCACGGCGGAGCAGGACCCGGAGGCCGCGCACCCCGCGCCGCCGAGGGTTCCGCTGCTCGGCCGCTGGCTGACCCACTACGGCGAGCGGGCCCGCGTGCCCGGTTCCTCGCTGCTGCTCGCCATGACCGACCTGCTGGGCCGGCACTGGGCGACCGGTCAGTCCACGCTGGAGGACCAGCACCTGGGCGCGCTGCTCGCGTGGATCGCCCCGCAGGACGCGGACCTGACCGGCGCCGAGGCCGCCCGTCGCGCCGAACTGGCCCGCGACGCCGACGGCCAGCTGCTGTGCCCGCCCGCCGGCCCGGCGACCGACCCGGCCTTCGACAACAAGCTGCTCGCCCCCGCCATCGAGCGCTACGACCGGGCCCGCACCGCCCTGCGGACCGCCGAGGACGGTGTGGAGGCCGACGACCGGCTCGGCGCGCTGACCGCGGCCGAGCGGGAGATCCGCGCCCTGGTCGAGAGCCGTACGCGGCCCACCTGGGACGCGGTGTGGCGGGGCCTGGACCTGCTGCGGGAGCTGCCCGCCGGGGCGCACGTCGGGGACCGGTGGACCCGGGACCGCTGGTCGTTCACCTCCCACCGCGACCGCGTCCTGGCCGGCGAGCCCCCGCAGCCGCGCCGCGACGACGCGGTGACCGCGGCGAACAAGCTCGCCACCCGTGAGCGGGAGCAGGCCCGGCTGGAGGCGCAGGAGGCTCTGGACGACCCGCTGGTGATGGCCGGGCGGCGGCTGTCCGGGGAGGCGTTCGCCGGCGAGGTCGTCGACGTGGTGATGGCGTACAGCGAGAGCAAGCGGCCGAGCCCGCGTCCGCTGGTCACGGTCCGCACGGACGACCGCCCGCACCTGGGCGAGCGGGTCAAGGTGTACCGGTCGCTGGACGGCAAACCGCAGGCGGCGGAGTTCGTCGGGCAGGAGGACGAGGGGATCCTCGTGCTGCGGATCGTGGACAGGATGGGCCGCGGCAAGGAGCCCGAGGCCGGTTCGGTGCCGGAGAAGGGCGACCGGCTCTGCTTCACGCTCTTCGAGCACGAGCAGCGCGGCGGCGCGAAGCTCCCCGACCCCGAGCAGACCCCGTGGACGCACGGCGGGCCGCCCGGCGAGACGGCCGCCGTCCCGGAGCCCGCCGACGCCCAGACGGAGGAGGACGTCCTGTGACCGCCGAGACCACCACCGCGCCCGTCGGGCGGTCCGCCGAGCCGGCCTTCGACCCGGGTGCGGAGGCGGCCCGCGCCACCTCCGCGATCCTCCACGACACCCTGCACGGCACCGAGCGCGGTGTCGTCGTCGACTCCCCGCCCGGCGCCGGGAAGTCCACGCTCGTGGTCCGCGCGGCGCTGGAGCTGGCCGAGGCCGGCCGCTCCCTGATGGTCGTGGCGCAGACCAACGCCCAGGTCGACGACCTGGTCCTGCGCCTCGCCGAGCAGAACCCCGACCTGCCGGTGGGCCGCCTGCACAGCAGCGACGCCGACCCGTACGACAAGGCGCTCGACGCCCTGGACAACGTCCGCAAGTCGGCGAAGGCCGCCGACCTCGCCGGGCAGGCCGTCGTCCTGTCCACCGCCGCGAAGTGGGCGCACGTCACGGTGGACGAGCCGTGGCGGCACGCCATCGTCGACGAGGCGTACCAGATGCGCTCCGACGCGCTGCTCGCGGTCGCCGGGCTGTTCGAGCGGGCGCTGTTCGTGGGCGACCCGGGGCAGCTGGACCCGTTCGCGACGGTGGGCAGCGAGCAGTGGGCGGGCCTGTCGTACGACCCGTCGGCGTCCGCGGTCACCACGCTCCTCGCGCACAACCCGGGCCTGCCGCAGCACCGGCTGCCGGTGTCGTGGCGGCTCCCGGCGTCGGCGGCCCCGCTGGTCTCCGACGCGTTCTACCCGTTCACGCCGTTCCGCAGCGGCACGGGCCACGGCGACCGGAGTCTGGCCTTCGCCGTGGCGTCGGACGGCTCGGGTCCCGACCGGGTGATCGACGAGGCCGCGCGCTCGGGCTGGGGTCTGCTGGAGCTGCCCGCCGGGCACACCCCGCGCACCGACCCGGAGGCGGTGCGGGCGGTGGCGGAAGTGGTCCGGCGGCTCCTGGACCGCGAAGGCGCGGCCACGTCCGAGCGTTCCCCCGACCCCGCCCCCCTGACCGCCGGCCGCGTCGCCGTCGGGACGGCGCACCGCGACCAGGCGGCGGCGGTACGGGCCGCGCTGGCCGCCCTCGGGGTGACCGAGGTGACCGTCGACACGGCGAACCGGCTCCAGGGCCGCGAGTACGACGTCACCGTCGTCCTGCACCCGCTCTCCGGCCGCCCCGACGCCACCGCCTTCCACCTGGAGACGGGCCGCCTGTGCGTCCTCGCCTCCCGGCACCGGCACGCGTGCATCGTGGTCTGCCGCGAGGGAGTGGACGAGCTGCTGGACGACTTCCCGTCCACGGAGCCGGTCCAGCTGGGCACGCTGGTGAAGTTCCCGGACGGCTGGGAGGCGAACCACGCGGTACTGGCCCACCTGGCCGAACACCGGGTGCCGTGGCAGCCCTGACCGGGCCACCGGGGGCCGCACCGCCGGACCGGCCACCAGCCCGACGCCCCACCCGCCGGACACCCCACCCGCCGGACGAGCGGCCGGACGCTGGAGGACGTCGCGCCGTAACCGCGCGGTCGACCAGGGGCGGTCGGGGCGGTCAGCCCAGCAGCACGCCGCTGAAGCCGCTGACCGGGAGGGCGTCCTCGGGCCTCGGGACCGTCGTGCGCACCGGTTTCCCGAAGTCCGAGAGGTCCATGGTCACCGTCACCCCGACACCGGGCACATCGAGTGCGGTACGCGTCCGCACCAGGCGCCCCCGGTCGTCCACCCACGCGTCCGCGTAGACCGGCAGGTCGCTGCCCAGCAGGTCGCGGGCCTCCCGCGTCTTCTCCCGCACGTCCTCGGCCATCCGCAGGGTGAGGGTCTCGTGGTCGAGCACGCCGCGGTAGTGCACGGTGCGCACGCCCCGGACGGTCTCCTCGCCCTCGCGGCGGACCTGGCGCATCTCGGAGATCTGCCCGAGGACGTGCTCCGGGTCGTTGAGGGGAGCGCGCAGCAGGTAGTGGGCCTCCGCCTCCTCGCGGGGGATCACTCCCCAACTGCCCTCGTCGAGGCCGGCCCCTTCACTGACGTAGATCTTGCCGTCCGCGAAGACCTCGTCGGTGTGGCTGATGGCGCCCCCGGGGAAGTCGACCGCGAGCCGCCCCCGGTCCTTCGCGAAGTCGAAGCCGCCGGTGACGGTGAGCACGTACGTGTCGCCCTCGCCCTCGATCTCCACCTTCTGCTCGGTCCGGGCCGTCTGCCCGCCGACGGCGGTGACGGCGGCCCGTACGGCGGCGGCGGGGTCCGCGGAAGGGGAGGCCGAGGACAGGGAGGCCGAGGGTGCCGTCGCGGGCTTCTCGTCCTTCTCCGGAGCGGCCGTGGCACAGCCGCCGCACAGCAGCGCGGCGGCAGCGGCGAGGAGAAGCGGACGGCGCATGTGGACTCCAGGGGTCATGGTCGGGCACGCGGCACCGCCCGTACGCGATGATCTTACGAATCACCCGCGCCCCTCCGGATGTACGGGGGGTGAACCTCCGGTCGCGGGATGCCCCGGGAATAACCGGAGGCCGCCTCCTGTTACGTCGCGCAGCGAACCGCAGCGCACGTCACGACACAGGAGGCACCGCACCATGGCCGCAGACGCCGCAGAGGAGATCCGGGGCACGGCCCAGGGCACCGCGCCCGTCCCCCTCTCCGTACTGGACCTGGTGACCGTCGGCGCCGGCCGGACCGCGACCGACGCGCTGCGCACCAGCGTGGACATCGCCCGCCTCGCGGAGACGCGCGGCTTCCACCGGTACTGGGTCGCCGAGCACCACTCGATGCCCGGCGTCGCGTCCTCCTCGCCGGCGGTGATCCTGGCCCATCTCGCGGCCCACACCGACCGCATCCGGCTCGGGTCGGGCGGCGTCATGCTGCCGAACCACGCGCCGCTGGTGATCGCGGAGCAGTTCGGGACGCTGGAGGCGATGGCGCCGGGCCGCGTCGATCTCGGCCTCGGCCGCGCCCCCGGCACCGACGGGGCCACCGCCGCCGCCCTGCGCCGCACCGACCGGCTGAACGAGGGCGCCGACGACTTCCCGCAGCAGCTCGCCGAGCTGATCCGGTTCCTGGACGACGACTTCCCCGACGGGCACCCCTACCGGCGCATCCACGCCGTCCCAGGCCCGGTGCAGGCCACCTCCCCCGGGGGCGTGCAGTCGGCGCACCGGCCGCCGGTGTGGCTGCTCGGCTCCTCCGGCTTCAGCGCCCGGCTGGCCGGCACCCTCGGGCTGCCCTTCGCCTTCGCGCACCACTTCTCGGCGCAGAACACGATCCCGGCGCTGGACCTGTACCGGGAGTCGTTCCGGCCGTCCGCCGTCCTGGACGCGCCCTACGCCCTGATCGGCGTCTCCGCGCTCGCGGCCGACGACGAGAAGGAGGCCCGCCGGCAGGTGCTGGCCGCCGCCCTGAACATGGTCCGGCTGCGGACGGGGCGCCCCGGTCTCGTGCCGACGCCCGAGGAGGCGGAGGCGTACGACTTCAGCCCGATGGAGCGGGAGTTCGTCCAGTCCTGGAACGCCAACGTGATCCACGGGACCGCCGACGAGGTCCGCGCCGGGCTCGACGACCTGCACAAGCGCACCGGTGCCGACGAGCTGATGCTCACCGCCAACGCCCACGGCGGCGACGCCCGCCTGCGCTCCTACGAGCTGATCGCCGACGCCTACGGGTTGCCGACGCCAGCCTGAACCCCGGCGGTTCCGGGCCCGGCGGAACCGAGGAGCGCGGAGATGCGGTCCGGCGCCACCGGCCGGGAGTACAGCCAGCCCTGACCGGTGTCGCAGCCGATGCGGCGCAGCCGGGTCGCCTGGGCGGAGGTCTCCACGCACTCGGCGGTGACGGTGAGGCCGAGGCGGTGGGCGAGCTGGACCATCGCCTCGACGATGACCTCGTCGGCCGGGTTCGCCACGGCCGCGTCGGGGCCCGCGTCCGCCCCGGCGTCGCGGACCCCGTCGTACTGGAAGCCGCGCACGAAGGCGCCGTCCAGCTTGAGGACCGAGACCGGCAGCCGGCTGAGGTAGGCCAGGTTCGAGTAGCCGGTGCCGAAGTCGTCGATGGCGATGTGGACGCCCATGTCGCTGAGCGCCTTGAGGGCCTGCAGGGGGCGGCCGGCCGAGCCCATCACCGCCGACTCGGTCAGCTCCAGCTGGAGCAGGTGCGGGGCCAGGCCCGTCTCCTCCAGCGTCGCCGCCACGTCCGCCACGAGGTCGGAGTCCCAGACCTGGCGGACCGCCACGTTGACGCTGACGAAGATCGGCGGGTCGTCCGGGTGGGCCAGCTGCCAGCGCCGGGCCTGGTGGCAGGCGGTGCGCAGGATCCAGCGGCCGAGGGGAACGATCGAACCGTCCTCCTCCGCCAGTGCGATGAACCGATTCGGCGCCAGTACGCCGAACTGAGGATGATTCCAGCGGATGAGCGCCTCGACGCCCCGCACCCGGCCGTCCTCCATGCCGACCAGCGGCTGGTACTCCAGGGCGAACTCGCCGCGCTCGATGGCGGGGCGCAGGGTGGCGGCGAGGGCCTGGCGGGTCATGCGGTTCGCGTTGCGCTCGGGGTCGAAGAGCGTCCAGCGGGCCCGGCCGTCGGCCTTGGCCCAGTAGAGGGTCGTGTCGGCGGCCTGCATCAGCGCGGTGGGGGTGGTGCCGGCGGTGTGCCGCTCGACGACGCCGACCGACGCGGTGACCGACAGCCGCCGGTCGCACAGCTCGAAGGGCGCCTGGAGGGCCGCCAGGACGGATTCGGCCAGGTCGGCGAGCTGGTCGGTGCCCGTGGAGTCCTCCACGAGGAGGGCGAACTCGTCGCCGCCGAGCCGGGCCACCAGCGGGGCGCCGGACCGGGCGTGGGCGGCCCCCTCGGCGCACCGGGTGAGGCGTTCGGCGACGGCGGCCAGCAGCCGGTCGCCGACGCGGTGGCCGAGCGTGTCGTTGACGGCCTTGAAGCCGTCCAGGTCGAGGTAGCACACGCCGATCCGGCCGGTGCCGCCGTGCTCGTACGACTCCGCCTCCAGCGCGGCCGTCAGGCGTTCGAAGAACAGCGCGCGGTTGGGCAGCCGGGTGACGGGGTCGTGCATCTGGAGGTGGCGCAGCCGGGCCTGGAGCTCCCGCCGGGCACTGATGTCGGCGACCGACAGCAGCAGGCCGGACGCGGACCCTGACCCGGCTCCGGACGCGGCTCCGGACCCGGGCGCGGCTCCGGACTCGGACGCCGACCCGGCGCCGGACTCGGTCAGGGGCTCGACGGTGACCTGCGCCCACAAGGAGTGCCCGTCGGCCCCCTTCAGGTGCCGGGTGCAGCGCAGCCGGTTCCTGCGGCCGCGCAGCACCTCCCGGTAGGCGTGCCAGGTGCCCGCGTCGGAGCCCAGGTCGACGAGGTCGGCCGCGGGGCGGCCGGTCAGCGCGGCCGGGTCGGTGCCGAGCAGGGCGCCCAGCGTGTCGTTGGCGCTGACGACCAGGCCGTCGGAGTCGACGACGGCCATGGCCAGGGGGGCCGCCGTGAACGCCGAGCGATAGGTCGGGGACCCCGCACCCGGCGTACGAGGAGCCAGTTCGTTGTCACTTTCCGTGACGGCCGACCGGTCGAGGTCTGCCACGGGCGCCGGCCCTTCGGAGGTTCCGTTCACCGCTCGCTCCCGCAGTGCCTCGATCTCTGTTCGTGCTCTGTTCGTGCAGGAAAGTGTGCCGATCATAGAGGCTGGCACAGGGCCCTTCCAGCCGCCGTTCCGCGTTCGGGACCGAGTGACCCCTCCGGCAGATCGTTTCTGCTCACACCTGGACGGGTTCTTCATGCCCCCGACCAGTTGTGACGTTCCGTGAGTGTCATGCGGAGGACGGCCGGGAGGCTTCCGGCGAAATTCCGGGCGGCTCACCCATCCGGTGCAGACAAACAGGGCGCAGTACGACAATCATGCACAAGCTGGGTGCGGTGTCCCGTCAACCGCACCCGGAGGTCCCCGTGCCGCGCCAGCTCCCCCTGAGGCGACTTCCCCGGGAGGCCCTCAAGGCGCTCTGGGCGGGCCCGCGGACGGCGGGCACGGCCCGGCCCCGCCTGCGCAGCACGGCGGCGTTGTGCACGACGATGTCGGCGCTGGCCGCGACCTCCCTGGTCACCGCCCCCTCCGTCGCCGAGCCCTTCTCCCCAAAGCCCTGCGCGCTCCAGCGCACCGAGGTGCACCACTCCGAGGGCCTGGACACCTGGAACGCCGCCTATCCCCGGCCCGCCCGCTCCCTGGACGCGGTGATGGTCTTCCTGTCCTTCCCCGACTCCCAGCCGCTGACCGGGCCGGCCGAGCTGGCCGCCGACCACTTCCCGGCCACGACCCGCTTCTTCCAGCGCGCCTCCTACGGCACGTTCACGCTCCGCCCGCATCCGCGGCCCGACTGGATCCCGATGCCGCGCCCGTCGACGGCGTACGACATACAGCGCGACTGGAGCCCCGCGCACCGGGCCGCCTACCTGCGCGACGCGCTCGCCGCCGCCGACCGGCACGTCGACTTCTCCCGCTACGACATCGTCTACTTCGTCGCCGACCCGGACGCGCCCGGCGTGGACTCCGACGCCACGAAGGTCGTCAACCTGGACACCCCGATGCGGGCCGACGGCACCGACATCCGGCGGGTCGTGACCGTCTTCGAGAACCATCCGCCGGACCGGCTGGTCCTGGCCCACGAGACGGGGCACGTCTTCGACCTGCCCGACCTGTACCACCGGCCCGCGGACGGCGAGGGCGACTGGGACACCCACGTCGGCGACTGGGACCTGATGGGCAGCCAGTTCGGACTGGCGCCGGATCTGTTCGGCTGGCACAAGTGGAAGCTGGGCTGGCTGGAGCCCCGGCAGGTGGCGTGCGTGCGGGGCGGCGGGCCCACCCGGCTGACGCTGGAGCCGCTGGGCGCGGGGCCGGGGGTGGAGGTGGCCGGCGCGGCCGGGGCGCCCGCCTTCGGTCTCGGGCGCGGCACGAAGCTGGCGGTCGTGCGCACGGGCCCGGACAGCGTGCTCGCGTTCGAGGCGCGGGGTCCGGTCGGCAACGACGCCGCCGCCTGCCGGGCGGGGGTGCTGGTGTACCGGGTGCGCAGCGGGGCTCAGTCCGGGGGCGGGCCCGTCGAGGTGGTCGACGCCCACCCCCGGACGGAGGCCTGCTGGGAGGACTCGGTCTACCCGCCGCTGGCCGACGCCCCGGTCGCCCTCGGCGAGAGCTTCACGGTGCCCGGGGAGGGCGTACGGGTGGAGGTGGAGGGGCGGACGGTGTCGGGCGCGTGGACGGTGCAGATCACGCCGGGGTGAGCCCCGGCGCCCCACCCGGCGCTTTGGAGCACGCGAAAGGCCCCTCACCTGAGCGAGGGGCCTTTCGTTGTCTGTGCGCCGCCAGGGACTCGAACCCCGGACCCGCTGATTAAGAGTCAGCTGCTCTAACCAACTGAGCTAGCGGCGCCTGCTGACGTCGTAGACCTTAGCATCCTGGTCGGCGGGAGGAAAAATCGAAATCCGCACCGCCGCGCGGGCCGCCCGCACCGCGGCCCAGAGCAGGATCTCCGGGCCCGGCAGCCACGGCCGGCGGGTGTCCGGGGCGACCAGCCAGCGGGAGCCGGAACGCGCGGGCGCCACGCCCACGGGGGGCGGCACGGTCACCGCGTCCCCGGCGCCGTGGCACAGCAGCGCCGGCACCGTCCCCGTACGGCCGCCCCGCCGTCCGCGCGCGCTCCACTCCTCCCACTCCAGCAGCGACGGCAGCCGCTGGGCCGTGCCGGGCGCCGCGAACAGCAGCATCCGGCCGCGGAACTCGGCCACCGGGCCCGAGCCCGGCCCCTCGTCCCACATCCGGTCCAGCATCCGGCGCCCGAAGACCGCGGGGACGCTCACCACGTCGAACGCGGAGCCGCAGGGCAGGACGACCGGGAGGTCGGGGCGCTCCTCCCAGAGCGCGAGCGTGCTGCGCGGGTACGCGCCCGCCGAGGCCAGCCAGGCGGCGCCCTCGGCGGTGACCTCCGAGGCGCGGGGGGCGGCGGTGCGGAAGACGTGGTGCGTGCTGCTGCTCATGCCGCATACATCTACCGTGCGTGAGGGGTCCGCTCCGCTGGGTTGCGGGAAACCGGGACAGGAAGGGCGGGCAGGAGGTATCTTGCCCACCCGCGTGGCATATGCGGACCGGTTAGTCGGAAGCCTGTTCGCCGCCGCGCATCAGGTCCCGCCCGAACTCCACCATCTTCTTGGCGTAGTCCTCGGTCCACTCGGCGCGCTCGGCGATGTCCGCGGTGGTCAGCCGGTCGAAGCGGCGCGGATCGGCCAGCTGGGCGGCCGCCATCGCCTGGAACTCCATCGCCCGGTCCGCCGCGGCCCGGAAGGCCTGGGTCAGCTCCGTCGCCCGGTCGAGCAGCGCGCGGGGGTCGTCGATCGACTCGAGGTCGAAGAAGTGCTCCGGATCGGCGGCCGCCTCCGCCGGCTCGAAGAGCAGGGGCGCGGGGCGTAGCCGCGGTTCGTTCCGACGCGGCGCGGGCTCCGCCATGTCTTCTCCTCCTCGTACGTCACGACGGCCTCCCTCGCGCGGGGCGGGGGCACCCCGGTGGAGTGGGCCACCGTCCATTGTCCCGCGCCCGCGCAAGTGGGCGTCCGGCCCGTGGATCGACGGGCCGGACGCCGGGTGGGACGGGTGCCGCGCGCGCTAGCGGGCGTAGGTCTCGAACTCGGCGACCTTCGGGGTGCCCGAGGCGCCGGTGATCTGGAAGGTGACCTTCTCCAGCGAGACCGGCGCGAAGCTGATCACGCCCGCGCCGCTGCCGGTGGCCAGGACGGCGCCGGTGGCGGGGTTGAGGACCCGGTAGGCGCCGATGGTGCCCTCGGAGCCCGCCGCCTCCCGGATGTTGATCTTGCCGACGGTGGTGGCGGAGCCCCACTTGACCGAGATCGAGCCGGTCGAACCGGCCGGCGACCAGTGGGTGCCCATGTTGCCGTCACGGACGTTGCCGTAGCTGGTGCCGTCGGCCTTGCTGGATCCGTCGGCGCCGGCGCCGAGGCTGAGGTTGGTCCCGGTGGGCGGGTCCGTCGGGCCGGGCGTCGGGCCGGTCGGGGTCGGGGTGGGGTTGGTGGGGGTGGGGGTGGGGTTGGTCGGACCCGGGGTCGGGGTCTGCGGCGAGCAGTTGCCGTCCGAGACCCGCAGGCCCTTGCCCGCGCCCGCCGTGCTGTTCACCACGTCCGGCACGCAGGAGGCGTCGTCGAGGTCGTAGGAGTAGGGGATGGAGACCGTGGTGTTGGACTTCGGGTCGGGGCCGGCGGGGTTGGTGTCCTCGCCGGGCTCGGACCAGGTCACGTTGTCGAAGATGTTGCCGCTGACCTGCCAGTAGCCGGCCGCGTCGGTGTAGAAGGTGCCGAGGACGTCCTTGGAGTCCTCGAAGTAGTTGTTGTCGACCTTCGCCTTCGCGCCCGCGCGGGAGTTGATGCCCGACTCGTTGAGGCTCACGTAGTGGTTGTTGTAGACGTGGGCGACGCCGCCGCGCAGCAGGGGCGCGCGGGAGTCGATGTTCTCGTACTTGTTGTGGTGGAAGGTGACGTAGCCGTTCGACACGTCGCTCTCGCTGGAGCCGATCAGGCCGCCGCGGCCGGAGTTGCGCAGGACGCTGTACGACAGAGTCACGTATTGGGTGTTGTCCTTCATGTCGAACAGGCCGTCGTAGCCCTCCGACTCGCCGCCCGACGCCTCCAGGGTGGTGTGGTCCACCCATACGTTGCGGACGTTGCTCTCCATGCCGATGGCGTCGCCGCCGTTGGAGGTGGGCGAGCCCGACTTCTTGACGTTCCGGACCGTCACGTTCTGGATGATGATGTTGCTGGAGTCCCGGATGTGGATGCCCAGCTGGTCGAAGACGGCACCGCCGCCGACCCCGACGATCGTGACGTTGCTGATCTGCTTCAGCTCGATCTTGTCGGCCGCGGTGCTGCAACTGCCGCCTGAGACCTGGGTGGTGTTGCCGTGGTTGATGGTGCCCTCGACCTGGATGGTGATCGGGGTGCTGCTGCTGGCCCGGCCGCACAGGGCCTGGTGGATCGCGGTTCCGGTGGTGGCCCGCACGGTCTGTCCGCCCGCGCCGCCGGTCGTGCCGCCGTTCTGGGTCGCGTAGCCGGTGGCGCCGCCGGCCGCGGCCGCCTCCCCGGGCAGCGTCAGCACCACACCGGTCGCGGCCGCGAGGGCCAGCGTGCCCAGCGCCGCGTGGAGTCGCAGCGCGACTGGTCGTCTCATCGTCGGTCTCCCCTTCGCCTTCACGTGCCGGAACGAACGCCTTGTCGCGATCATGTCAATCCGACAGGGCGGAAAGCGCTTTCCCGCCGTGAGAATAGGGTGACGCCAGGGGGCTGACAAGGGATCGGACAGGTTCAGAATGACGATCACCGGACATGTGTGTGAACGCTAAGGGTGCGCGAGAAGGACGTTCACCCCGGCGCGGCGGCGCCGATGTGCACTCCGGGCGAAGCTGCGATACGATCATCCTGCCAGCTCGCGGGGGGCCAACCCCCGGCGGACGGCAGTGCGTTGGTGGTCCAAGGAAAGACGCCCCACTTCCCGTGGGGAAATGCAGGTGCAAGGCCTGCCCAGCGCTCGACGAGAACCCCGGCTCCGCCTTCGCGGAACCGGGGTTCTTCCGTGTCGCGGCCGCCCGCCGCCCCGGCTCAGACCTGCACCACCGGCTCCCGGGTGAACAGCGCGCCCAGCTCGGGGGCGTTGACCCGGCGGTCCGCCAGGCGCAGCCCCTCCCAGACGGTGACCTGATTGGCGGTCAGGACGGGCTTGCCCAGCTCCTTCTCCAGGGCCGGGATGTGGGCCGCCGTGTGCAGGGCGGTGTCCGGGAGCAGCACCGCCTCCGCCTCGGGGCGGTCGGCGGCGCGGGCCAGGGCCAGCACCTCCGCCTCGGTCCACGTGCCGACCTCGGCCGCCGTGATGACGCCGGAGCTGACGACGTCCACCGTCTCGACGCCGGCCGCGCTCAGGAAGTCCGCGAAGAGCCGGGCCACGTCGTCCGGGTAGGTCGCGCCGATCGCCACCCGCCGCGCCCCGATCTCCCGCACCGCGTGCACGAAGGCGAAGGAGGTCGAGGAGGCCGGCATGCCCGCCGCCTGGGCCAGGGCGCGCACCTGCTCCTGGGCGCCCTCCCAGCCGTGCACGAAGCTGCCGCTGGTGCACGCCCACACCACGGCGTCGGCGCCGGCCAGCCGCAGCTCCTCGACGCCCGCCGCGAGCCGCGACGGCGCGCCCATCTCGCGCAGCGCGTCGACCCGGTGCGCGTCCTCGCCGATGTCCGTGTGCACCAGGTCCACCCGGATGTCGCTGCCCAGGAGCTGCTCGATGCGTGGATAGTCGTCCTCGCCGGAGTGGCCCGGGTACAGGAATCCCAGTGCTGTCATGTCCACCCTTCCTGCTGCTGTTCCGTGTCCGGGCCGTCCGCGACGCCCGGCAGGTCCGCCACCGGGGGGCCGACCGGACCCGCCACCGCGGGACCGGCGGGCCCCGGCACGGCGGGACCGGTCCGCGCGGACGGATCGGTCAGCGCCTGATACGGCCCCACGGCACGGGTACCCAGTCGGCGCAGCGCTGCCCACATCGTCACTTGGTTGGCCGAGATCACCGGGATGCGCAGCTCGGCCTCCAGCTGCGGGATGACGTCGTAGGTGGGCAGGTTGGTGCAGGAGATGAACAGGGCGTCCGCCGCCCCGGGACGCGGTACCGCCCGGCGTGCCATGTCGGCCACGTCGCGGTACGGGACCTTCCAGATGTGCCGGGTCAGCCCCATGAAGGCGCAGCCGGTGACCGCGACGCCGGCCTCGGCGACGTACGCCTCCAGCGCCCGGGTCACGGAGACGGTGTACGGGGTCACCAGCGCGACCCGGCGTACGCCCAGCTCGGTCAGCGCGTCCAGCAGCGCGCCGGAGGTGGTCACGGACGGGACCGCGCCCGCCCAGGTCATCGCCTCGCACATCGCGCGTTCACCGGCGATGCCGCCGACGAAGCTGCCCGAGGTGCAGGCGTAGGCGACGACCTCGGGCGCGATGGCGTTGAGGGTGCGCACCGCCTCCCCGAGGGTCTCGTGCTCGCTGACCATGCGCGCGAGGTCGAGGCTGACCTCGACCGGTACGAAGGGGGTGCGGGTCATGTGCAGGGAGACGTCGTCGGGCACCCATCGCCACAGCTCGCGATCGAGTGCGAAGTCGAACGGGGCGACCACGCCGACCCCGCGCTGCGGAGCGGGTCCGCCGAGAAAGGAGATGTCCATGGCACGCACCGGCCTCACACTGGGAGAGGGGAGGACAACGCACCGTTACGCACGGCCGTGTTGACGAAGGTAGGTTGGGGTGCGAGCGTGGTCAATCCGCCCGCGTCACTCCCAGGTCAACAGCCGGTTAAGTTCACCGTCACCACCTGATCCGCCCCGCGTCGACCCACCGGAGACAGGCTGCCGATGACCCTGCCCACGCTCCTCGTCCTGGACGCCGAGCCCCTCCCCCGCCTGGGCCGGCTGACCGGCCGGGCGCGGATCGAGCACGCCGACGAGGCGACCCTCGCCGACCGGCTGCCGCACGCCGACGTGCTGCTCGTGTGGGACTTCACCTCGCCCGCCGTACGGGAGGCGTGGCCCGGCGGCGGTCCGCGCCCGCGCTGGGTGCACACGGCGAGCGCGGGCGTGGACCACCTGATGTGCCCGGAACTGGCCGCGTCGGACACCGTGGTGACCAACGCGCGCGGCGTCTTCGACCAGCCGATCGCCGAGTACGTCGCCGCGCTGGTCCTGGCGATGGCCAAGGACCTGCCGACGACGCTGCGGCTGCAGGACGAGCGGACCTGGCGGCACCGCGAGTCGCTGCGGGTGGCCGGAACGCGCGCCTGCGTGGTGGGGTCCGGGCCGATCGGGCGGGCGATCGCGCGGACGCTGAAGGCGCTCGGCATCACCACCGCGCTGGTCGGCCGCACCGCCCGCCCCGGCGTCCACGGGCCGGGCGAACTGGACCGGTTGCTGGCCCGCGCCGACTGGGTGGTGGCGGCGGCGCCCCTCACCGACGACACGCGCGGCATGTTCGACGCGCGGCGGTTCGGGATGATGCAGCCCTCCGCGCGGTTCGTGAACGTGGGGCGGGGCCAGCTGGTCGTGGAGGACGACCTCGCCGAGGCGCTGACCCGGCGGTGGATCGCGGGGGCCGCGCTCGACGTGCTGAGCGAGGAGCCCCTGGCGCCCGACAGCCGGCTGTGGACGGTGCCCGGCCTGATCGTCTCGCCGCACATGAGCGGGGACACGGTCGGCTGGCGGGACGAACTGGGCGTCCAGTTCGTGGAGTTGTTCGAGAGCTGGGCGGCCGGCGGTCCGCTGGCGAACGTCGTCGACAAGAAGCGCGGATACGTGCCCGGACACTGACGTCCCACCAGGTCCCGGGCTCCGGGCCCGGACATCGACGCCCCTGACAGCGGGAGGGTGCATGACCGACCTCACCGAGCTGACCGCGGTCCAGCTCGTCGACGGTTACCGCGAGGGCGACTTCAGCCCCGTCGAGGTGACCCGGGCGGCCCTGGAGCGGGCCGAGCGGATCCAGCCGGAGCTGAACGCGTTCGTCCGGCTGACCGGCGAGGAGGCGCTCGACCGGGCACGGCGGGCGGAGGAGCGGTGGCGGCGCGGGGAGCCGTGCGGACGGCTGGACGGGGTGCCGGTCACGGTGAAGGACATCCTGCTGACGCGGGGCCACCCGACCCTGCGCGGTTCCCGGGCCGTCTCGCCGGACGGGCCCTGGGACGAGGACGCGCCCTCCGTCGCCCGGCTGCGCGAGCACGGCGCGGTGTTCCTCGGCAAGACGACGACGCCCGAGTACGGCTGGAAGGGCGTCACGGACTCGCCGCTGTCCGGCGTCACCCGCAACCCGCACGACCCGAGCCGCACGGCGGGCGGCTCCAGCGGGGGCGCGGCGGCGGCCGTGGCACGCGGGGCGGGGCCGCTGGCGCTCGGCACGGACGGCGGGGGCAGCGTGCGCATCCCGGCGTCCTTCTGCGGGATCTTCGGCCTGAAACCGACGTACGGCCGGGTGCCGCTCTACCCGGCGAGCGCGTTCGGCACCCTCGCGCACGTCGGCCCGATGACCCGCGACGCGGCGGACGCGGCGCTGCTGCTGGACGTCATCGGCACCCCGGACGCCCGGGACTGGTCGGCGCTGGGGCCCGCACCCGGGTCGTACACCGACGCCCTGGCGCAAGGGGTGCGGGGGCTGCGGGTGGCGTACTCGCCCTCGCTCGGCGGGCAGGTGGCGGTGCGTGGGGCGGTGGCGACGGCGGTGCGCCGGGGGGTGGAGCGGCTGGCGGAGCTGGGCGCGTACGTGACGGAGGCCGACCCGGACTTCGCGGACCCGGTGGACGCCTTCCACACCCTGTGGTTCAGCGGGGCGGCGCGCGTGGTGCAGCATCTGAAGGCGGGGCAGCGGGCGCTGCTCGACCCGGGGCTGCGGGAGATCGTCGGGGCGGGGGCGCGGTACTCGGCGCTGGAGTACCTGGCCGCGGTCGACGTCCGGATGGAGCTGGGCCGGCGGATGGGCCGCTTCCACCAGGCGTACGACCTGCTGGTCACGCCGACGCTGCCGATCACGGCGTTCGAGGCGGGGGCCGAGGTGCCGAAGGGGTCGGGACTGCGGCGGTGGACGGGGTGGACGCCGTTCACCTATCCGTTCAACCTCACGCAGCAGCCGGCGGCGACGGTGCCGGTGGGGACGGACGGGGACGGGCTGCCCGTCGGGCTCCAGCTCGTCGCCGCCCGCCACCGCGACGACCTGGTCCTGCGGGCGGCCCACGCGCTGTACGAGGCGGGTGCCGCCTCGTGACGGTACGGAGAGCCGGGTGAGCGCGGAGACGGTCGTCGCCGCCGCGGCCACCGTCATCGCGCTGGGGTCGCTCTGGGTCAGCTGGGCGCAGACCAGGGCGACCCGGCTGCACAACCGGCAGTCGGTCCGGCCGCTGCTGCAGATCCGGCGGATACGGCAGGACGGCCTGGTCGGCCTGAAGCTGGTCAACGCCGGGCTGGGGCCGGCCGTCGTGACGCGCAGCGCGGTGCTGCTGGACGGCGTGGTGGCCGGGGAGTGGAGCCGGGAGGTCAAGGAGATCCTCTTCTCTCCCGGCCTGTGGCCGAAGTCGTACTCCCTGCGGGCGGGTTCCGTCGTGCTCGCCGGGCAGGAGACGTTCCTGGTGAGCCTGGACGGGGACGACGCCGGCCGGCTCCAGGAGTTCTGGAGCCTGCTCGACCGGCGGCTCGTCATCGAGGTGGAGTACGAGTCGTTGTACGGCGGTGAGGGTTTCTCCGTGACGTCGGCTAGGCCCGCCGACGGAAGCTGAGCGTCTCCCCCGCCGCTCCGGTGCGCCACAGGTCGTTGCAGGCGTCGGCCATCTCCTCCAGGCCCTCGGTGACGCGGCCCCAGACGGTGCCGGGCACCCAGCCGACGTCGCCGTTGAGCAGCAGGTTGTTGCGCTCGTAGAACAGGGCGAGGTCGACGAGCGTGGTGCCCGGGCGGACCTCGCGGTCGTAGCCGTACGCCTTGGTGCCCAACTCGGCGCCCGCGAAGGCGAAATAGCACAGGTCGCCCGGAATGGGCGTCACCGTCGGATTCTCCAGCGGTGGTTCGGATGCCGCGAAGGGCGGGAAGAGGGCGTAGATCTCGTTGCGGGCGTATTTGGCGTGGTACACGTCGCCGCCGAGGGGAAGCGCGTCCCAGACCGCCGCGCAGGTGAGCGGGGCCCGGTCGTCCAGCAGTTGGGCCGTGCACGTGATTCCGCGTTTGACCAGCGACACTTCGATGTAGCGATCAGCCATGCCCTCCATGGCAGTGCCCCGGGCCGCCCGGGTCAAGGGTGCCGGGCCTGCGTATCGGACTGAAAAAGATCGGCATAACCTCCTGGGCTTCGGGTAGCTGCGCGCCCATGGCTCCACCACACAGAACCCCTCCAGGGGGTATATCCGACCGAAGGTCCGGGACGGCCGGGCCCACGCGCCGGTCGCTGCTCGCGGGGGTCGCGGCGCTCGGCGCGCTGGGGGCCGCCGGCTGCTCGCGGGTGGCCACCGCGTCCGACGTCGAGGGCGGTGACCTCCTCGACCGGCTCCGGGCACAGGGCGTCGCCCGGCTCGGCATCGCGGGCGAGATCCCCTTCGGGTACATCGACAGGGACGGTGAGCTGACCGGCGAGGCGCCGGAGCTGGCGAAGGTCATCTTCAAGCGGCTCGGGGTGGACCGGGTGCAGCCGGTGCCGACGGAGTTCGGCTCCCTCATCCCGGGTCTGGCGTCGCAGCAGTTCGACGTCGTGGCGGCCGGGATGTACATCAACCCCGACCGCTGCGCGCAGGTCATCTTCTCCGACCCGGACTACCAGATGCTCGACGCGTTCATCGTGCGCAAGGGAAACCCGATGGGTCTGCGCAACTACGAGGACGTCGTCAAGAAGAAGGCCAAGTTCGCGACCGGCACCGGCTACGCCGAGATCGCCTACGCGGTGGAGCACGGGTACGAGGAGGACGACATCCTGATCGTCCCCGACCAGGTGGCCGGGCTCAACGCGGTCGAGTCCGGGCGCGTGGACGTCTTCGCGGGCACGGCGCTGACCACCCGTGAGGTGGTGAAGAAGTCCGGCAAGGCCGAGGTGACCGAAGCGTTCGCACCGATCGTCGACGGCGAACCGCACGTCGACGGCGGCGGCTTCGCCTTCCGGCCGACCGAGACCAACCTCCGCGACGCCTTCAACGTCGAGCTGCACAAGCTCAAGAAGAGCGGCGAACTGCTGCGGATCCTCAAGCCCTTCGGTTTCACCGAGAACGAGATGACCGATCTGACCGCGAAGGAGCTGTGCGGCGGATGACCTCGGGACTGTGGGAACTCGTACTCCAGGGTGTCTGGGTCACGCTCCAGCTGCTCTTCTTCAGCTCGTTGCTGGCGACGGCCGTCTCCTTCGTGATCGGCGTCGCGCGCACCCACCGGCTGTGGATCGTCCGCTTCCTGTCGGGCGTCTACACCGAGGTGTTCCGCGGGACCTCCGCGCTGGTGATGATCTTCTGGGTGTTCTTCGTGCTGCCGCCGGCCTTCGGCTGGCAGCTGGTGCCGATGTGGGCGGGCACGCTCGCGCTGGGCCTGACCTACGGGGCATACGGCTCCGAGATCGTGCGCGGCGCGCTCGGCGCCGTCGACCCGGCGCAGAAGGAGGGCGGCATCGCCCTCAGCTTCACGCCCTGGCAGCGGATGAGACTGATCCTGCTGCCGCAGGCGGTGCCGGAGATGATCCCGCCCTTCTCCAACCTGCTGATCGAGCTGCTCAAGGGCACCGCCCTGGTGTCGATCATGGGCATGGGCGACCTCGCGTTCAGCGGCAACCTGGTGCGCCTGGCGCTGCAGGAGAGCGCGGAGATCTACACGTACATCCTGCTGATCTACTTCGTGATCGCGTTCCTGCTCACGCGGGTGATGCGCGGCCTGGAGAAGAAGCTGAAGGCGGGCGTCGGCAAGGCCCCGAAGAAGACGGCGGCCGCCGTGCGCGTGCCCGAGGGAAGTGGTGTGTCGTGAACTGGGACTGGAGCGCGGTCTCCGACTTCATGCCGCACTTCTGGGACGGTCTGCTGGTCACCCTGCAGATCCTGGTCCTCGGGTCGCTGGTCTCCTTCGTCCTCGGCCTGGTGTGGGCGCTGCTGATGCGGGTGCCGTCCCGCTGGGTGACCTGGCCGGTCGGCGCGGTCACCGAGTTCGTGCGCAACACTCCGCTGCTGGTGCAGCTCTTCTTCCTGTTCTACGTGCTGCCCGAGTGGGGCGTGACCGCCTCGGCGCTCACCACCGGTGTGCTCGCCATCGGGCTGCACTACTCGACGTACACGATGCAGGTCTACCGGGCCGGCATCGAGGCGGTGCCGGTCGGCCAGTGGGAGGCCGCGACGGCGCTGAACCTGCCGCTGAAGCGGACCTGGACGGCCGTGATCCTGCCGCAGGCGATCCGCCGCGTGGTGCCGGCCCTCGGCAACTACGTGATCTCCATGCTGAAGGACACGCCGCTGCTGATGGCGATCACGGTGCTGGAGATGCTCGGCGAGGCGCGGCTGTTCTCGCAGCAGAACTTCCAGTTCACCGAACCCCTGACGGTGATCGGCGTGGCCTTCATCGTCATCTCCTACCTGGCCTCCCTTGCCCTGCGAGCCCTGGAGCGACGCCTTGCCCACTGACACTCTCCCCAATCCCGAGAAGAGCCCCGAGCGCAGCACCGGCGAGCTGATCCGCCTGGAGCAGGTCACCAAGCGGTTCGGCGACAACACCGTCCTCGACCACCTGGACTTCTCCGTCGACGCCGGCAAGCACGTCACGCTGATCGGCCCGTCCGGGTCGGGCAAGACGACGATCCTCAGGCTGCTGATGACGCTGCTCAAGCCCGACGAGGGCACGATCACCGTGGACGGGCAGCAGCTCTTCCCGGCGAGCGAGAAGGAGCGCCGCGAGGTCCGCAAGCAGATCGGGATGGTGTTCCAGCAGTTCAACCTGTTCCCGAACATGAGCGTCCTGCGCAACATCACCGAGGCGCCGGTCACGGTGCTCGGCATGTCCAAGGACGAGGCGGTGGAGCGGGCCAAGGGGCTGCTCGACATGGTGGGCCTGGCCGACAAGTGCGACGCCCGCCCGGCCCAGCTCTCCGGCGGCCAGCAGCAGCGCGTGGCGATCGCCCGGGCGCTGGCGATGCGGCCGAAGGTGCTGCTGCTCGACGAGGTGACCTCGGCGCTGGACCCGGAGCTGGTCGCCGGCGTCCTCGACCTGCTGCGGGACATCGCCCGCAGCACGGACATCACGATGCTCTGCGTGACCCACGAGATGAACTTCGCCCGGGACATCTCGGACCAGGTCCTGATGTTCGACTCGGGCCGGGTCATCGAGGCCGGTCCGCCGGAGAAGATCTTCAGCGAGCCGGAGCACGACCGGACCCGGGAGTTCCTCAGCGCGGTGCTGTGACATCGCCGCCCCAACGCCCGAGGTCGGCGCGTTGGGGCACGCCGACGGCATATGCCAGCGGGTCAGCGTCGCAGCTGAGGGCTTCGAAATCTGGCCAACACCCCCTCCCACCGGCCCTCTTGGCGGCTATCGTGAAGGAATCCGCTGTCCGCACCGGGGGCACAGGCAGGGACAGGGGCAGGGGCCTACCAGCCAAGCGCAGGGGGAGACCACCGTGGCGCTGCAGCACCAGCCGACCGCGCCGCACCACTCGGCCCAGGACGCCCTGCGCGTCCTGGAGACGGTGACGCGGCACCCGACCGGAGTGACCGACACCGAGCTCGCCCGGCACACCGCCCTCGACGGGGAGCGGCTGACCGCCCTCCTGCGCATGCTGCGCCGCGAGGGCTACGTCGAGCAGACCGCCGACGGCGCGTACGTCACCGGAGAGGCCCTGGCCCGCCTGGGTTCGGCGCACGGCCGCGAGGAGGCGCTGCGCGAGAAGCTCCAGCACACCCTGGACCGGCTGCGCGACTCGGTGGGCGCCGCCGTCTACATCAGCCGGTACGTCGACGGCGAGGTGAGCGTCACCCAGTACGCGGACGGTCCCGCCACGCCCAAGGTGAACGAGTGGGTGGACTTCCGCGTTTCGGCGCACGCCACCGCGGTCGGCAAGAGCCTGCTGACCCAGCTCGACCACGCCGGCCGCCGCGACCACCTCGCCCGGCACAAGATGGCCCGGCTGACCTCGCGCACGATCACGAGCGACCGCCTGCTGCTGTCCAGGCTGGAGTCCCAGCCGCCCACCGTGCCGGTGCTGGACCTCCAGGAGTACGCGGTGGGCACGGTCTGCGCGGCCGTCCCGATCACCGCCGGCTCCTCGGTGGGCTGCCTGGCCCTGTCCCTGCCGGTCGAGCACGCCCACCGGCTGCGCCAGGCCGCGGACGAGCTGAACCGGAGCGCGACGCCGGTCCTGCTGTCCCTGGCGATCTAGAGGGCGCCCGGGGTGTCCGCGGGGCCCGGAGGTGGCCGCCGGGTGAATGGTCGGGAGCACCCCTGGGAACCAGGTAGTATTTTCGTCGTCGCCGGCCGCGGGAAGCGGACGGCGGGAGTCACGCGCCGCTAGCTCAGTTGGTTAGAGCAGCTGACTCTTAATCAGCGGGTCCGGGGTTCGAGTCCCTGGCGGCGCACAGAAGAAGGCCCCTCGCCCAGGCGAGGGGCCTTCTCCCGTCTCAGAACGTGACGTCCGAGCAGGCGTAGAACGCGTTGCCCGTGTCGGCGACCGTCCACACCGCGAGGATCACGTGGTGCCCGCTCAGCCCGGACGGCAGCGTGCCGCTGTGGGAGAGCGTGGCCGGCGGCTGCTTGCCGCCGTAGGGCACGGTGAAGAACGGGGTGAGGTTCAGGTCGGACCGGGACAGGGCGTGGTTCTGGTTCCAGCCCGGCTTGGTGACGTAGTACCGGAAGTCGGTCGTGGCGTGCCGGGCGGTGAACTGCCAGCGGAAGCTGTAGCTCTGCCCGCCGTTCACCTTGGTGGTCGGCCAGGCCTGGCCGTTCGGCTGGTTGGGGCTGTCGAGCGCGGCGAACGGCCCGTTGCCCGCGGAACATATCTTCCCGTCGGCCGGTCCGGCGGCCGGGAAGCCCTTGGGCCCCTCGACGCTCTGCGGCTCCCACTGGATGGAGCCGCAGCCGCTGACGGTGCCGTTCTGGCAGACCTTCTGGCGGCTGACCGGCAGGTCGGTGTAGCCGTGGCCGGTGGCCCCACCGGACGAGAGCACGAGGGCTCCGGTGGTCGCCATGCCGACCGCGGCGGCATACAACTTGGTCCGTGTGCGCATACTGCTGCTCCTGTGACGTGGGGGAGGTTCAGTGAGCCGTGCAGGTCTAGACCAAGTTCAGATTATTGCCGTCAGTTGAACATGTCCATACCAATCACCGAACCCGCTCGCGCCCCGGTCCCGGGCGGCCCGCGCCCCGGTCAGGCCCCGGTGTCCCCCCGCCCCGCGCAGAACGCCACCGTCAGGTCCTTCACCAGCACCTTGCGTTCGTAGTCGTCGAGTTCGACCAGCCCGCGCATGGTCAGCCGGGTCACCGTGTCCTCCACCGAGTCCACGACCGAGGTGAGCACGCTGGCCCGCTGCGCCGCGTCCAGCGCGGCGATCCGGCGCCGGTGCATCGCGGCGGCGACCTCGGGGGCGTACTCCACCCGGACCGGCCGCACCGAGAACACCTCCAGGCCGACCGGCGCCGCGTCCGCCGCCACCAGCCGGGTCAGCGTCTCCCCGGCCACGTCCGCCGAGCTGCGGACCGTGCCGAGCGGCTCCACCGGGACCCGGGCGAGCGCCGCCTCGACGCACGCGCGCAGGTACGTCTCGTGGTCCTCGACGCCCAGCGTGGCCTTCGCGGTGTCCCGCACCCGCCACACCACCAGCGTCACCGCCCTCAGCGCCACCCCGCTGCCGTCCGCCGCGGGCATCGGCTCGCTGCGCCAGTGCCGCAGCCGCACGTCCACCCGGCGGCGCAGCAGCAGCGGGTTGACCCACATCAGGCCGGTGCGCCGCACGGTGCCCCGGTAGCGGCCGAACAGACCGAGCACCCAGGCCCGTCCGGTCCGGCCCCGGGCCAGCCCGCCGAACCCGAACAGCCCCAGCGCCCCGGCCGCCGCGTACGCCGCCCACTGCGCGGGACCGAGCCCGGCGCCTCCGAACGCCGGCAGCCCCAGCGCCTCGGCCGCGAGCGGCGGCACCAGCCCGGCCCACCAGGAGGTGACCGCGCAGCCGGCCGCCCCGCAGGCGCCGGCGGCCACGCCCGCGGCGCCCGGCAGCACCCGCGCCGGACGCTCCGTCAGCTCCGGGTCGACGCTCGGCACCGGGCGGGCGCGCGCGGTGACCGGGCGCCGGGTCCGGGGCTGCTCCCCCGTGCCCTGCCGGCGGGCGACGACCGCGGGCCGCAGCGGCACGGGCGCCGGGGCGGGGTCGTCGCGGAACAGCAGGTGGACGGGGATCTCGGTGGTGGCCTCGTTGTGGATGAGCCGGGCGGGCCGGTGGCCCGCCTCCGCCGCCGCGTCGAGGGCTCCGGGCCCCACGGCGGCCGGCGGCTCGGTGTCCGGGTTCGTGGAAGAGGTCGTACTCATGCGTGCTCCAGCCTCCGCGCCAGATGCGTCATGAACGGGTGATCACCGGGCGGACGGTCAGGAGAAGAGCCGCCGCCAGGTCTCCGGGCCCGGGTAGCCGTCCGCCGCCCCGCCGCGCCACCCCTGGGCGCGCTGGAAGGCCTCGACGCCCCGCCGGTCCGCCTCGCCCCAGCGCGGACCCGGTCCGGTCGTGTAGTGCGTGCCGAATCCCTTCCTCACCAGCTGCCTGCCGAGCCGGGTGACGTACGGGTTGTTCGCGCCCGGCCGGAACATGGCGCGTCCCGGGTAGCCGGCCACCCCGTGCGAGGCGGGGGGCGCGGCGGTGACGTCCTCGCCCCGGCCGGTCACCAGCAGCCGCCAGGTCCCCGGCCCCGGCAGTCCGTCGGCGTCCCGGCCCCGCCAGCCCTGGGCCAGCTGGAACGCCTCGGTCGCCCTGCGGTCCGCCTCCGTCCAGCGCGGACCGGGCCCCGAGGCGTAGAAGCGTGCGGCGCCGCGGGCGGCGAGCATCCGGCCCAGCCGGGTGACGTGCTCGCCCCGCGCGCCGGGTCCGAAGGAGGCGGCCCCCGGGTAGGCCGTGGCGGCCGGCGCCCCGTTGGCGGTGCCGCTCGTGCCGGTCGATCCGGTGGAGCCGGTCGATCCGGGCGCGAGTCCCTTGTACCGGTAGGGCAGGTACTTGGCCGAGTCGCTCCAGTAGGCGTAGGGGGTGGCGAGCTTCCGGGCGTGGGGCGGGGTCTGCTCGTAGGCCGTGTAGGCGGTGCGCGCGGCGTCCGTCCAGCCGCCGAAGATCACCACGTGAGAGCCTTTCTGGGGGTCGGCCGCGTTGTGGAACAGCAGGATGTCGCCGGGCTGGAGTTCCTCCTTGGTGATGCGGTCGGCGAAGGCGCCGAGGCTGCCCGTCCATTCGTTCGTGGGCAGTTTCCAGGCCATCGAGACGTAGCCTGAGCAGTCCTGCCGGTAACCGTCGGACCAGTAGGCCGTCATGCTGTAGGGCACCTTCGCGGTGACCCAGGTCCTGGCCCGGTCGATGATCTCCGTACGGGTGATCGCGGCCAGTGCCGTGCCGGCCGGGGGCGTCGCCGGCTGGCCCGCCGGGCCGTGCAGCGGGGCCCGGGGGCCCTGCGGGGTGTCGGGCGGGTCGCCCGCGGGGACGCCCGGCCGGTCCGCCGGGTGCCAGGCGGCGGCCGGGGCCGCCGCCGCCTGGCCGGCGCCGAGCGCGGAGGCCGCGGCGGTGGCCACGATCAGCGCGCGGTGGGCCGCCGGATGGGCGAGGGCGCGGCCGGCCCGGGAATGCGGCAGGACCCGGCGCCAGTGACGGCAACCGGGACAGTCGCAGTCGCTCGCGGGATCGATCTCCTCGAATACGGGAGCCTCCATGCGATTCCCCTCACACTCCCGGTGAAAATGTCCGCGGCGGTGCACTTCGGTACATGTCGGTCAGTTTCTCAACTGTCTTCTTCCCGCGCATGTTGACGGTCCGAATGATGTACCCGGCCTCACCCGCACCCGCCGGGGCGGCTCGCGGGCGGTCCGGAGCACCGTCCGGGATCGGGTAGAGTTGTGCAGGTCAGCAGGCGCCGCTAGCTCAGTTGGTTAGAGCAGCTGACTCTTAATCAGCGGGTCCGGGGTTCGAGTCCCTGGCGGCGCACCGACGGTCGAAGGCCCCCCGTAGCACACGGGGGGCCTTCGGCGTGCCCGGTCCACGGGCATCTTGCGATCATGAGGAACGCCGTAGAACCCTGGTCCGGTTGGGGGGCCGGATGCCGAGGGGGGCATCATGCAACCGGGGGTCGCCGTTCCATGTCTATATAAGGTGTGGATGCCGTGGTGACAGCAACCCACCACTGTGACGTGCGTGAAGGTCGAGGGGGACCGGAGCGGACGAAGTAAGCGACGAAACACGCGTGACGCGCGTGTGGGGGGATGACTCATGACGTCGACGCCGACGGGCGCCGGGCAGGACCACGACCAGGACCCGTCCCAGACCACCCAGCTCCGGGTGCCTTCGCACCGGACCTGGAACACCGGTTCGTTCCGCCGGATAAAGAAGACCCTGCCGCGGTACGACTACGAGCACTACAGCCGCCTCGCGGGCCCCCTCACCCAGCCCGACCCGCACAAGCCGTACCAGGTGCAGTACCGCTCGCTGATCTCGCAGGAGCCGCACCGCATCCGGGTCGCCCTGATGCTGGCCGCGGCGCCGCTGCTGTCGGTGGTGCTGCTGGTGTGGCTGCTCCAGCCCACGCACTGGACCGAGCGCGACTACCCGGCCTTCGACTGGCTGCCCACGCTCGACATCGTGATGCTCGTGTCGATCGGCCTGATCGAGCTGTTCCGCTGCCTGAACGTGCTGTCGAACGCGCACGCGACGCTGGTCGCCCGGGACCCGGTCCCGGTGGTGCCCGAGACCGGCACCCGGGTCGCCTTCCTCACCTCCTTCGTGCCCGGCAAGGAGCCGCTGGAGATGGTGACGAAGACCCTGGAGGCGGCCGTGAAGATCCGCCACCGCGGTGTCATGCACGTCTGGCTCCTCGACGAGGGCGACGACCCCGAGGTGAAGGCGGTCTGCGAGCGCCTCGGCGTGCGCCACTTCTCCCGCAAGGGCGTCGCGAAGTGGAACATGCCCAAGGGCCCGCACCGCGCCAAGACCAAGCACGGCAACTACAACGCCTGGCTCGACGCGCACGGCGACGCCTACGACTTCTTCGCCTCGGTCGACACCGACCACGTGCCGCTGCCCAACTACCTGGAGCGGATGCTCGGCTTCTTCCGCGACCCGGACGTCGGCTTCGTCATCGGCCCGCAGGTCTACGGCAACTACGACAACCCGATCACCAAGGCCGCCGAGTCTCAGCAGTTCCTCTTCCACGCCCTGATCCAGCGCGCGGGCAACCGCTACGGCTCCCCCATGTTCGTGGGCACCTCGAACGCGGTGCGCATCAGCGCGCTCAAGCAGATCGGCGGTCTGTACGACTCGATCACCGAGGACATGGCGACCGGCTTCGAGATCCACCGCCACAGGAACCCGGCCACCGGCCGCAAGTGGCGCTCGGTCTACACGCCGGACGTGCTCGCGGTCGGCGAGGGCCCGAACGCCTGGACGGACTTCTTCACCCAGCAGATGCGCTGGTCGCGAGGGACGTACGAGACGATCCTCAAGCAGTACTGGAAGGGCTGGTACTCGCTGCCGCCGAGCAAGCTCTTCAACTACACGATGATGATCATCTTCTACCCGATGTCGGCCCTGAACTGGATCCTGGCGGCGCTGAGCTGCTGCCTGTTCCTGGGCCTGGGCGCCTCGGGCGTCAACATCGACCCGGCCGTCTGGCTGATGCTCTACGGCAACGCCTCCGCCCTCCAGATCGGCCTGTACGTCTGGAACCGCCGCCACAACGTCTCGCCGCACGAGCCCGAGGGCTCCGGCGGGGTGGCCGGCATGGTGATGTCCGCGCTGTCGGCGCCGCTGTACGCCAAGGCCCTCATCGACTCGGTGCTGCGCCGCAAGAGCAAGTTCGTGGTGACGCCGAAGGGCGACTCCGCCAGCCCGGACACCTGGTTCGGGACCTTCCGGTACCACTGGTACTTCATCGTGATCTTCGCCGGCTCGATCACGGCCGGCTTCGTCTTCGGCCACTCGCACCCCGCGATGATCATCTGGGCGACGTTCGCCCTGCTGATCACCGCCTCGCCGATGTTCGCCTGGCGTCACGAGATGCGGAAGGCGAAGAAGCGGCCGCCGGCCGCGACGGAGGAGCCCGCGCCGCGGGTCCCGGCGCAGCAGCAGGCGCCCGACCAGGCGTACGCGCCGCACGCGCCGCAGCAGAAGCCCAGCTGGGCGGCTCCCGCCGACGGGGGCAACGACCAGACCATGCAGATCGCCCTTGGTGGACTTGGGGGACGTAAGGAATGAAAGACCGTGCCGGCCGCCGCCGCGCCCGTCGCTTCGCGATAGGCACGGCGGTGGTAGTAGCGCTGGCCGGGATGAACGGGCCGTGGCTCTACCGCTTCGGAACCGAGAAATACCACCAGTACAAGATCGACCAGCCGGAGTACAAGGCCGCCAACGGCAAGTGGGAGATCATCGAGTTTCCCGAGAAGTACCGGCAGAACACCATCCACGCGGCGCTGCTGCGCACCGGCAAGGTGCTGCTCGTCGCCGGGTCGGGCAACAACCAGGACAACTTCGACGCGAAGAAGTTCGACACCCGGATCTGGGACCCGGTCAAGGGCACCATCAAGACGGTGCCGACGCCCACCGACCTGTTCTGCACCGGCCACACCCAGCTCGCCAACGGCAACCTGCTCATCGCGGGCGGCACCAAGCGGTACGAGAAGCTCAAGGGTGACGTCACCAAGGCCGGCGGCCTGATGATCGTGCACAACGAGAACCCGGACGAGCCGATCACGCTGCCGGCGGGCACGAGGTTCACCGGCAAGGAGAACGGCAAGACGTTCGTCTCCAAGGACCCGGTGCTGGTGCCCCGCGCCAAGAAGGTCTTCGACAAGGCGACCGGCGAGTTCCTGCGCAACGACCCGGGCCTCGGCCGGATCTACGTCGAGGCGCAGAAGAGCGGCCGGCAGTACGAGACCGGCACCCAGGACAACTACACCGTCGAGGGACTGTCGGGCGACGACGCCCGCAACACGTACGGCATCGCGCAGAAGCTCGCCCTCGACAAGAAGGACTTCCAGGGCATCCGGGACGCCTTCGAGTTCGACCCGGTCGCCGAGAAGTACATCAAGGTCGATCCGATGCACGAGGCCCGCTGGTACCCGACGCTCACCACGCTGAGCGACGGGAAGATCCTCAGCGTCTCCGGCCTCGACGACATCGGCCAGCTGGTCCCGGGCAAGAACGAGATCTACGACCCCGAGACCAAGAAGTGGACCTACACCGACAAGGTCCGCCAGTTCCCGACGTACCCGGCGCTGTTCCTGATGCAGAACGGCAAGGTCTTCTACTCGGGGGCGAACGCCGGTTACGGCCCCGACGACGTGGGCCGCGACCCGGGCGTCTGGGACGTGGAGACCAACGAGTTCACCAAGGTCCCCGGGCTGAGCGACGCCGACATGCTGGAGACCGCCAACTCGCTGCTGCTGCCGCCGGCGCAGGACGAGAAGTACATGGTGATCGGCGGGGGCGGGGTCGGCGAGTCCAAGCTGTCCAGCGAGAAGACCCGGATCGTCGACCTGAAGGCGGACGACCCGAAGTTCGTGGACGGGCCGCCGATGGACAAGGGCACGCGCTACCCGCAGGCCTCGATCCTGCCCGACGACAGCGTGCTGGTCTCCGGCGGTTCGGAGGACTACCGGGGCCGCAGCGACTCCAACATCCTCGAGGCCCGGCTGTACCACCCGGACACCAACGAGTTCGACCGGGTCGCCGATCCGCTGGTCGGCCGGAACTACCACTCCGGTTCGATCCTGCTGCCCGACGGGCGTCTGATGTTCTTCGGGTCGGACTCGCTCTACGCCGACAAGGCCAACACCAAGCCGGGCAAGTTCGAGCAGCGCATCGAGATCTACACGCCGCCGTACCTGTACCGGGATTCCCGGCCGGACCTCTCCGGGGGGCCGCAGACCATCGCGCGCGGGGAGTCGGGGACGTTCACGTCCCGGGCGGCGGCTTCGGTGAAGAAGGTGCGGCTGATCCGGCCGAGCGCCTCCACGCACGTCACGGACGTGGACCAGCGGTCGATCGCGCTGGACTTCAAGGCCGACGGGGACAAGCTGACGGTGACCGTGCCGGAGAACAAGAACCTCGTCCAGGCGGGCTGGTACATGATGTTCGTGACGGACGGGGAGGGGACGCCCTCCAAGGCGCAGTGGGTGCGGGTGCCGTAGCGCTCCCGCGGGGGCCGTAGCGCTCCCGCGGGTGTGTCGTCGGGCGCGGGGAGCGTTGTGGTTGATCGCGCAGTTCCCCGCGCCCCTGGGGCGTCTATCCTTGCGCCAGCTTCAAGGCGTACTCCGGCCACCACTCGCCGGCCTTCGGGCCGCCCTTGCACTCGCCGTCCGACTCCCCGGGGCGCTTGACCCACAGGTAGGCGTCCACGAGGGGGTCGGCGGTCTTCGTCGTCGGGGTCTCGCCGAGGGCGCGGCCCGGCGGGTTGCACCAGCGTTCGTCCGGGGCGCCCTCGGTGTAGGGCCCGTTGCCGTTGCGGCTGGTGTCGATGACGAAGTGCTTGCCGCCGACCTTGGCGGACAGCTCCTTGCCGTAGGCGATGGAGTCCTCGGTGGTGTAGAAGTTCGAGACGTTGACCGAGAAGCCGTCGGCCTGGTCGATGCCCGCCCACTTCAGCGGCTCGAAGATCTGGTCGGGGTTGCCCCAGCCGGCGTTGCCCGCGTCCAGGTAGACCTTGGTGTTCTTCAGCGCGGTGAGCTTGCCGATGGCGCCCTTGAGGAGGTCGTAGCGCTCCTCGTGGAACTGCTCCGGGGTGCAGCCGTCCACCAGGTGCAGGACCGCGTCCGGTTCCAGGACGACCGTGGCGGAGCGGTCGCCGATGCCCTTGGCGACCCCGTCGACGAAGGCGCGGTACGCGTCGCCGTCGGCGGCGCCGCCGCCCGAGTACTGGCCGCAGTCGCGGTGCGGGATGTTGTAGAGGACGAGCAGCGCGGTGCGGCCGGCCTTGTCGGCGGCCTCGGTGAAGCCGCGGGCCTGCTCCTCGGGGTTCTCCGGGCTGATCCACTCGCCGGTGGGCTGCTGGGCGATCTTGCGGATCTGCTCCGCCTGGTCCTTCTTGTCCGACTTCTCCAGGGCCGCCAGCTGCTGGGCCGCGTTGCCGTCCGGATTGACCCAGAACGGGTCGGCCTCCTTGGGCTGTTGCGTTATCCCGGCGCCCGCGTTCTTCTCCTGGTCCCCGCCCTCGCCGTCCGACGACGAGGAGCAGCCCGCGAGCAGCAGCGCCGCCCCCAGCGCTACCGCGGTCGCCCGCCTCGTGGACACCATGCTTCCGGCCCCCCTGCTGCCGTACATCCGACCCCCCTGGGTGCACTGTTCCAAGGCTCAATCCTGACATACGCCTCCGGCACCCACGAGGGCCCCGGGCACCGGCGCACCCGCCCCAGGGCCGCTCAGGAACCGGTGCCGGTGAGATACGCCGAGACCACCACGTTGGCCGTGTAGGTGCCGGTGGCGCGGTCGAAGGTGCCGCCGCAGGTGATCAGGCGGAGTTCGGCCCGGCCCGTGGTGCGGGGCCCGTAGGCCTGCTGGGCGTCGAAGCCGTCGCGGGTGAGGACCTGGACGTCGTCGACGGTGAACTCGGCCCGCTCGCCGTCGTCGCGGAGCACGCGGATCGTCTCGCCGGGCTCCAGGGTGCTGACCTCGTAGAAGACGGCGGGCCGGGTCTCGGTGTCGACGTGGCCGACCATCAGCGCGGTCCCGGCGGCTCCGGGGGCCACTCCGGCCGCGTACCAGCCGACGGAGCCGGGCCGGTCGAAGGGCGGCGGTTCGATCGCGCCCTTGGCGTCGAGGCCGCGGGCCACGACCGGTGCCCGGATGCCGAGTCCGGGGATGTCGAGCCGCTGCGGGGCGGCCGCGCCGAGGGGTTCCAGGGCGGGTGGCAGTGGTACGTCGGGGGGCCGGCCGGCCGCCGCCATGTCGCCGGTGGCCGGCCGGGATATGCCCTCGCGCACGTCGGTGGCCTCGCGGCCCCACAGCCAGAGCCCGAGGAGCAGCACCACCCAGGCGGTGCCGGTCACCAGGCGGCCCGGGCCGACGGTGGGCCGGTCCTGTCGTGACATGGTCAGTCCGTCCCGCGGCTCCGGCTGCGGACGCCGCGCAGCGCGACGGCGACGGCGGCGATGCCCGCGAGGACCAGGCCGGTCACGGTGTGCGCCGTGCCGGGAGGCTCGGGGCGGGCCTCGTCCCGGGTGTCCGCGGCGGCCAGCCGTGCGGTGCCGCCGCCGCCCGCGTCGACGGGGGCTACGGGCGAGGCGTGGGCGCCGGGGTGCCGGTGCTGTCCGACGGTGAGGGTGCCCTCGCGGGCCTCGTCCCCGCACCTGACCCGCACGGTGTACGCGCCGGCCGTCACGGTGGAGCGGACGGTGCCCGCCCCGACGAGGACGCCGTCGGAAGCCGACAGGGAGAGCTTCACGTCCGAGACGAACGCCGCCGACCCGACGACGGCCGTCTTCTCGGTGCAGTCGGCCACGCGGAGCCTGACGTCGCTGCCGGGGGCGGGTGCGGACGGAGACACCGAGACGCCTCCCCCGTCCACCGCGTGCGCGGCCGAAGCGATCGGCGCGATCGGTGCGAGGGCCGCGGCGAGCGCGGCACCGGCACAGAGAGTGACTTTCAGTGAGCCCATCGTGTACCTCCAGTTACCTGGAGGCTCCCCCGCGTCAGGGGCCCCCGCATCCTGCGCGGGGGCCCCACTGCTCCGAACGGGTCATACCGGGGGATGCCGGGTTTACCGGTCTCAGACCTGTTCGACCAGGTCGGCGATCGAGTCGACCACCTTGGAGGGGCGGTACGGGAAGTGCTCGACCTGCTCGGGCCGGGTCAGGCCGGTGAGGACGAGGTAGGTCTGCATCCCCGCCTCGATGCCGGCCAGCACGTCGGTGTCCATGCGGTCGCCGATCATCGCGCTGGTCTCGGAGTGGGCGCCGATCGCGTTGAGGCCGGTGCGCATCATCAGCGGGTTGGGCTTGCCCGCGAAGTAGGGCTGCTTGCCGGTCGCCTTGGTGATCAGGGCGGCCACCGCGCCGGTCGCCGGGAGCGGACCCTCGGTGGAGGGGCCGGTCTCGTCGGGGTTGGTGCAGATGAAGCGGGCGCCGCCGTTGATCAGCCGGACCGCCTTGGTCATGGCCTCGAAGGAGTAGGTGCGGGTCTCGCCGAGGACCACGTAGTCGGGCTCGTGGTCGGTGAGGATGTAGCCGATGTCGTGCAGGGCGGTGGTCAGGCCGGCCTCGCCGATGACGTACGCCGAACCGCCGGGCCGCTGGTCGTCCAGGAACTTGGCGGTGGCCAGCGCCGAGGTCCAGATGGACTCGACCGGCACCTCCAGGCCCATGCGCCGCAGCCGGGCGTGCAGGTCGCGCGGGGTGTAGATCGAGTTGTTGGTGAGCACCAGGAAGGGCTTGCCGGACTCGCGGAGCCTCTTGATGAAGGCGTCGGCGCCGGGGATCGGCACGCCCTCGTGGATGAGGACGCCGTCCATGTCGGTGAGCCACGACTCGACGGGCTTGCGGTCTGCCATGTGCAACGAACTCCCTGGCGTGCGGTGGGGCATGGGCGGGGCGCCGGAACCACGGCGTACCGACGCCCCCCAGCCTAGGGCCTGCCTTTCGGATCAGGCCGGCTCCGATCTACGGCACCTCCTGGCCGACTCGAGCGGGGTCTGGTGCGTGCGGCTGCAAGGCGGAGGAGGGCGACAGAGCGGAGCCCTGGCAACCGACGACAACGCCGCAGATGCGCGTGCCAGACCCCGCGACCCCGGCATGATCCGAAAGGCAGGCCCTGGTCAGGACTGTGTGAGACGAACCCCGTCGATCACCCAGTACCAGTTGTTGCCGCCGGTGTAGCGGAAGCGGACGCGGGCCGTGCTCGCTCCGGACGGGACCTGGAGGGTGACCGTCTCGGTGCGGGAGGGCACGTCGGCGGTGTAGGTGCGGACGGTGACGGGGGCGGCGCCGTCGTAGGAGACGAGGACCTCGCCCTTCTGCGGGGACTCGTGGCGGTAGTAGGTGGTGTAGGTCAGCGTGGCGGTGCGGCCTCCGGTGACCGGGTAGGCCGGGCTGACCAGGGTGGAGTCGAAGGTGCCGGTGAAGGTCCGGTCCTGCCACTCGTCGCCGTCGGCGACCGCGAAGACGCCGCGGGCGCGGACGTTGGACTCGCGGGCCTGGTCGCGCTGGGCGGCGGTCCAGAACTCGTCGGTGGTGAAGGACCAGCCGCGCCATTCGGTGACGCCGCCGGTGCCCATCGCGGAGTTGTCGACGGACCAGCCGGCGGGCGGGGTGTGGGTGTACCCGAGGACGGTGGCGGGGATGCCGGTCTCGTCGGTGCGTGCGGTCAGCCGCGCGCGCAGGGCGTCGAAGTCGTCGGGCTGGGGCTGCTGGACGGGGCGGCCGTCCAGGTCCCACGCCGGGTCGATGGCGATGCCGAGGTGGGCGAGGGCGGAGGCGGCGACGTCCGGCATCTTCACGTCGTACCGGACGGAGCCGGGGGCGAGGGTGGGGCCGGTCGCGATCAGGAAGGTCTGGCGTTCGGCGAGGGTGGAGCCGCCGTGGCCGCCGGCGTCGGTGTGGCCGTGGTCGGCGGTGACCATGATCAGCCAGTCCTCGGCGGCGTACGAGGCGCGGGACTTCACCGCGTTCACCATCTGGCCGACCTGGGCGTCGGCGGTGCGGACGGCGTCCAGGTAGACCTGGCTCGCGGCACCGTGGCTGTGCCCGGCGTGGTCGATGTTGTCGAGCTGGACGAAGACCGCGTCGGGGTCCGCGTCCCTGAGCCGGGCGACCGCGCGGGAGGTGGTGCCGGTGTCGTACTCGGCGCCCGGGGTGGAGACGCGGGTGTCGGCCTTCGGGGAGAAGATCGTGTCGGTGATCGGGGCCCAGGAGGAGACGGCGTACGTCGACAGGGACGGCTTCGCGGTCTCGATCCGGGTGAGGAAGTCGGGGTACTGGGCGAGCTTGTGCCCGGTGAAGGAGTTGTCCTTGACGTTGTGCTTGTCGGGCCAGACGCCGGTGATGAGGGTGGACCAGCCGGGTCCGGACACGGTGGGCGCCAGGGGGTTCGCGTAGATGCTGCTGGGGGCGGTGAGGCCGGCCGCCATGAGGGCGTCGAGATGCGGTGCGGTGGCGTCCTTGATGCGGGTGAGCAGGGCGCCGTCGAGGCCGATGACGAGGACCTTGGGGGTCCTGGCGGCGGCGCGGGCGGTGGCGGCGAGGGGGCCGGCGGTGGCCGCGAGGGCGGCGGCGGACAGGAGCAGGGAGCGGCGGGACATGCGGTGCGACACGTGGTCCTCCGGTGCGGGACGGGGTGAGGGCGTGCGGGCAGGGCATGGCAACGCCCCCGGTGGTGGTGCCAGGGGCGGTGCGGTGGGCGGGGGCCGGAGCCGGCCGGTCAGTTGCCGGTGGCCGACTTCCAGGAGTCGATGTAGGAGGTCAGGTTCTTCTCGATGTCGGCCCAGTCGGGCTCGAAGACCTCGACGCCGTCCATCAGCTTGGTGAGCGCGACGGCGTTGGCGTCGGTGGCCTTGACGTCCTGGCGGGCCGCGAAGCCGCCGCCGATCTCGCTGACCTGCCGCTGCGCCTTCTGGCTCAGCATGAAGTCCAGGAGCTTCCTGCCGTTCTCGCTGTGCGGGGCGTCGGTGACCAGGCCGGCGGCGTAGGGCAGGGCGAAGGTGGTGGGCCTGCCGCCCTCGCGGGCCGGGAACCAGATGCCGAGGTTCGGCATGGACTTGGACTGGGCGAAGTTCATCTGCACGTCGCCGTTGGCGACCAGCAGCTCGCCCTTGTCGACCTTGGGGGCGAGCTTGCCGGTGGAGGCGGACGGGCCGACGTTGTTGGCCTGGAGCTTCTTCAGGTACTCCATGGCGGGCTTCTCGCCGCCGAAGTCGTGCATGGCCTTGATGAGGACGGCGGTGCCGTCGCCGGCGACGCCGGGGGTGGAGTACTGGAGCTTGTTCTTGTACTTCGGGTCGAGCAGGTCCTCCCAGGTGGCGGGGGCCTGCTTCAGCTCCTTCTTGTTCTGGATGAACCCGAAGTAGTTGTTGACGACGGCGGTCCAGGTGCCGTTCGCGGCCTTGTCGGCGCCGCTGACCTGGTCGGCGCCCTTCGGGGAGTACTTCTGGAGCAGGCCCTTGGTATCGGCCTGCTGGATGAACGGCGGCAGGGTGACGAGTACGTCGGCCTGGGCGTTGCGCTTCTCGCGGGTGGCGCGCTGCACCATCTCCCCCGAGCCGCCCTCGACGTACTCGACCTTGATGCCGGTCTCCTTCTCGAAGTCCTTGAAGACCTGGTCGTACCAGCCGTCGCCGTTCTCGCCCTTGAGGCCGTCGGCGCTGTAGACGGTGACGACGTTCTCGTCGGAGGCGGCGGAGGTGCCGGAGCAGGCGGTCAGCGCGGCGGCGAGGACGGCGAGGGCGGCGATCGGCTTGAGGGCGTTCTTGCGCATGGCGAGGTGAACTCCTTGCGTGGCAGGGGCGGGAGCGGGTGGTTACCGGTAGGAGGCGCGGGTGCGGATCCGGGAGACGGCGAGCAGCACCAGCAGGGTCGCCGCCATCAGGACGACGGCGATGGCGGAACCGGTGAACAGGGCGCCGCGGTCGGTGGAGGCGTAGATCAGGACCGGCAGCGGGGTCCAGTCGGGCGGGTAGAGCATCATCGTGGCGCTCAGCTCGCCCATGGACAGGGCGAAGCAGAGGCCGGCGGCGGCGGTCAGGGACGGCAGCAGCAGCGGCAGCCGCACCCGCCACAGCACGTACGCCGGGGAGGCGCCGAGGGACGCGGCGGCCTGTTCGTAGGCCGGGTCGAGGCGGGTGATCGCCGCGGACACGGACTGGTAGGCGAAGGCGGTGACCAGCACCGAGTGGGCGATGATCACGATCCAGCGGGTGCCGTTGAGCAGCATCGGCGGCTGGGAGAAGGCCACCAGGGTGGCGAGGCCGACGACGACGGAGGGCACGGCGACCGGCAGCACGAACAGGGCGTCGAGCACCTTGCGGGACCGCTTGCCGAGCGCCGCCGCCGCGAGCGCCGCCCAGGTGCCGGCGGCCAGGGCCAGCAGGCTGGCGGTGAGGGCGGTGACCAGGCTGGTGGTGAGCGCCTGGAGGGCCTCGCCCCGGGTCGCCGCCTCGTAGTGGGCGGTGGTGAAGCCGGAGGGCAGGACGCTGGACCAGTTCGTGGCGAACGAGGCGGCGAGGACGACGAGGAGCGGAAGGGCGAACAGGGGCAGGGAGAGGAGCAGGAAGAGGGCCCACACGACCCACCTCGCCCCGCGGTTATGCACCAGCACGGCGGCTCACCACCCGGTAGAGGCCGTAGAGGCCCACGGAGATCAGGACGTTGACGACGGCGACCACGCAGGCGCCCGGGTAGTCGGACTCCAGGATCGCCTTGCCGTAGACCATCGTCGGCAGGGTCGTGACGCCCTTGGCGCCGGTGAAGAGCACGATGCCGAACTCGTTCAGGCACAGGACGAGGACCAGGCTGCCGCCGGCCGCGAGGGCGGGCAGCGCCTCCGGCAGGATGATCCGCCGGATGATGCGCGGCGCGCGGGCGCCCAGCGAACTGGCGGCCTCCAGCTGCCCGGTGTCCAGCTGCGAGAACGCGGCGAGCAGCGGGCGCATCACGAACGGCGTGAAGTACGTGATCTCCGCCAGCAGGACGCCCCACGGCGTGGTCAGGAACTGGAAGGGCCCCTGGGCGGCGCCCGTGACGTCGGTCCACGCGCCGTTGGCCATGCCGACCGTGCCGTAGATGAACAGCAGGGCGAGCGTGATCAGGAAGGACGGGAAGGACAGGAAGACGTCGATGAAGCGGGCCACCGCCTTCGCCCCCGGGAACGGCACGAAGGCGATGACCAGCGCGAGCGCGAACCCGAGCACCAGGCAGCCGACGGTGGCGGCCACCGCCAGCCACACGGTGGTCCACAGCGCCTCGCGGAACGCCCCCGACGCGAAGACGTCGGCGTAGGGCTCCAGGGAGGTGCCGCCGGTGTCGGGCTGGAAGGACTGCTGGACGACGAGGGCGAGGGGGTAGAGGAAGACGAGGGCGAGGAGGGCCACGGGGGGCAGGGCCCACACCCAGGCGGGCGTCCCCGGCCGGGCCCGTTCCGTCCCGGCCGGGGTGCTGATCGTCGCGCTAGCCATGTCCACCCACCTCGGCCGTGAGCAGCACCGCGTCGTCCGGGGCGAAGTGCAGGGTGACCTCGTCGCCGTGGGCGGGCGGCTCCCGCAGCTCGCGCAGGTCGGCCATGACGCGGTGGCCGTCCACGTCGACGTAGAGCCGGTGGGTGGCGCCCCGCCACTGGATCTCGCCGACGGTGCCGGTGAGCCGGTTGGGGCCGTCGCCGAGTCCGACGAGGTGCGGCCGTACGCACAGGGTGGCGAAGGCGCCCGGCGCGGCGTCCGCCGTGTCGACCTTGATCTCGGCGCCGCCGAAGGCCACTCCCTGGGCGCCCACCGTCACGGGCAGCAGGTTCGCGTTGCCGACGAAGGACGCGGTGAACTCGTTGGCCGGCGCCCGGTACAGCTCCCGGGGCGTGCCGCACGCCTGCAGGCGGGCCTTGTCCATGACCGCGATCCGGTCGGCGAGGGTCAGCGCCTCCACCTGGTCGTGGGTGACGTAGAGGATCGACACGTCGGGCAGTTCGCGGTGCAGGCGGGCCAGTTCGGCGAGCATCCCGGAGCGGAGCTGGGCGTCCAGCGCGGACAGCGGCTCGTCGAGGAGCAGGACGTCGGGGCGGATCGCGAGGGCGCGGGCGATGGCGACGCGCTGCTGCTGGCCGCCGGAGAGTTCGCGGGGGTAGCGGCGGGCGTAGGCGCCCATGCCGGTCATCTCCAGCGCCTCGGCGACCCGGGTGCGGATCTCGGCCTTGGCGACCTTGCGGGCCTTCAGCCCGAAGGCGACGTTGTCCTCGACCCGCATGTGCGGGAACAGGGCGTACTGCTGGACGACCATGCCGATGCCCCGCCGGTGCGGGGGCAGGTCGGTGACGTCGCGGTCACCGAGGAACACCCGCCCCGAGGCGGGCCGTACGAACCCGGCGACCGCCCGCAGCGCGGTGGTCTTGCCGGATCCGGACGGCCCCAGCAGCGCCATGACCTCGCCCGGTTCGACGGTGAGGTCGAGGGCGTCCAGGACGACGTTGCCGTCGTAGGCGACGGTGACCGAGTCGAAGCGGATGCCGCTGCTTGCGGTGCTCATCAGCCGGCCGCTCCCCGCAGGAGGGCGGGCAGGCCGGCGACGGAGTCCAGCACGTGGCCGGCGCCCGCCTCGCGGAAGGCGTCGTCGCCGTGGGCCCCGGTGCGCACCCCGGCGACCAGGCCGGCGCCGGCCCGGACACCGCTGAGCACGTCGTACGAGGTGTCGCCGACGACGGCGACCTGGTGGACGCCGTCGGCGGCCTTGGTGCGCAGGAACGCCTCCAGCACCATGTCCGGGTACGGCCGTCCGCGCCCGCCCGCGTCGGCGGGGCACAGGGTGAGCGGCACCAGTTCCCGCCAGCCGAGCGCGTCCAGGATGGCGTCCTGGGTGACGCGGGCGAAGCCGGTGGTCAGGACGACGGTGCGGCCGTCGGCCGTCAGCTCCTCGACGGCCTCGCGGGCGCCGGGGAGCGGGGCGATGAGACCGCCGTCGACGAGTTCGCCGTACGCCTTCTCGAAGGCGGCGTTGGCGCGCTGGGCACGGTCCTCGTCGCCGAACAGGTGCCGGAAGACGGAGATCTTGGACTCGCCCATGGTGGCCCGGACGTAGTCCAGCTTCTCGGCGTGGTCCGGGGTGCCCGGCTCGACGCCCAGGTCGCGGGCGGCGGTGTCGAAGGCGCGCTCGACGAGGCCGCCGTCGGCGACGGTGGTACCGGCCATGTCGAGGACGACGAGGCGGATGTCGGTGGGGACCACGGGGGTGGTCGCGGCGGTGGTCGCGGGGGTGGTCATAGGGGGTTTCACCAGCCCAGTTCGTTCGCGGTGGTCTCGGCTATCGCGGGTGAGCAGGTCATGCCGCGCCCGCCGGGCCCGGTGACCAGCCACACGCCGTCGCGCACCCGCTGGCGGTGCACGACGCGGCTCTTGTCGGTGCACTGCGCGTACACCCCGGCCCAGCGGCGGCGGATCCTCGGCAGCGGACGGCCGAGGAGGGACTCGACGACGCCGGTGAGGTGCTCGTAGGGGTCTTCGAGGGTGTCGAAGGCGAAGGGGTGCTCGTACTCGTGGGTGTCGCCGATGGTCAGGCCGCCGTCGGCGCGTTGCACCATCAGCAGCTGCATCTTGTGCTCCGCCGCCGTGGCCGGCTGCGGCTGCCGCGCGTTCAGCTCGTCCAGGGCGGGCGAGCCGTAGGCGGGGTAGTAGCGGAAGCTGTCGGCGTCGGCGACCGAGGTGGTCAGCGGTTCGCCGAGGGGGTCGGTCTGCATCATCTGCAGCCGGACCCGGCGCACGGGCAGGTCGGGTCCGGCCAGTTCGCGCACCAGGCCGCCCAGCCAGGCTCCCGTGCACAGGACGACGACGTCGCCGGTGTGCGTGTCGCCGTGGTCGTCGCGGACGGCCCTCTCGCCGATGACGTCGCGGACCTCGCGGCCGGGCAGGAAGGTGTAGCGCGGGGACTTGCTCAGTTCCGCGCGCAGGGCGAGCTGGGCGGTGCGCGGCTCGACGGCCGCGTCGCGCTCGCAGTACAGGGCGGCGTCGAACTCGCCGCGCAGGGCCGGGTTCAGGGCCCGCGCCTCACCGGGGGTGAGCAGCTTGTGGCCGCGGGCGGCGGCGTCCGGGCGGGCGACGGCCGCCTCGGCGACGGCGCGTTCCAGGTCGCCGCGGAGCGGGGTCAGGGAGCCGTTCGGGCGGAAGCCCAGCGCCGGGACCCGGCCGCCGATCTCCTCCCACAGCTCCCGCGCCCGCAGCGCGGTCTCCAGTTCCTCTCCACTCGCACGGCCACTGACCCAGATCTGGCCGAAATTGCGCAGGGAGGCGCCGCGCGCCTCGGTCTCGCGCTCGATCTGTACGACCTCGTGGCCGCGGTTCACTGCGTGCCAGGCGTGCATGGTGCCCACCACGCCGGCTCCGACGACTATCACTCTCACGACCGCCACACTCCTTGTCATCGGGGAACCGGAAGAATCCGGCTGACAACGAGAGGGTGAACTGGCCGACACGTTTGGGCTAGACCCGTTACCTTTTCGTGATCCGAGCGGGGCGTGTGAAGGGGTCCGCGAGGGCGATTTTCAGCCGCGCAGGTGGGTGGTGAAGGAGAAGCGGTCGCCGCGGTAGAGCGTCCGCACGCGCTCCAGCGGACGGCCCCCCGTGTCCCGGGAGACGCGGTGGATCAGCAGCATCGGGAGGGCCGGCGGGGTGCCGATGAGGAGGGCCTCGCGCGGAGTGGCGAGCACGGTCTCGATGCGTTCGTCGGCGTCGCCGAAGGCGATGCCCTGCTCGGCGAGGTGCGCGTAGAAGGACGAGTCCGGGTCGAACGCGGTGTCCAGGTCCGGGATGCGGGCCACGGCGACGTACGTGCTCTCCAGGCCGACCCGCTCGTCGTCCGCGAGCAGCACGCGCTCCAGGTGCCAGACGGGCTCCCCGCGCGTGAGGCCGGTCTCGGCGGCGAGCGCGTCGGGGCAGGGGAAGCGGTCCAGGGTGACGAGCGCACGGCCGGGGGTACGGCCCTGGCGCCGGACGCCCTCGGTGTAGCTGGCCAGCGACAGCGGCTGCTCCAGCTTGGGGCCCGCGACGACGGTGCCGCGCCCCTGCCGGCGCAGCTTGCCCTCCAGGACGAGTTCGCGCAGGGCCTGCCGCACGGTCTCGCGGGCGACCTCGTACCGCTCGGCGAGGTCCCGTTCGGTGGGGATGGCGCTGCCCTCCCCCAGCTCGCCGACCAGACGGTCGATCCGCGCCTTGACGGCGTAGTACTTCGGCACGCGGCCGTGCTCCGGGATCCCGGAGCGGACGGGGGCGCCCGGGGCCTGGTCGTTCGGGTAGTCCACGCAGGGATCGTCGCAGATGGGGGTGGCGGGGCGGCGGGGTGGCCGGGGGCGCGGGGTGGCCGGGGGCGCGGGGTGGCCGGGGGCTCGGGGTGACCCGGGGGCTCGGGGTGACCCGGGGGGGGCGCGGGCTGACCCGGGGGGGCGCGGGGTGTCCCGGGTCGCCCCGCGACCGGCGCGGACGTCAGCGGCGTCGGCGGGCCAGCAGTACGGCCGTGGCGCCGGCGCCGAGGAGCAGGGCGGTGGCCCCCAGGGCGGCCTCCACCCTGCCCAGACCGGTGCCGGCCAGTTCCTCGGCGAAGGGGAAGCCGGTGCCCCCGCCGTCCGGGGTGGCGGCGACGGAGGGCGTGGCGGGGTCGGTGTCCCCCGGCGCGGGCGACTCGCCGGAGCCGATGCGGAAGCGGTAGTCGTTCGACTGGCCGATCCACTCACCGTCGCCGCCGCGGCGCTGGACGACCGCCGCGTTGGCGGTGACCTCGCCCGGCACGGCGTCCGAGGCGAGCGCCAGCCGCACCTTGACCGTGAGGGTCTTGCCGGGGCCGACGGTGAAGCCGGGGAAGCCGCCGCTTCCGCCGCCCTCGCCGAACGCCCCGACCAGCTCGTCGCGGTCGGTCCGTTCGAAGGCCACGGCGTGCGGCCGGGCCCCGTCGTAGAACTCCAGGCGGGGCTGCGAAGGCTCCAGGGCCCGGTGCTCGTCATACAGGACGACGACCGGGTGGATGCCCTCGCAGGTGCGGGAGGTCGTGTTGGTCAGCTCCAGGTTCCAGGTGCCGTAGCCGCCCCCGGCCTGGTAACCGGCGGGGCCGCCGTGGATACGGGTGGTGAGGGGGAAGGTGTGGTCGTCCGGGGCCGTACAGGCGGGCAGCGGGGCCGGGTCCGCGTACGCGGGGACGGCCGTCGAGGCGGCGGCGAGGAGGGCGGCTGCCGCCACCAGGCGGGGGGACGCGGGCGTGAACAGTCGCATAAGCACATGAGCGTGCCGACGGATCGCGGGCGGTGGCACCGCCATTCGAGCCATGACGCCCGGACGGCGGACAGGCGTCCCCCGGCCGGCGGCACGGTCGGGGCCCGCCGACGGACCGGGCATACCTGGCGGCCCGGTCAGGGCGCCGCACGGCACCGTTCGCGCCAGACGGCGGGAAAGTGGCGCGATCGCGCGTTGCCGCTCCGCCCGGTGGGCCCCAGCCTGAGGAGCGGGAGCGCTCCCACACCCACGGAAGGGACTTTCATGATTCCGATGCGCCGACCCCTGACTTGTCATATACATGCAATACAGCGCCGGACGCTCCTCCTGAGCACCCTCCTCCTGGCGGTGTCGGCCCTCCTGCTCGGCACCCTCGCCCCCTCACCCGCCGCGGCCGCGCCCACGCCCACGCCCGCCGCGACGGACGCGGCCCCCGTCCCCCTGCCGTCGCTCCGGGCCACCACCACGCAGGTCGCCTCCGGACTGAGACGGCCCACGGCCGTCACCGCCCCCGACGACGGAACGGACCGGCTGTTCATCACCGAAAAGTCCGGGAGGGTCCGCGTCTACCACCCGGACACCGGCCTGGCCCCGGCCCCGCTGGCCGACATCACCTCGGCCGTGGACGAGTCGGGCAACGAGCGCGGCCTGCTCGGCATCGCCCTGCCGCCCGACTTCGCCGACAGCCAGGACCTGTACCTGGCGTACACGGCGCTGCCCGACGGCGCGGTCACCCTCGCCCGCTACCGGCTCGACGAGGCCCGCCTCGAACCCCTGCTCGCCCAGCCGCACGCCGAGTACAGCAACCACAACGGCGGCCAGCTCGCCTTCGGCCCCGACGGCAACCTGTACTGGAGCATCGGCGACGGCGGCGGCTCCGGGGACCCCTTCGACGCCGGGCAGCGGCTGGACACCCTGCTGGGCAAGATCATGCGCATCGACGTGCGCCGCGCCTGCGCCCCGCTCGCCTACTGCGTCCCGGACGACAACCCGTTCGCCGGCACCCCGGGCGCCCGGGCGGAGATCTGGCAGTACGGGCTGCGCAACCCGTGGCGCTTCTCCTTCGACCGCGCCGACGGGTCGCTGTGGATCGGCGACGTCGGCCAGGGCCGCTGGGAGGAGATCGACCACCTCGCCCCCGGCCGGGGCGGGCTGAACCTCGGCTGGTCCTGCTACGAGGGCCTGGAAAGGTTCGAGGGCGGCGACTGCGACCCGGACGCCCGGTACACCGAGCCGGTCTTCACCTACTCCCCCTACACCGGAGGCTGCTCGGTCATCGGCGGTCACGTCTACCGGGGCCGGGACTACGCCGACCTGGCCGGCGGTACGTACATCGCCACCGACTACTGCTCGTCCACCGTCTGGGCGCTGCGCCCCGACGGCCGGGGCGGCTACGAGCAGGCCGAGATCGGGAAGATGCCCACCCAGGTGACGTCGATCGGGACGACCGTCGACGGGGAGTTCTACGTGGTCAACGACCTGCCCGGCGGCCTGCACCGGGTGTCGTTCCAGCGGGAGGAGCCGACCTGCCGGGTGGACCGCGCGGTGACGGCCTGGGGCACCGGCACGACGGTCGACCTCACCGTCACCAACACCGGCGGCACCCCGGTGAACGGCTGGACGCTCGCGTTCCCGCTGTCCCTCGGGCAGACCGTGGTGTCCGACTGGAACACGACGCTGACCCAGGGGAGCAACACGGTCTCGGCGGTCAACGCCCCGCACAACGCCACGCTCGCGCCGGGGGCGAGCGTCACCCTGGGCTACCTCGCCGAGCACACGGGCGACGCGTCACCGCCACCGCGCTTCACGCTCAACGGGGACGCGTGCGCCATCGGCTCGTGAGCCGAGCGGGCGGGGTGGAACGCGGGGCGGGCGCGGAGGCCGGGCCGAAACCGAAGGCCCGGCCGGAACCGGAGGCCGGCCGGCCGGGCGCGGAGGCCGGGCAGGAAGCGCAGGCCGCCCCGGAGAGGGCCTGACGCGAGGCCGAGGCGCCCCGCGTCAGGCGTCCCCCCGCCCGAAGAGCGGCGCCAGCAGCAGCTGGGCCGCGCCCTCCGCGACCCCGCGCGTCCCGCCCGGCGCGAGCCGCACCGGTACGCCGCCGCCCTGGCCGCCCTCGCGCCGGGCCCGGGCGTCGAGCACGGCGCCGACCCCCTGGACGAAGGCCTCGGGCGCGGCGGCGACGGTACGGCCGCCGAGCAGGACCAGGTCGATGTCCAGCAGTCCGGCGAGGTTCGCGGCGCCCGCGCCGAGCACCCTGGCCGCCTCGTCGAGGTCGCCGCGGGCCACGGCACCGAGGCACAGGGCCTCCAGGCAGCCGCGGGCGCCGCAGGTGCAGGGCGGTCCGTCGAGCTGGATCACCTGGTGCCCGAACTCCCCGGCGCCGGTCCGCGCGCCCCGGTGCACGCCGCCGCCGATCACGAGACCGGCGCCGAGGCCCGTACCGAGGTGCAGGTAGGCGAAGGAGCCCGCGCCTCCCCGGGCCCCCTCGCCCGCGACCGCGAGGCCGAGCGCCGCCGCGTTGGTGTCCTTGTCGACGACGACCGGCACGTCCAGGCGCCGCGCCAGCGCGTCCCGCAGCGGGAAGCCGTCCCACTCTGGGAAACCGGTGACCCGGTGCAGCACGCCCCGGACGTGGTCGAGCGGCCCCGGCAGCGCGACGCCCAGCCCGAGGAGGGTGGGAGCGGCGCGCAGGCCGCCGGCCGGCGCTCGCAGGGCATCGCCCGGCGCTCGCAGGGCATCGTCCGACGGCCGCAGGGCATCGCCCGACGGCCGCAGGGCGCCGTCCGACGATCGCGTGGCGCCATCCGGCGCTCGCAGGGCATCGCCCGACGGTCGCAGGGCATCGGCGGCCAGCTCCTCCGCCGCCCGCGCCACCCCCTCCACCACGGCGTCCGCGCCCGCGCCCAGGTCCAGCGGGGCACGCCGCTGCGCCACCACCGTGCCGTCGAGTTCGACCAGCACCGCCCGCAGCTCGTCCCGGTCCAGGTGGACGCCCAGCGCGTGCCCGGCCCCCGGGACCAGGCGCAGGACCGTGCGCGGCTTGCCGCCCGTGGACGCGCGCCGGCCGGCCTCCGCGGCGAGGCCGTCCGCGCGGAGCCGGGCGGTGATCTTGCTGACCGCCTGCGGGGTGAGTCCGGTCCGCTCGGCGAGTTCGAGCCGGCTGATGCCCTCGGCACCGGCGGTGCGCAGCAGGTCGAGCACCAGGGCGGTGTTGTGACTGCGCGGCGCGAGCAGGTGGGCAGCGCCCGCCGCGCCCGGTACTCCTCCGCCCACCGCGCCCCGCACCCCGCCGCCCGCCTCGTCCCGTACACCGCCGCCCGCCGCGGCCCCCGCACCGCCGTCCACCGCGCCGCGCCTACCGTCCGCCGCCGCACCCTCCGTGCTTTCCGCGCCCCCCGTGGCGCCGCCGCCCTCCGTGCCGCCGCCGCTCTCCGCGGGGCTCGCGCCCGTCTCCGTGCCTCCGCCGTTCGTGCTGTTCACGCCCCCATTGTCCCCCGCGCTTGCACTTTGGCAACGGCGTTGCGAAAGTGGACGTATGACTGGTACTCCCCCCGGCACCCCCTTGCGCGTCGGCCTCGTCGGCTACGGCCTCGCGGGCTCCGTCTTCCACGCCCCGCTGATCGCCGCCACCGAGGGCCTGGCCCTGGACACGGTGGTCACCTCCCGGCCCGAGCGGCAGCGGCAGGCCCGCGACGAGTTCCCGGACGTGCGGACGGTCGCCACGCCGGACGAGCTGTTCGACCGGGCCACCGAGCTGGACCTGATCGTGATCGCGTCCCCGAACAAGACCCACGTGCCGCTCGCGAAGCGGGCCCTGGAGGCCGGTCTGCCGGTCGTGGTGGACAAGCCGGTCGCGGGCACGGCGGCCGAGGCCCGGGAGCTGGCGGCACTGGCGGAGGAGCGCGGCCTGCTGCTCTCCGTCTTCCAGAACCGCCGCTGGGACAACGACTTCCTGACCCTGCGGCGGCTCATCGCCGAGGACGCGCTGGGCGACGTATGGCGCTTCGAGTCCCGCTTCGAGCGCTGGCGGCCCCAGCCGAAGGGCGGCTGGCGCGAGTCCGGCGACCCGGCAGAGATCGGAGGTCTCCTGTACGACCTCGGCAGCCACGTCGTGGACCAGGCGCTCGTCCTCTTCGGCCCCGCCACGCAGGTGTACGCCGAGGCCCTGGTCCGGCGCGCGGGCGCGGAGGCGGACGACGACACGTTCATCGCGATCACGCACGCGGGCGGCGTCCGCTCCCACCTCTACGTCTCCTCCACCGCCGCCCAGCTCGGCCCCCGCTTCCGCGTCCTCGGCTCGAAGGCCGGCTACGTCAAGCACGGCCTCGACCCGCAGGAGGCGGCGCTGCGCGAGGGCAAGCGGCCCGGCCCCGGCTGGGGCGAGGAGGACGAGTCGCTGTGGGGCCGCGTGGGCTCCGGGGAGTCCCCGGTGACCGGCGGCGGACACGTTCAGGAGACCGTCCCGGGCGACTACCCCGCCTACTACGCTGCGGTGGCCGAGGCCCTGCTGAAGGGCGGCCCGAACCCGGTCGACGCCCGCGAGGCGGCGGCCGCCCTGGACGTGCTGGAGGCGGCCCGCCGGTCCGCCCGCGACGCCGTGGTGGTGACCCTGTGAGCCCCGCTGCCGGAGCACCCGTGCCGACCGTGGAGGAGCTGGAGGAGCAGGAACGCCGCCTGGTCTTCCGCCGGTTCACGAACGACGACGCCTGGGCGCTGGGCTCGCTCCTGGTCGAGCTGGCCCGGGAGCGCGAGGCGCCGGTCGCCGTCGACATCCACCGCGCCGGGCAGCAGCTCTTCCACGCCGCCCTGCCCGGTTCGACCCCCGACAACGACGCCTGGATCGCCCGCAAGCGCCGGGTGGTGGAGCGGTACGGCTCCGCGTCGTACCTGGTGGGCTGCCGGTTCCGGGCCAAGGGCACGACGTTCGAGGAGTCCTCGCGCCTGGACCCCGACGCGTACGCCGCGCACGGCGGCTCCTTCCCGGTCACGGTGGCCGGCGTCGGAGTGGTCGGCTCGGTGACGGTGTCCGGGCTGCCGCAGGTGGAGGACCACCGGCTGGTGGTCGAGGCGCTGGAGCGGTTCCTGGGCGAGTAGCCCGTACGGTCCCGTACGGCGTCGTACGGCCCCGCCCCGCCCCCGATCGGCCCCGATCGGGGGCGGATGGCGTACTCGGGAATCGCCGGCGGGTACCTGTGGTTGGCACGCAGGTACGCAGGATGATCACGGCGCCCACCGGAGGGATCACGACCGATGAACGACGCGACGGCTTCCCCGCAGCACACTCCGCAGCACTCCCTGAAGGAGTCGGTCGGACGGTACGGCGTCTGGACCGCCCTACTGCGCCCTGATGGTCCGTCAGGCGGTTCCGAACGTGCCGAGGCCGCCGCCGACTTGGAGCGGCTCGGATACGGCGCCCTGTGGCTGGGTGGCAACAGCGACGCCCGGCACGCCGCCCCGCTGATCGAGGCGACGTCGCGGATCGTCGTCGGCACCAGCATCCAGAGCATCTGGGAGCACGCGGCGTCCGAGACGGCGGCCCGCTTCGCCGAGCTGGAGGTCTCCCACCCCGGCCGCTTCCTGCTGGGCCTCGGCGTGAGCCACGGTCCGCGGGTGGAGGGGTACCACCGCCCGTACTCGACGATGGTCGGCCACCTCGACGACCTCGACAAGGCGGGCCTGCGGGCCGGTCACCGGGTGCTGGCGGCGCTCGGCCCGAAGATGCTGGAGCTGTCCCGGGACCGGGCGGCGGGCGCGATCCCGTACCTGGTCACCCCCGAGCACACGGCGCAGGCCCGCGAGCGCCTCGGCGAGGGCCCGCTGCTGGCCCCGGAGTTCAAGGTGGTCCTGGACTCCGACCCGTCCCGCGCCCGCGCGACGGCCCGCGCCTACCTGGCGATGTACCTGAGGCTGCCGAACTACACCAAGAACTTCCTGAACCTGGGCTTCACCGAGGAGGACGTCGCCGGCGGCGGCAGCGACCGCCTCATCGACGCCGTCTTCGCGTGGGGCGACGAGACCACGATCCGCGCCCGCATCGACGCCTTCCACGACGCGGGCGCCGACCACGTCGCCCTCCAACTGGTGGAGGACGACATGACCCGCCTCCCGAGGGAGGGCTGGCGCCGACTCGCTTCACTACTGACGTGACTGGACGCCCCTGAAAGGGGCGCGGGGCAGTGACATGTGCGGCTCCGCCGCGCGGGCGCGCCCAGCCACAACCGACCCGCGGCCGACAACGAACCGCGCTCCCCGGCGCCCCTCCCCTCCCCTCCCCTCCCCCCAGCGGAGCGCCTACGCGCTCTTCAGCTCCTGCCGCTGCCGCCCCAGCCCCTCGACCTCCAGCTCGACCACGTCACCCGCCCGCAGATACGGCTTCGGCTCCGGCTGCCCCATCGCCACCCCCGCCGGCGTCCCGGTGTTGATGACGTCACCTGGGCGCAGCACCATGAACTGGCTGACGTACCGCACGACCTCCCCCACCGGGAAGATCTGCTCCGCCGTCGTCCCGTCCTGCTTCAGCTCCCCGTTCACCCACAGGCGCAGCGACAGCCGCTGCGGGTCGGGCACCTCGTCGGCGGTCACCAGCCACGGGCCCAGCGGGTTGAACGTCTCGCAGTTCTTGCCCTTGTCCCAGGTCCCGCCCCGCTCGATCTGGAACTCCCGCTCGGACACGTCGTGCGCGACCGCGTACCCGGCGACGCACGCGAGCCCCTGCTCGGCCGAGTCCAGGTAGCGGGCCGTACGCCCGATCACGACCGCCAGCTCCACCTCCCAGTCGGTCTTGACCGACCCGCGCGGCACGAGCACGGTGTCGTGGGGCCCGACCACCGTGTCCGGCGCCTTGAAGAAGACGACGGGCTCGGCGGGCGGCTCGGCCCCGGTCTCGCGGGCGTGGTCGTGGTAGTTGAGCCCGATGCACACGATCTTGCCGACGCGCCCCACGGGCGGTCCGATCCGCAGCCCGGTGGCGTCCAGGACGGGCAGGTCACCGGCTTCGGCGGCGGCCCGTACCCGGCCGAGCGCGGCGTCGTCGCCGAGCAGCGCCCCGTCGATGTCCGCCACCACGCCCGACAGGTCTCGCAGGGTCCCGTCGGCGTCGAGCAGCGCGGGTCGCTCCGACCCCGCCGTACCGACTCGCAACAGCTTCATGATCCCCAACTCCTCGATCGCGGGCAGCCCGCCCGATGAGTGCGATCTGGATGCGGCAGTAACGCGATCCATCGGAGGACTGTTCGATCGTCCAAGGTCGGGTTCCACTCCGCAATACCCCGTTCACGTACTGGACCGTAACCACGGGCGCGGGAGGCGCGGCCGGCCCGGCGCTCAGCGGTACAGGACCGCCCGTTCGACGGCGCTCCACGTCGTGCTGGTGACGACGTACAGCGCGGCCGCCAGCGGCATCACGGCCACGGTGACGAGCGTGAAGAAGGACATGAACGGCATCACCTTTGTGATCGCGCCGAGCCCCGGCACCTGCTCCCCGGCGTCGGCGCCGCCGGCCGGCACCATCGGCTGCCGGGCCATCGTCCGCTTGGTGAGCCGGTAGCTGAAGGCGGCGACCCCGGCGACGAACGCGAACAGCGCGACGTACACGAGCCCGGCGCCCCCGAACGCCCCGCCGTCACCGAGCGCGTCCGCCCACCGTCCGCCGAGGGGGGCGGCGAGGAGTTGGTGCGCGAGCAGTCCGTTGGCCCGTCCGCCGATCTCGGAGCTGGAGAACAGGTGGTAGAGGAGGAAGAAGGCGGGCAGCTGGCACAGGCTCGGCAGGCACCCCGACAGCGGCGACACCTTCTCGGCGGCGTGCAGGTCGAGGACGGCCCGCTGGAGCTTCTCGGGGTTCCTGGCGTGCTTGCGGCGCAGTTCGGCGATCCTCGGCTGCAACGCGGCCCGCGCCTTCTGCCCGCGTGCGGCGGCCCGGGACAGGGGGTGGACGAGGAGCCGTACGAGGGCGGTGAACAGGACGATGGCGGCGGCCGCGGCGGACGCGCCGAACAGCGGCTGGAGCAGGTCGGCAAGGCCGTCGACCAGGCTGGCGAAAACGGACATGGGTGGGTGAGCCCTCCGGGGGTCTCGTCGTGCCGGGGTGAGGGAACGGCGGCATGACGACACGACCCGCGCGGGGCGTACCTCTGACTGAGGGGGTGTGCCCTACGCGGCGGTCGCCGGGAGGGCGTGTCCGGGTGCTCGGGGCCGGCGGCGGCCTCGGGCGTCGGGATCGCGCTGGGGCAGGAAGGCCGTCCGCAGGTCCCGGTCCCTGATGGCCGTGCGCACCCTCGTGGGCGGCACGGCGGGCACGCAGCGGGCGGCGATGACGGCGCAGACGGCGAGCGCCGAACCGACCGCGGCGGTCGCGGCGAGCGCGACGGTGGCGGAGAGGCTGCCGACGTCGACGAGCGCGACGGGAAGCAGCACGAGCAGCAGCACGAGCACGTGCCGCAGGAGGCCCGGTGCGTACGGGGGACGCGGGGCGGCTCGGTCACGGCTCATCGGCGGCTCCCCCTCCCGTCCTCTCGTGCGCGCGTTCGCCCCAGTTATACAGGAGCCCTACGACACCCGGTACGGGCACCGCAGGCCGCGAGCGGACCCCGCCCGGCACCCCCACCCGGCCCGGGCCCCCGCCGCCCCCGGTGTCTCACCTTCGTCACCTCCCGGCAGTACGGTGTCACCCATGCGCCCCGACACGCCCGCCGAGAACGTCGACCACGCCGCCGAGGCGGCACGCCTGGAGCGGACCGCCGGCCTCTACCCCGAGGACACCGAGGCCCTGCTCCTGCGCGCCGCGGCCCACCTGGAACTGTCCGGCGACCGCCCCGCCGCGACCAAGCTCTACGACCGCCTGCTGTCGCCGTCCGACGCCGGCCCCTCCGGTCTGGAGAATCCGTCCCTGGTCCGCGCCCTCAAGGCCTCGAACCTGTGGGAGTACGACCACGAGGCCGAGGCCCGGGCGATCATCGACGGCGTCCGCGCGGCGGCACCGCGCGACCCGGCCCCCTGGGTGATCGTGGCCGAGGCCCTGGAGGCCCACGACGAGCTGGAGGCGGCGCACGAGACGTTCACCGAGGGCGCCCGCCTGCTCCTGACGGACGTCCCGGAACCCCCGTACACGACCCACCCCCTCCTCTACGGCCGCCACCGCGTCCGCCGGATGCTGGGCCTGCCCCACGACGAGTGGGACACCCTGGCCGACAGCCTCCACACCATGCCGGTCTCCCTGGACGAGCTGCACGACCCCAAGCGCGTCTGGTCCCTCGGCTCGAACGACCCGGCGGACCTGGAGGCGGAGATCTCCCGCCTGCGCGCCGAGCTGGGCGCCTACCGCGAGGCCCTGTCCCGGCCCTTCCCGGTGGCGATGCTCCACTGGCCGGCCGACGAACTGACGGAACTGCTGGAGGCGTACCCGCCCCTGTCCGCCGAGTACCCGTCCTACGACGAGCACCTGGCGACCATAGAGTCCGCCCTGCGCGAGCTGGCCTCCTCCGGCACCCCCAACCTGGGCGTGGTCCGGGGCACGGTCCCCTCCTACGAGGCCTTCGCCGCCTCGGAGCACGCGTCCCCCGCCGACCCCGCCCTCCTCCCCCAGTACGCGACGACCCTGGCGGCCCGGGGACGCGCGGTGGCGTGGCCTCCGCAGCGGGGGGCGGCGTGCTGGTGCGGTTCTGACCAGCCGTACGGCGAGTGCCACGGCCGCTGACCGATGAGTTCCCGCGCGGGCGGACGTCTACCGGTACGACAGCGCGGCGCGGAACCCGAAGCGCCGGGCCCCTCACCATTCCGAGGAGACCGACCGACATGAGCACCGAGCAGACCTCCGCCCCCGCCGACGGCTACTCCTACACCCTCACCCGCACCCTGGACGCCCCCGCGGCCCGCGTCTGGCAGGCCTGGACCACCCCCGACCAGTACGCCCAGTGGGCCCACGCCGCCCCCGGCTCCGTCGAACTCGACGTCCGCCCCGGCGGCGCCTGGAAGTCCACGATGCGCACCCCCGACGGCGCCGAGTTCCCCCTGACCGGCTCCTACGTCGAGGTCGACGAGCCCCGCCACCTCGTCCTCGGCATGGACATCCCGGGCCGCCCCGACCCGACCCTGATGACCGTGAACCTCGCTGAGGAAGGCCCCCGCAACACCGTGCTCACCCTCACCCAGACCTGCGACACGGCAGAGGAACGGGACATGGCGGAACAAGGGAGCGGGATGCTGCTGGACGGGCTGGAGACGTTCCTGAAGGACGGGCGGAGGGCTGAATGAAGGGGGCACGTCACAGGGCATCGCCTTTTACCGGATCACCGGCTACCAAGTCCATGAGCCAGGCTGTTGACCTCCGTTTACAGCCGGTCGACGAGGTGCTGGACCGCGTCGCGCGGTCTCTTCAGGTGCGTTTCCTCCCGGACACGGTGGTACGCAAGCGCCGGTCCGTGGGCGCTCGGACAAACCATAAGACTTGGGTCCGTGTCGAACGACGGCTGCTCGACAAGATCACCGATCAAGGCTGGAACGGCGCGGAGTGCGCCTCCCGCTTGCATGGCGTCGCGCAGCCGACATGGCGGGGATGCATGGTCTGGCGGGACACGAACGCCCCGGCGATGTGGCGGGCCGACGAGACCGACCTCCTGCCGGCCCCTCCCGTCGGTAACGCCATTCTGAGCGAGGCCCCCGAGATCCCGAACGAGTGGTGGGATGGATTGAACACCTCCCTGGGAGCGCTGGCAGCGCATCGGACCGGGCGGGTCGCTACACCCGATACCGAGACCATCAACCAAAGGTCGGTCACCGAGTCCATTCGGACTGTCTTTTCCAGCGACTTCGATACAACCGTCCAGCGTTGGGTGCCAGCCCATGCGGACCTGAACTGGGCCAACGTGACAGCGCCGGTGTTCACTCTCTTCGACTGGGAGGACTGGGGAAACGCTCCGCAGGGGTTGGACTCCGCCTCTCTATGGGGGAGTTCGCTCGCCATTCCGTCTCTGGCCGACCGTGTACGGCAGGAGCGTCGACAGGACTTCGAAAGTCGGGACGGCAAGCTGATGACGCTGTTTGTCTGCTCGAAGATCCTCGGACCGTACGCGCACCCGGAGGATCCTCGATTGGAGCCCGCGCGGCGTATGGCCGAGCAGATCATCAAGGAGCTTCAGACAGGCTGATCACGTGCGATGCGGACGCGGAGGAGTCTGCGGTACTCCTGGACGGTCCGCTCCTCCACTTGGCCTGCCAAGGCTCCGAGGAGTTCCCCCAGGTGAGCCGGTTCGTCGGTGCCCACAGTGATGGAGGCGACTCGCGGTAGGTGGTAGGCGGTCCTGAACGCCGCCTGGACGGGGGAGAACCGGCCGCCGTCCTGAAGGAAGAGGCGCGGGTCGACCTTGTCCCACACAGGGGCACTCGTGCTGCCCCCGAAGGCGCTCATGCCCCAAACCTCACCGCGATTGAGGTCCCACGCGTCGACGAGGGTGTCCGATGCGTCCAGCGTTTTCGCACCGACCAGCAAGCCGGCGCGGACCATGAGAACCGACGGCCTCGGCACGGTCACGTCGACCAGACTCAGCAGCGGGGAGGGATCCCACGACGCCACGCCCCATGCAGCGCACAGCCCCTTCTCTGTGGCGTCCTCCAAGGCGGTACACGCCGCGGCGAGCGCCTCCTTGTGGTGCGGGCCAGTTTCCCGGAGCGAATGTTCCGGGTTGTGCAGGAACACCAGATCCGGCTCCCGACCGAGGTCCTTGGCCAGGTCTTCCACGGCCGAGGTCAGCCGTAGGGGATCCAGTGAGTGCTCCGCCCCACCGTGCCCTGGGAAGTAACCGACCTTCGTGGAGACCGTGAACTTCGGCAGCAGGTCATCGGCGATCCCGGCCAGGATCCGGTGCGAGCGGAAGCCGAAGTAGTTGGTGCTGGTGTCGAGCGCGGTGACGCCCAGATCCAGCGCTCCGGTCAGGAGCCGGCGCTCGTGACGAGACCGGTGTAGCCCGAGGACAACTCGGGGGTCAGGACCGCGCACAGCTCCTCCTCCACCAGGATCCCGGCGACTTCTGCCGCGTCGGCCCCGACTACGGCCACGGCGTGTTCCAGCACGACCGGCCTACCGCTCAAGAGCAGACGCAGCGCCGGCAAAGCCTTGGCCGCGAGGGTCAGCTTCTTCCCCGCGGCCAAGACGTCGACGGTCTCCCCGCTCTCCCGGATCCGCGGAGGGAAGTGGGTGGTGCACACCACGGCGTCGAGCGGCCCGAGTATGTCGAGAAACGGCACGTGCCGAGGCAGTGTCGTCTCCTGTTCGTACGCGACCAAGTAGTCGGCCGGGGAGCGCGCGTCGAGCAGTGTCGCCGCGGCCTCGGTCAGAGACGCGCCGTCGGGACCTCGCCAGCGGTCGAGATCGTGCCTGAAGATCTCGCGCTCGCGGCACCAATCGGCAAGCCAGGCGAGCCAATTGGCGCCGGTGCGTTTCGTGATGCCGAAGGTGACGTGGAGGCTCTTCCCCGAGCCGCTGCCGGTCCGGGTCGCCTGGTGCCAGTGGCCTCGGGGGATGTGCATGACGTCGCCCGTCCTCATCACGCCGGACCAGATAATCTCGTCACTCGGGGTGTTGTTGGGGTCGGAGTCCCGGTACATGGGGACCTTGCGGGAGGCGGCTCGCACTTCCCATTCCTTTTCGCCTGCGAGCTGCACGATCAGGACGTCGTGGTCGTCCCAGTGCAGGGGAAATCCGGCGGCGTCGTTCGTCGTCAGGTACGCGTTGACCTGAACACGCTCCTGGGACCACCACTGCAGCGCTCGGCACGCGACCTCCATCGTCGGGTCGAAGACGTTGGCCTGGTCGAGGATGAGCGTCGCGCCGTCTCGCTGGAGGTTCCCGAGGCTGCGCATGTTGACCATGGGGATGCTCTGGCCTCGGGGGCTGACGCTGTCGGTGTAGTAGACGGCGGGGTGCACCTCCACGCCGTTCTGGAAACACCGGAACTGGGGGCGGTTCAGGCTTCTGCGCATGGCGATGTCGAGCAGCCGGTTGGGGGTCAGGAGGCGGGAGAGCAGTGCGGAGTCGTCCAGCTCGCCCCGCGCGAAGCCCTTGCCCAGCTCCGCGGCCCCACCCCACCCGAGTGCCGTCTCGATCGCTTCGATCAACCGATGTTCCATCGCTGTGCCTCCAACGGTGTGGTCACCTGATGCGGACACGGCTGGGGCCGGCACGGCCATCCGTGACGGCCCCAGCCGCTCGTGCGTACCTACTCGCCGTCGTGCAGGTTGCCGTCGCCGCCCGGCCACGGCGCGTCGCCGGAACTTCCGGAGTTGTCGGAACGGAGACCGTCGTACCGGTCGTGCACGGCGGTCAGCTCTTCGACCGCCATCAGCAGGCCGCTACGGGCCGGCTGTGACGCCGTGCGCTCTTCCACCTCGTGCTCCTTCCTCTTCGGGTCTCCCACCAGGGGCCCGGCGGGAGGTCATGGCCGCCTCACGGCCCTGGGGGAGACGGGTTCCGTGAGGCGCCGGTCTATCGGGTGGCACGGTGAGCCGCAGCTCTGCGCCTACGGCCAGGCGGCTCGGCTGCTCACGGGAGGACGGCCACGTCCCGGCGCATGTTGGCCTCCAGGACGCGCTGGTCCAGTTCGTACAGGCATGCGCGGCACGCGAAGAGATCCGCGTGTATGCCGCTCGACCGAACGGGCCCGATCCACGTCACCTCGACGTCGTCGCGGCCACACCACAGCCAGCACTCGCCGTGCTCCTGCCATCCGTGCCGGTCCCACAGGGCATACGCCGTCGGCTCCCCGGTGACGGGGTCGATGTCGCGGCGGGTGGGGCGGAAGACCACGTCGCGGTCCGGCAGCGGACCCGCTCGCACTGCGTGCCTTCCCATCACGCGACTGCCGACCGCGGCGACTCAGGCTTGGGTCCGACCCGGCCCTCGGCCCGCATCGCGGATAAGTCGCGCGGCCCGGCTTCGGCAGGGCCCACCTCCACCGCCATGGGCAGCGCCATCTCCGCCCACACCCGCTTACCGGGGCCGACGGACTCCCAGGCACAGCGCGTCGCGAGTAGCCGGACCAACGCCAAGCCGCGCCCGTTCTCGTCGTCCGCTTGTGCACAACGGCTCCGCGGGACCGCCGGGTGGCCGTCCAGGACGTCGATGACCAAGCGGCCGGGTCGGCCGGACAGCCCGACGGTGATCGGCCCCGTCCCGTGGACGACGGCGTTGGTCAGGAGTTCGGAGGCGACCAGTCGGATAGCGTCGGCGGTCTCCTCGTCCAGTGGCACACCCCATGCGCGCACCTTGTCGACGATCTCGCGTCGAGCCGGGGGCACCTCGGATGCGGTACCCGTGAGGACGAACCGATGGACGAGCGTGGGCATGGCGGACGCCTCCGAAGAGCTGGAGAGCGGTTCCATCCCCGACGGGGACGCGGGAATGGAACCGCCGATCTGAGGAGCCTCTCCGCGAGCGCCCAACCGAGTTCGCTCGCCGACGGCTGATACCCAGTCAACGGCGCGTCTCGGCCCACCGGAACGTTTCTAGGGGGTTTCTGCCGGGGACGCCCTCCCCGTACTCGGACACGGGAAGTAGCCTTCCAACTACGCCTTGAGCGGACGACAGGAGTGATGACGTGCCTACCGAGCCGTTAGCAGTCCACCCGCTGACCTTCCTCCTCCAGACGCGCGGGTGGGGCAAGGCCGAATTCGCCCGGCTCATGCAGGAGCACGGGAGGAAGCTCGGTCTCCCGCTCGCAACCAACCGGACGACTGTATGGAAATGGGCACAGGGCCAGGAGCCGGACGCGGACGCCCAGCGCGTCCTCGCAGACCTGCTGGGCGTGCCGTACGAGCAGGCGCGCGCGGAGGGGTGGCCCCGCTGGCTCCCCGTCTGGGAGGTGACCGGGCTCACCGCCCCGTGGACGGAGGCCGGTACCGTCGAGGCGTTGTCCGATCTGGTCGGGAGTGGACGGATGGATCGCAGAGGCTTCCTCACCATCACGGGAGCCGCCCTGAACAGTCTTGCGGCGAGCTGGGTGGAGGCGCCCTCCGCCATGGCCGCGGCGCTCAACGGTGACCGGGTCACGGACACGATGGTCTCGACGATCGAGCAGCGCATCAGTACTCTCCGCACACTCGACGACCAGCTCGGCGGTGCTCGACTGCTGGAACAGGCGCGAGGCGACCTGGCTCTGGTCACCGGTCTCCTCGGCGGTGGCCGTTACACCGACGCGGTCAGGATCCGGCTGTACGCGCTGGCGGCCCGGGTGTCGCACCTGACCGGTTGGATGGCCTACGACGCCGGCCTACGTTCCGCGGGCCAGCGCTACTACGTCGGCGCCCTGCGCAGTGCCCGCACCACCGGCGACGACGCCTTCGGCGCTTTCATCCTCGCGGAGATGGGGGTGCACGTCTCCGAGGCGGGACGCACCGCCGAGCGTGTCGGTCTCGTCTCGACCGCAATCGACAATGCGCCACACTCCCTGTCGCCCTGCACCCGGTCGTTCCTCTACCTGCACAAGGCGGAGGCCCTCTCACGAGACGGCGCGCACCGCGAGGCGGGCACGGCCCTCAACCGTGCCACCTCGCTGTGGGAGCACAGGGGGACGGACGACAACCCCGACTGGCTCGACTGGTTCGGTGAGGCACAGCTGCGGTCGACCGAGGGGAAGGTGCTGTTGCGTTCGGGGCAGCTGGAGCGCGCGACCAGTTCCCTGGAGACTTCCGTGACGAAAGCTGCTCCCCGGGACAAGGCGGTACGGTCGAGCCGTCTCGCCGAGGCGCGGCTCGCCGGCGGTGACCTGGAGGGGGCATTGGACGCCGCGAACTACGGCGCCGCGCTCCTGGAGGACAGCGTCAGCTCCATTCGGGCCCTGGACCGCCTCAGAGAGTTCTCCACGAAGCTGGAGCCACACAGGTCAGTACCCTCCGTCCGCGAGTTCCGCGAACGGTTACTGGAACTGTCCGTCGCCGCCTGAGGTCGACTACTTGACCACCGGGGAAGAGCCGGTCTCCGTGAGGACGGCTGCGAGACTGCCAGGATGGCCGACATGACGATGATCTACGGCGAGGTGGCACCCGGATTCGAGCCGGTACGGGCGGCGTTCGCGGAGAACTTCACCCGGCACGGCGACCTCGGCGCGGCGGTGTGCGTGTACAGGAACGGCCACCCGGTGGTGGACTTGTGGGGAGGCGTGGCCGACGCCCAAACCGGCCGTCCCTGGACGCGGGACACGCTACAACTGGTCTATTCGGCGACCAAGGGGGCGACCGCTACCGCCGTTCACATGCTGGTCGAGCGCGGAGCGCTCGACCTGGACGCACCCGTCGCGAAGTACTGGCCGGAGTTCGCCGCGAACGGCAAGGCGGACATCCCCGTGCGCTGGCTCCTGTCCCACCAGGCCGGCCTGGTCGCGCTGGATCACCCAGTGCCGTTGAAGGAGGCGCTGGCCTGGCACCCGATGGCGGAGGCACTGGCCGCTCAACGCCCCCTTTGGACTCCGGGTACGGCGCACGGCTACCACGGCCGGACCTGGGGCTGGCTGGTCGGCGAGGTGATCCGACGAGTATCCGGTCGCTCGCCGGGACGCTTCTTCGCCGACGAGATCGCGGCTCCACTGGGCTTGGACTTCTTCATCGGCCTGCCCGCCGGCGAACGCGACCGAGTCAGCCGCATGGCGTACCAGCGGCCAGACGTCGATCTCACCACCTTGCCCGCCGAGTCGGTCCCCGAAGAACTCCGCGAACAGGTCGCCGCCTGGCGGGACCCGAACTCATTCAGCAACCGGGCCTACGCGGTCACCGACCCAGCCGCGATCGACTTCGACTCACCGGAGGTACAGGCCGCGGAGCTCCCGGCCTCCAATGGCATCGGTACGGCCCGCGCGCTTGCCCGCATGTACGCCGCGCTGATCGGTGAGGTGGGCGGCGTGCGCCTGTTCTCCTCGGCCGTCCTGGCGTCGGCGGCCGAGGAGCAGGCCGGCGGGAAAGATCAGGTCATGCTGATTCCCAGCCGCTTCAGCGCCGGGTACATGCTGCCCACCGAGAGCAACCCGATGCTGGGGTCAAGCTCATTCGGCCACACGGGTCGAGGAGGGTCGCTCGCCTTCGCCGATCCGGAGCACGATGTCGGCTTCGGGTATGCGATGAACAACATCGTCGGGGGCATCGACGATGTGCGTGCGTCCTCCCTGGTCGAGACGGTGCGCGAGGCTCTCGCGTAGTCGGTCGGCGTCCCTGGCGGTGAGACCGCGGGAGATTCTTCGGGCATCCGCTTGGCCACCCGGGACGATGGACGCCAGGCACCGCCCTTCGACCCGACCTGCGTCAGCCGGGCATCGCCGTAGCGCGCCCGTCTGCCGCCGGCGGGAACCTCCGAGAGCCTCGGCCCCGGAGCAAGCACACCGCTCTGTCAGTACCCGCCGCTACTGTCGTGATGACGCATAAGGGAGCGAGTCCAGGGAGAGGGCCGGCTGTGGGTGGGAAGCTGCGGGTGGGACAGGTCTACCGTTACGCGAGCGGCAAGGACCCGAAGCCGGAGTCGCTCGACGGCTTCCCGAACTTCCACCACGTGACGCACTCGTCGGGCCACAAACGGGCTCTTCTGGAAGCCGGCATCAACGGGATGGCCAAGGTCTCCACCCCCGACGGCATACGGCGCCCGGCGATCCTCATCCGCTCCAGTCCCTGGAAGGCCGGCACCGAGCAGACGCCTTGGCACGACGTCTTCGACATGGACAACGGCCACGTCCGCTATTTCGGCGATCACAAGGCCGGTTCGAGCGTTCCGCCCGGCACGACCACCGGCAACGCCGCCCTACTCGACGCCTTCACCGACCACCAGGGGCGTACCGCCGATGAACGAGCCGCCGCCACGCCGCTGCTGCTGTTCCGCGCAGTGCCCCGGAACGGCAAGCCAAAGGGCCATGTGGCGTTCTGTGGGCTCGGCGTCATCGAGCGGACCGAACGGTTGGTGCAATGGGGAGGCCGCGAGCACACCCCGTTCGTGAACTACGTCTACGACATCGCCCTCATCGACCTGACCTCCGAGGACGACACGGTCGACTGGGAATGGATCGGGGCCCGCAGGGACAAGGGCGTGTCCCACGCTCAAGCACTCGACCTCGCGCCACGGGCATGGCGGGAGTGGGTCAAGCACGGTTCCTCGGCCCTCCCGGGACTGCGTCGCCGGGTCGCCCGGGCTCAGGTGGCCAAGGTGCGTGATCAGCGCCCGAAGCCAGGCAGTGGTGAAGCGGCGGACCTGGAAACGATCTACAAGTACTTCGACGGCCGCAAGCACGACTTCGAGGCTCTGGCCGCCGCGGTGGCGGCTCGTGTACTGCGTGGGGCGGGTCACGGGTACGTGGAAGGCTGGCTCACACGTCGGTCGGGTGACGGCGGAGCCGATTTCGTCGGACGTCTCGACCTCGGCGGCGGAAGCGGCCTGGCGGGCACGAGCCTCGTCGTGCTCGGGCAGGCGAAGTGCGTCAAACCCGACACACTCATCACGGCGGAGCAGATCGCCCGGGTGGTAGCCCGGCTCCGACGCGGGTGGATCGGGGTCTACGTCACCACCGGCGCCTACTCCGAGTCGGCACAGACCGAGATGGTGGAGGATCAGTATCCGATCATCCTCCTCAACGGCACGAGCCTGGTCGCGGAACTGCGGAGCATGGCCAGGGACGACCACGGCGGCGACCTGGCGGCGTGCATCGAGCACGTCCTCGCCGGACGGGAGGTCGCGATCACGAACCGACGCCCCGAGGAAATCCTGCTGCAGTAGCCGGCCACCGGCCGTCCTTACGCACGGTGAACCCCGGCAGCTCTTCTTCCAGGGTGAACGCGCCTGACGGCACTCGGGGATTCACCCTCCGGCCACCACGGACAGCGACTCCCGGAACACGCCTTCCAGCTCCTCGTCGAGTACTTCCGCCGGCAGCGAGTCGAAGGAGATGAAGGCGTTGAGCCTGAGCACACGCATGAGGAAATCGCGGAGTACCCGCCTCTCCGCGTTGGGCGGAACGTCGAGCGCTTGCCACACCCTGACGATCGCCCGCACCAGATGCGGGCTCCCGCCGATCGAGGTGCGTCGGGCGTAGATCTGGTCGAAGTCCGACTCGTTGAGCACGGACAACGAGGCGTAGAGGTCCTCCCTCCCTCCGTCCTCGTCGTACAGAAGGTGTGCTCGCCACCACAGCCGGCCGAAGACGTGGCGTGTGACGTCGGTCCCCAGCACCCGGTCGCGATGCAGGTCCGCGAATCTCCACGCGGACACGTCCGGCAGGACGACGAGGGAGAGGAAGGCCCAGAGGTCACCCGCGACCGCCTCCGCCGGAACGATGCCCGAGTCTCGGTGGAGGACCGTCGCCACGTCGATGTCGAAACCCGCCGCCTGCCTCCTGCCGGGTTTGGCGGGATAGCCGCGTTCGGTGGCGCACGCGAGCACCGCCTCGCGTAGGGAGCCGAGGCTCCGCTCGGGAAGACGGGACCCGCCGGTGGCCGCGTAGAACATGGCCGGGTGGGAGAGAGCCGAACGATCACGCAGATACTCGACGGAACGGTGTAGGCACTCCTCCCGGAGGTTGGCCGCGGCCGCGGGCAGAAGCCGCGGATACAGGTGGACCATCACGTTTCCTTGGAGAAGAGGCCGACGGCGTGCTGGATCTTCGCCGAGAAGAGCGCCGGATCAGTGCGACGTGTCATGCGCAGGGAGGTGAGGGATGTACCGGGGAGGAAGGTACGCAGAAGGCCGAGCAGTGTGTGACCGAGCGTGTCCGGCTCGAACCGGGACGAGTCCGTCAGCTCTTCGTCGGACACGGCCCGCTCGATCATCAGGCGGACGACGTCCTGTCGGACGGCGGACTGGATGAGCCGTTCCGCGTATGACGCCTTCTCCGCGCGGCGAAGCGCGTTGAGCACGACCGGCGTGCCGCTGTTCACGAGCAGCACGACGGCGCCCATCGTCGCCGCCTCCAGGTTCGGACCGACGTCGAGGTACCAGGGAGCGTTCTCCGGGTAGCCAGCACTCTTGAAGTCGACCACGGCCATGGGGAACTGCGACGCGTCGCCCTGCAGCCGCACCCCGGCCCGGTGCTGCCAGAGCACGGACCCCGCGCGTCGGGGGCCGGTCGGATCCGGATTGTCCAGGGCCTTCGCGAGAACCAGTTGGGTGTCGAGGGACAATCGGCCGCCGCTGTCGCGTCCGATCACGGTGAACGAGAGCTGTGCCGATCGGGTGCCCCCACCGTGCAGTGTGATTCGGTGGGCCAGTCGCCGGAGGCCGCTGCCGGTGGAACTCCAGATCGCGGAGAGGGCGAGCTCGGCCTCGTATGGGAGTCCGGCCGAAGCCCTGACTGCGTCGAGGTCGACCTCGACCACCGTCTCGAGGGACAGGTCTCTCTGGAAGTCCCAGTCGGGTATGAAGGAGGGCAGCGGAACGGCTTCCCCGTCCTCGGACTTGAGGGACCACTCGGACATCGTCACCGACCCGACGGCCGCGCTGCGATAGGGGTAGGCGCGACGATTCACCGATCGTCACCCCCTGCCTCGGCCACGACCGTCACCTCGGTCATGGTGTCGGGGGCTGGCCGGACGACCAGCGACCAGACCGTGCCGTCACCGCCCACCGTGTGCAACGAGGACCCGTCAGTCACGGGTCCGCTCCCCGCACGCCATCCCAGCACCGTGGGGATCGACGCTCCGATGGGCGGCTCCGTCTCGACACCGCGTCCATCGCCCAACGCGACGGCGGGGCGACCGTGGACGACGTAGGAGCCCGCGTCGGGCAGGGTGAATCGCTGGACGATGACGGCTTCACCCTCCACCACGTCGTGTTCGGGGGCTCCGTCGTACAGAACGCGCCTGCGATCGGAGGGGACGCTCGATCCTCCTCTGGGACCGGGGATCCCACCGGCTCCGGCTGGCCCTCCGGAGCCCCGTCCGGCGCCCGAGGAACCCCCCGGGGGCGTCGTACCCGCGGCGAAAACTGCCTCCGCCCCCTCCCCCGCCGTACCCGCCATGAGTCCAGCCATGAGTCGGCTCATCCCCGCGAGGGAGACGCCTTCGCCCGCCTCGTTCGCCACCCGGGCCGGCCCGGAAGCCTCCTTCATGGCGTCGTTGATCTTCCGGAGGGCGTGCTTGGCCAGGCGCTGGTCGTCGCCACTGAGCTTGTCCACCAACCAGGCGTCGTGCGATGCGGGCTCCGCCGCCGCGAAGATCCGGTCCACTGCGGCGTCGGCACGGAAGACCGCGGCGTAACCCCCGCTCTCCTCGAAGAAGGGGGGACCTTCGAGGTACTTCACCACCAGGTCGACCGGCCGCATGAGGCACGTGTGGTGAAGCCGGTCCCCGATACCCGCCTCCTGCGCCACCCGAGGGGGCCTTCCCTGAGGGGAGATGAACTTCCGCATACCGAGTCGGCCGAGGACGCGCCCCATGGACTTGTGCTCGACGAGACGGGTCATGTCGTCGTAGGCCCAGACGAACGGTCGCAGGTGGGGCACCTCCGACGGCCTGGGAACGGGGACGGCCAGGCCCTCGTGGTGGGCGGAGAAGCGCATGGGGGCGTCTCCTCCCTCCGGGAGCATCTTCGGCCAAAGGTTCCAGACCATCGCGTCGACGATCCACCTCATGGCCTCGGCGTCGTCGCGTTCGCCGAAGACCGGGTCGAGAATCGCGACGGAGGTCCCGGTGTCGCCGTCGGGGAGGGAGTTCAGGCCGAGACTTCCGGCGACCTCGTCCGCTTCATCCCCGACCAGCGGCTCGACGTAACCGCGGCGGACCCTTCCCCAGAAGTGGCGGCCGGTGAACGTCTTCGCACCGTCGTCGCCTTCCACGGTGTAGCTCTCGTGGACCGCCCACCCGATGAGTCGGGTCTCCAATCGGTCGTCCACCCGACAGCGCGTGTGCACGATCACCGTGTGCGATGCGGAGAGGAGGTGGAAAACCGCCTTCCCGAAACCGTAGGTGCCGCCACGGCCGGTGACCTTGCTGGAGCTGCCGGTCTTGCGGACGAACGACGCGAAGTCCGACTGCCCGGGAACCGCGACGTCGGCGCGGGTGGGTCCGCCCAGTCCCCTCGTCCCCGTGTCGGTCACGGTCAGGATGCGCGGGGCGGGACGTGCCAGCGAGGCCCGGAGCTTGAGGTGTCGAAGCTGAGGCGCGCCCGCGGCCAGGAGTTCGCGCCACACCGGAGCCTCACTGGGTCCGAGGGTGCGCAGTTCCACTCGGTAGTTCACCGGACCGTCCCCGGTTCGTGCGTCCCAGCTGTTCTGAGCCGACTCCCTCACCAGAAGTGTCAGCGGGTCGAGCTCGGTGCCGTCGAGGTTCTTCAAGGCACCCTCGGCCGTCCCTCCGCCGCCGGGGGCGTAGGGCTCGGACGACCAACGCGGGGATTCCGCGCTCATGGCGTCCACCCCAGCTCGTCGAGGAAGGCATCCACGGCCGCGTCGTCCAGCACCGGCGAGTGGACACCGGCCAGGTCGACGGTGTAGCGAACGTCCAGGAGTGCGTCGGGTACCGGCTCCGTCAGCGAAGCCGCCGTGAGGCGGGGGAAGGCCGCGTCGACCTCGTACCAACGTTCTTCAAGCGGTGACACGCGCAGTGCGCCTTCGTCGTCCGTCTGTCCGTGCCGATAGCCGACACGTGCCAGTCGAAGCCACAGCTCCGACTCGTCGTCGCACATCCGGGCCGCCTCCGCGGCGAGCTCACCGACGGTCTGCCCCCGTGGGCTCTTTTCGAACCGCTGCCAGGCCAGCATCAGACGACCGTCCTGCGGTGCCTCCAGCTGGTCGAGTCTGTGGACGTCGAAAGTCCTACGCTCCGAGGTCGTGTGCGTGCTCTTCACCTCCACGGCGCGGAGGCCGTCGGAGAAGTCGTGCCGTCCTCCCTCGGGGCCGGTCCACCACCTCACGGCGCCCGGGTCCTTGACGAGCAGGCGGAGGAGGACCGACAACTCGCCGATGAGGCCGATCTCCTGCGTCTCGGTGAGCGTGCGGGGTATGCCGCTGAAGAGCTGACGCCAACGGTTCACCACCGCCAGCGTAGTGCGGTAGGGCTGCCGCCCGTCCGCCTCCAGTGCCACGAGGACGTCGGCGCACAGCCCCGTGAAGACGTCGTCGAGATCCCTGCGGGTGCAGACGATATCCGCGAAACGTCCGTAGGTCTCGTCGTCCTGCAACGCCCGCTCCATGACGCGGAGTGTTCCGCCGATCCGCCCGGTGAGGATACGTCGACGTCCCCGGAGGGGGATCAGCAAGTGACGCAACGAGTCACCGTCGGTAGCCGCAGCGACCGCCCCGTGCTCGGTGACGACGGGGAGCGGAGAGGTCCTGAGAGCAGCTCCTGGGCCGAGTGGGGCGAGATCCAACTCGGCCCAGTGCCGGTCGAGCACACGCCGCAGATCGGCGCCCCCGCTCAACTGCCGTCCTCCTCGAAGAGCAACGACAGGTCTTCCTCCTCGTCGTCCTGTACGCGGGACAGGTCGGCGCTGTAGTACTCCACCTCACTGTCCTCACCCCGAGGCATCGGGAAGACCAGACCGACGCCGATCACGTGGTCGACGGCATCGAGCGGGGCACGCCTCTCGCGGTTCGTCGGTGACGGCGATAGAGCGTCGATCGGGTACAGGGTCAGCAACGCGGTGTCGGGCGCCTGCTCGCGCCTGGCGTTCTTCAGCGCCGCCTCGTTGATCTCCGTCAGCGCACCGAGGTCGAGATCGACGCCGGCATCGCGACGGCTCATCAGGGTCTTGATGTCGGCGGCGTCGCCTCCGCTCTCGCCGAGCTTCGCTCGGATGACGCGGTCCACGGCGAGCCCGGGGCCGAACTCGTACCGCTTTTCCGGATCATCGCTGAGCGGATTGCCGATGATCGCCACGTTCCAGCGCTTCAGCGAACCGCCGCCCCCGGACCGCACCCGACGCTCTACGTAACTGCGCAACAGACCCGCGTCGCACTCCAACGACTTGCCGTGGAAGCGGTATTCGTCGAGGAAGTCCAAGATGATGTCGTAGGGCACACCTCGGAGGATGTGCCTGCCCTGCATTCCGTTGTCCTGGTGTCGGGCTCCCGCCAATCGCAGGGAGCGGTCGACGAGGTCGTGGGCGGCCTGCCGGTTGGCCCGCAACCACTCGGCGTCCCGCGTACGGAAGTAGCGGGTCTGCACACGCTGCCCTCCGTACGCCGCACTCGCCTTCACCGCGTCCCGCATCTTGCCCGCCGCCGTGATACGGAGTGACGGGTGGGTCCGCATGCGGACGGCGAAGGTCCTGGGCGTCTTGTCCTCGACCATGTACACATCGATGTCCCGACGCATCTCCGACTCGACGGTGGCGATGTGCCTGAACCAGTCGCGCATCCCGTCCGTCATCCAGATGCGCGGCAGGTCTGCGTACCCTTCGCGGAAGCCGAACCAGCGGCCCATCTGCAGCAAAGAGTCGTACGTCGTGGCGTTTCGCACGAAGTAACTGACGGCGAGCCCTTCCAGGGTCAAGCCACGCGACAGAGTGTTGCCGCCCACGGCGATGGCGACGACCGGGCCGGCCTCGTAGTCCAATCGCTTCACGCTCTTCGAGTTGTCCAGGATGATGCGACAGTCGTCCACCACACCGGCCAGCAACGGAAGGAGAGCGTCGAAGGGAACGGGCGTCTCCCCGAGGTCCGGCTCGTTACCGGGGACACGGGCGATCTCGGCCTCCCAGAGCCGCCTCAGCTCCTCGAGCAGTTCCCCGTCCGCGGCATCGAGCCACCCCGTCGTCCGCTTGCGAAACGCCTCCAAGGGCCTTTCGAAGCTCTCGTGGACGACGGTGCTGACACTCGTGTGGATGAGCATCGTGGAGTGGGGAACCCCCGTACCACGCACCCGTCGGGCGGCCGTGACGAGCCAGAAGTACAGGACTGCCGTCCTCAAGGCACCGCTGATCTCGGGTACGAACCCCTCGATCTCGTCTCGTCCCGGTCGAACGAGGGGCACCTCCTCGTCAGGGACCGTGCGGATCATGTCGTATCCGTCCGGTACCTCCTGGGGGTCCTCGCCGTCCAAAGCGTCCCGGCCGAACAGAACCTCGGTGCCGAAGTGTCCGCATGGCTTCGGCAGATTGACGACGAAGTCCTCCGGATAGAGGTCCTTGGCGGCGGGGTCGATCAGCAGGTTGGCGAAGGGCGTGGCGGTGTAACCGACGTATCCCCCGCGGGGGAACAGATCGATGATCTCCCGGATCAGCGGATTGGTGCTACGTGACGCGACACTCGCCTGGTCGGCCTCATCGTCAATGATCAGTGTCGGGCAGTTGCGCAGGTAGTCGGGCGCCTTTTCCAACCACGCCTTGAGCTTCCGCAGCCTGGGCACGTTCTTCTTGATCACGCAAAGGACGTGCTGCTGACTCTTGTCGCCGAAGAAGGCCGCCGGGTTGCCCGCGGGAGGCTCGAAGTCCCCGACGCGACCGGTGAGCGGGTGCCACTGGTCTATCACCGGCTCCACGAGCTGCCGCTCGAGTCGGAGCTGGGTCTGCAATCGCAGCCCGTTGTGGACGCCGGCGAGGACGATGAAGAACTTGTATCCGGCGTCGGCCGCCTTCGCGATGAGCGCGGTGAAGTTGCTGGTCTTACCCGACTGCACGTAGCCGACGACCAGCCCTCTGGTAGAGAAGGCGCTCTCTAGGGGGTGGTCGAGCATAGAAACGACCTTGGTCGAAGCGGAGTCGAGGCCGCGCAGGCTGTCCTCGTCCCACGACTGTTTCGCCAGCAGGTTCCTGAGAGCGGGCCAGCACCTGTCGTCGTCCTGGGGGCCGACGTACCAAGTCTCACGGTTGTTCCGGACGACGGAACCGGGCTCCCGCTTCTCGCGGACGGCGATGGTCTCCTGCTGATGACGCTCCGCAATGCGCTTGGCGAGCTCGTCGGACATACCGAAGAGCTTGATCGTCGCCAACGCCTGTTCGGGCGTGTGCGTTTTGATCAGGCGCTTGAACGCCTCGTACTGATCCTCGAACTCCTGCAAGCCCCACCCCTCGGATACACGGCGTACCGCGATCGTAGGGGTGGCCTACAGGTCGACCGCCATACGAGCGGCGTCCGACCCGCGCGCCCGTCGGCCGCGGACGTCAGGTCGGCCACGGCCACCACCGCTCACCCTCCCCTAGGTGAATCAACGGCTGAGGCCTCGGCGTCGGTGTCCAATGAAACAAGTCTATATCCGCGCGCACCGGCATCCGGGCCCGGATGCGGGAAGTTCCCCGTACGGAGTCACCGAACGTTCTGCGCAGGACCGATCAGGCAGCCGCCGCCAGCTTTCGTCGCCGCTTCGGTGGACGGGGAGCTTTCACCGTGGTCGTTGCCTGAAGGTCCCGCTGAGCGAGTAGCAGCGGGGCGAGGTGCTCGGCGATGGCCCGTCCCAGGCCGACGGGCACGGCGTTACCGATCTGCCGTGCGATGTCGCTCCTGCTTCCGCACCATTGGAACGACTCCGGGAAGCCCTGCAGTCTGGCCGCTTCCAGGTGCGTGATGGGCCGATGCAGCCACGGGTGCAGGTAACGACCCTTCTCCGGTTTGAAGAACTCCGTACGGATGGTGACCGACGGCTTGTCTCGGTACAGTCGCCCCATGACGTCGGCCGAACCGCTCTTGTGCTTCTTCCAACAAGGCGCAAGCAACTCGAAGGGGATGTCGAACCGGTTTCCCCCCTCGGGAATGGAACGATAGCGCGCCATGGAGATCGGCTTTATGCCGTTTCGGCGTAGATGAAGCTCGTCCATACGGAACGGGCCGGCGATCTTACGCCCGTTCGCGGACACCTCGCGGGTGGGTAGATCGGTAGAGAGCTTCCGCAGCACGAGGTCGGAAATCGTCTGCCATACGGTGCGTTCGGGCCCGGCAGCCGGAGTAGGGATGAGCGCAGCCTGTAGTTCCATGTCCGTCAGATCATCGATTAGACGATTCGAGTCCGCGGCGGATCGTAGATCTCTACGGATTCCGACGACGATCGCACGAAAGCGTCGTTGCGGGACATCATAATCGGCAGCATTGAGGAGATCATCGTAGATGAAGTACTCAGAGAGAGCACCCCCATCACGCACTTCTCTGCGCAAAAGTTCGAATTCGGGAGAATTCCTGAAGGCGTCGACATTCTCCATAACAAAAGCCATCGGCCGGACGGTTGAAACCACATCCAGATAATGGCGCCAAAGCTGGTTGCGCGCATCGTTCGGATCTTGGTTTCCAAGCCTCGAAAACCCCTGGCAGGGCGGACCGCCCAACACGATGTCGGCGTCCGGGAGTCCTCCGGGCCTGTCGACCCAGTCCGCGATATCTCCTTGGTAGATATGCGCCCCGAACTTGTCCGTAAAGTTTACCGCGTACGTAGCCGCCGCTGCTCGATCGAGTTCGACAGCTGCGACGGGCCGGTACACCGTACGACCGCCGTACCTCGCGTCCACGAAGCCCTGCGTCAGCCCACCGCAGCCGGCGAAGAGGTCGATCGTCCTCAGCGGAGCGAGACAGGGATCCCCCGCCTCCACTTCGGAGGCGTCGACTTCATTGTGTGGTTGGCGCATTGGCGCACTGTAGCCGGCCACCAGGCCGGAAGGCAATCTCCCGACTCTACAGCTCAACAGCGTTTCGCGCCGGCCCCCAATCAGGTCCTTTCGGACTGCTCGATCAGGTCATGCAGCACCTTAAGCTCGAGGAGTGGACCTTGGGCACCCTTCACGCGGATCATCCGACGGCCCCGCGAGCCGACGGCGCACCTCTGCCGACCGCCCGCCCTCCCGCGCTTGGCGCCCAAGGGCCGACATGACGAGGACTGATCGCAAACGTGAACAGGATCGGGCCGCCGGAGGTCACGCCAAGCGTTTCGTGAGCGACGAGTCCGGCGTCAAAGTACCCGCCACCGTCGTCCTGACCGAGTCTCGAAGGACGGGGCACGTCGTCGCCAGACTCGAATGGGCTGTCGCAGGACGCAGACGCCGATACTTCCTCGGCGAAGTGGACCATCCCACCCGGAGTGCGAACCTTCGTGCCGCTTGGCTCCTGGCCGACGAAGCCGGGCTCCTGGTGGCGGAGGAGATAGGGAACTCCTGGGCCTCGTCGAGCGGTACCCGGGCGTCGATGCGCTCTAATCGAGCACGCGACACCAAGCCCGAGCTCAGGCTCCGCTCCTCTCTGCATCGGGAAGGGCTGCGCTTCAGGGTGAACGCCAGGCCGGTGGCCACGTTGCGCCGAACCGCGGATGTACTTTTCACCAAGCACAAGGTGGCGGTGTTCGTGGACGGCTGTTACTGGCACGGGTGCTCCACTCACCGGTCGATCCCATCGACGAACAGGGACTTCTGGGTGTCGAAGATCGAAGGCAACAAGAGCCGTGACAGAGAGACGGACCGCCTCCTGGTGGAACACGGCTGGTTCGTGGTCCGAGTCTGGGAGCACACGCCGATCGACGATGCGGCCGCCCTCGTACGACTCGGACTGGAGGAGTCCAAAGAAGAACGCACCGCCCGTGTGCTCAGAGCGGACGGCCGTTGAGTAGATCGTCCAGGGCGTCCACCTCCCTTCGCAGTACGATCCGCCCGTCTCCGTCGCTGTAGGCGAGGAGCCGGGCGCCGGGGGCCAGGCCGGCCTCGACGAGAATCCCCATGGGAAGTTCTACGGAGCCGTCCTCACGCACCAGGGCCTCAGCCGGTTCTCGGATCATGCCGCCAGGATCGCACGCCGCTCCCACCCCCGTTGTTCCTCCTGGGGCGGCAGGCGCATCCAGAGTGACCAGACCCCGTAGTCGCTCTGCACGGGTTCGCAAACCGCAACGAGCCACTACAGCCCGTCCTACGTTGCGCGTCACAGGACGGCCGCCACATCAACTTGGCTGTCGGACCTCCGCCAGAACATCGTCCAAGAGTCCCCTCACATCGCTTCCGCCCAGCACCAGCTGTCGATCAAGCAGCCGGTTTCCGGTTTCGCAGGAAGTCTCGCTCACCAGGGAGCAACCGTGGCAGGCCGATAGGTTCAGCTGCGAGGCTCCCTGCCGATCGCTCTCGATGCAGACCGGGTCGTTGGAACAGATATCCGCGTCGTCCAGAGCGGCCACCAGGAGCGGGATCAACTTCTCGGGGGCCCCGAGTCTGACGAGGCCGCCGAGGGTCCCCTGAGCGTCCCCCGCCGCGGTGTAGATCAAGATCCCGGCGGTCTTGTCCGTACGGTCGGAGTTCGCGTAGATCCGCTCCTGCAGCGCGGCGGATGCATAACCGCTTGCGAACGCCAGTCGCCGGATAAGCAGGTGCGCCAGCGTGTGCAGGGCGATGTACCTGGGTTCCGGCATGTCGAGGCGGCCGGCCCAGGGAGAGTCGGCCCTGCGCTCCTTGAGAATGCCGGCGCGTGCCTCCACCTCCGGTTGCGCCTCCCACTCGGCGAGCTTCCGCTCGTCGAACCGCAGAAAGATCCCCTCCCCGAACAGCTCGATCGCCGGGTAGGTGGGCCAACGCCGCTGGTCCGAGCCCAGATCAACGCTGATCATCGCCGCTTCTGCGTCATGACGCCGGAATCCTCGTAGAGCACGGACCTCACGGACCCTGCGCACCTGCCCGATGCCGCTGATCTTGCCGAGCAGACTCTGCGGTCCTGTGACGCCTCCGAGGCTTCGTCCGTCGACGACGAAGTCGCTTCCCGAACCGTCGCGTCCACCGTCCAGCTTCTTCAGGAACGCCGCCCACTCACCATCCTTGAGATCGAGCAGCATCTCGTCCGGTGCGGTCTCCTCCCCCGCCGCCACGGCGAGGACGGTTTCCGGCATAACTCCGAGATCGTCGGCGATCCACTCCGCCACCTGCTCCGACAGGGGCCCGCCGTTGTCCGTCACCACCTTCTCGAAGAACACGTGTCCGCGGATCTTGTCGGACGCCTCCGCGGACTGCGGACGTTCCTCCGGTATGTCGAGAGCCGAGATCCTCTCGGCGATGTAGTTGCCCGTGGCACCGCGCTGAACGGCGACCAGCTCGTACGGGCAGGGCTTCTTGACGGAGTCCTCCGGCTCCCAGGGTTGCCGCCCCGCGCAACGGATCCCGTCCCGGTGCAGAGCCCCCTTCGTCACGAGTTCCGCGAGCCTGCGCTCGTTTCCGCATCCATAACACTTCACCACCAACGCCGCGAGACCTTCGCCACGGGTGGCCAGCTTGTGGAACCTGAGCGCCTTGTAATCGCGGCAGAAACGGACCGCTTCGCTCAGGCTCGCCCCGCGCCCACGATGCGCCCACTTGAACCAGTTGACGTCCTGGGCGTGGCTGCCCTTCTCACAGACGGCGATGTAGCGCATCGGTACGAGCACGCCGCCACACTCACAGGCGTTACTCCACTTACCTTTCTTTTTCCCGGTCAGCTTCGAGAGGTTGTCGCAGCGTTCGCAGAACCGCCAAGCGGGAAAGCGCCAGTAGGGCAACGCGGGAGTGTCCTTGCCGGCGCGACCCGCATGTTCCGGCGGTTGCCTGAGGACGCCGGCACCGAGGCGCGCCATCAGACGCTCACAGCTGATCTCATGGGCGAATCTCTTGTCCCACCAGGACGTGTCCGGCGCCATGAGCGACTCACCCCGGACGTCGACGATCGCTCCCACACCGAACGGCGAGATCGTCTCGGAGAGGCGCAGGTCATGCCTGATCTTCTCCACGGTGCACCTCCTCCTGCGGCTCCTGGACCTCGACCGCCACGTTTGGCTCCACAGACCTCATCGAGTCTCCGACGAGCCACCCTTCTCCGGGCTGACCGAACCTCTTCAACAGAGCTGCTTGATCCTTCTTCGTGCGCTGGTAGTACAGCGGCTCGTCCGCCTCGCGTGCCTGTGCCGCCCGCCGGTCCCAATCCCTTAGAAGGCTGCCCACCGCAGAGCGCGTCTCCTCCGCTTCGAGACCGTCGGCGCGCGTCACGTAACCGAGAAACCCGTCGACGAGTCGGTCGACCGCTTCGCGGATCTTGTCGTCCCCGAGGTCGAGCCGACCCGCGGCGTCGTTCGGGGCGAGCGCGCTGAACGACTGCCTCAACAGCGCCACGAGTGCGCCCGCGAGCGAGCGGTTGCGCGAGGCCAACGACCACGGCGTGACACTCGTGGGCTCTACGCTCCGGTAAAGAGCCTCGTGATAACCGCGGAAGGTCTCGAAGTGCGATCGGTCGCGGGCCCTGCTCGACCGGAACAGCGTGACGACGACGCCTTGCGTGTCTCCCCGCCCGACACGGCTGGTGGCCTGGATGTACTCGGCCGTGGTCTTCGGCTGCCCCACCATGAGCATCAGCGCGAGCCTCGGAATGTCGATGCCCACGGAGAGCATGTTCGACGAGAGGACCACGTCCACGGCGTCCGACGAATCGTCGACCCCGATCCGGAGCGCACGGAGGTCGTTCGGCAGCTCCTCCGCTCCGCGGCGACTCGTCAGTTCGAGGACCTTTCCGGCCCTGACGGGACGCAGCGGGAAACCGAGCCTTTCGGCACGAGGCTCCAGACGGCCGTTGACGTCGTCGACGACCAGCGTTCCGGTACGCCCGAGCTCGCGGAGGCTGTTGTGGTACATGACCAGTGTCCAGTACGCGTCCCGTGGCGCGGCGGACGGAGCGCGGGCGGCGAGTGCCTCCGGCATCTCCACCATGGGGGTGACGGCGGCGATGACGGCCGACGGCTGCGAGACCGACTGCGGCATCAAACCGACGTAGAGACGCCCTTCTCCGCTCTCGACGGGGCGGGAAAAGAACGTCCGGTCGTCGTCGAGCCCCGACGGCGGGTACAGGGCGACTTTTCGTCCGTAGAGCCCTCCCACCTGTTCCTCGGACGCGCGGATGGTGGCCGTCGAAGCCACGATCTTGGGGCTGACCCCCGACCGGCTCAGCAGGAGCTGGATCACCGCGTCGAAAACGGCGACGGTGGTCCCGAGCGGCCCCGAGAGCAGGTGCAACTCATCCTGAATGATCAGGGACGGTTGCTTGAAAATGGTCCCGAGACCGAGCAGCCTCCCGGCTTCCGGCTTGAACTGAAGACGTGCGAACTTGTCGACGGTGGCCAGCAGGATCGTGGGCGGTTCCTCGTACAGCACCTCGTCGACGACCGCGAGCGGAAGCCCGTCGGTGAACTCGCACGACTCGTCGACGCAATGGAGTACGACGTCCGGTCCTACCAGACGCATGCCGTAGTCATGCGGCTTGTCGCTCCTGAGCTTCGGCACCATCGGCGTCAAACACCACGGGCAGCTCTCGACCTGGAACTCGTTCGCCTCTTCCGGACGCGCCGCCTTCTGAAGACGCTTGAGCGCGTCACGCGCCTCTCCACGCGTACCGGGGGTGACTTCGTTGCCGACCCACAGACCGATCGAGAAGGGCGCCATCCCCTTCGCCCGGCCGTCCGTGGCCCGCAACCTCTCCATCGCACAGACCAATGCCGCGGCCCGCTGGAATTGCTGAGCGGTCAGGAGCCGCAGGGTATAGCGGGTGATGACGGCGGTTCCCCCACCGGCCGTACCGTGGTCGAGCCGTCGGCGGAAGACCTCGATCGCGGCGAGACCCAGGTATGCCTCCGTCTTACCACCACCGGTCGGAAACCAGATGAGGTCGACGAGTCCCCGGTCCTCGTGCCTCTCGTCAACGGTGGAAGCCAGCGAGACTAGCAGGAAGCCGAGTTGGAACGGCCGCCACTCCGGTTCCCGCACCTGGTCCTCCGGCTCCCCACGGTTGATCGCCCCCTGCCGCATCTGAAGGCGCATGGCGGCCATGCCGAGTGAGAATGCCGTTCGGAGATGTTGCTGTTCCGGTGACCGGAGGAGATCGACGCCCTTCTTCATCCTGCCGACCGTGTTCTCCGAACGTTCGGCGATACGGACGGCCACGGCTTTGTCGTCGCCGAACGCTTCCGCCCGTTCCATCTGCCGGGAAGCCCAGCCGGCGAACGCCTCGACGAAGGCGTCCAACGATTGCAGTACCGCTCCGGGGTCCTCGTCGATCTGCTGGAGGTGCCTCAGCTCCAAGGCCCCGGCTTCGGCCGTCCCCTCGTCGAACCCCGTGGTCTCGACGGCGGGCACCACGAACGCCGGGACGGGTTCGAGGAAGATCCGTGTGCAACGGCCAGCCGTGAACTCCCAGTCCGCGGCCATTCCATGCCCGACCGCGTAGACCTTTCGGTTGCGGTACCGCAGACGCAGCTCGGCGGCTTCCGGATCGGCGTCGAACGAACGCGTCGTGTCGTACTCCAGGATCTCTGCACCAGCGGGCGGAGTGACGGCCAGACGGACCTGGAACAGCATCCCGGGGATGTCGAGACGGTCGTCACCCGTGGACTCGGTCAGAACCCGTACATGGACGGTGACCAACGAGTTTCCCCCGAAGACTCGCCAGCGCGATCCGACCTCGACCGAAACACCCCCCACGGACAGGCGCTCAATCTTTTTCTCCCGCCGGAGCTCGATGACGCCGGCGGAGAACGGAGTACGCCGCCATCCGGGTGGCCCGTCCCCGTCGACGACGGCGTACGTGCCGCACGAGAAGTCGACGTCGACGGAATCGCCGTCGGTGACGAAGGAGATCGCGACGGACGAGGGCCTCCAGTCCTCTGCCAGGGGGACCCCGGCGCCGCTCTCCTCCACCTCGCCGTCCGGGACGTCGGCGGAAACGTCTTCGTCCGTGTCTCCGCCGCCGTGAGTCCCTCGATTCCCGGCCTCGACCGGGAACAGCATGCCGACGGCGTACTGCCGGTGAGGCAGGTTCGTCGTGACCTCGTCATCGCCCGCCTCGGGCCCTACGTAGGACTCTCGAAGGTGTTCCAGGGCCTTCTTCTGAGCCACGGTGAGGTTCACTTGCAGACCTGCTTCCGAAGAAGAGCCTGGAGCCGCTTCTTGTCTTCTTTGGACGCGATCACGTGGAGCGTGACCCGCGCCCTCGTGACTGCCACGTAGAAGGCGGCCAGGCCCCGATCGTCGTACTCACGGGGCAGGCCGCAGACGATGACGTGCTCTGCTTCCAGCCCCTTGGCGAACCGCGGGTTCGTCACGAGGAACCCGGCCTCGCTTCTATAAGGCTCGGTGCCCTCGGAGACGTTGATGATCCAGATGTCTTGACGACGGGCGCCGTCCGCGACGAGGTCCCGGGCCACGGATTCCGCCGCGTCGACGTCGGCCGTCTCATCGGACCACCGCCATTCCACTCGGTCACCGTGGACGATGCCCGGGTCTCCGACGTCGGCGCCCAGGTATTCCTGCACGACGTGGACGATCGCCCGGGTGTTGCGGACGTTCCGGTCCAGGTCGTACTGGAGCGCCTCCTGCTGGACCAGCTCACAGACATCAGGGTCGAATTCGCCGTCGACGCGCGCCTGGTTGTTCGGATCCAGGAACATCCTCCACCGACCGCCCTCGCGACCCCTGCGGATCACGGAGTCCAGTGCGTCCATACCCTCGGCGTTCATAAGGTCCTGCGCCTCGTCGACGAAGACGACGTCGTACTGCTTGTCACCTGACAAGTCCGCGAACGGAAGAAGATCGATGTCTCTGCCCTCGATCCGCGGACCGAAGAAGTCGACGAGGGCGGGTGAGTGGAAGGTGATGAGAACCGACTTTCCCTCGCCCGCCTCCTGCTTCGCGCCTTCCACCAGCACCAGGGACTTTCCGGTGCCCGCACCGCCGAAGACGAGCATCCTCGGGTTTCGGGAGAGCGCGGCCAGGACCCGTGCCTGCCCCTCGGTCGCCCGGTTCTGCTCCTCCAGGACGGCGCCCCGCTGTGCATCGATAACGGGCATCCGCGTGAACTCGCCGAAGAGGCGCGCCCGCAGGGTCTCGGACCGAGCGATCCTGACTCCGAAGGGTGCGGTCCTGGCCTCATCGGCGACCTTCTCGAAGGCTTCCGTCATCGCCGCGATGGTCATCTGGTCCCTGGCCCACCAGTGGCTCCCCTTCCACTCGACCGCGGCCGGAGGCGCGTCGATGTCGGGGGTGAGGGCGACGGCCTCGGTCGCGAACCAACCGACGCCTTCCTCCTGAAGAATGCCGCGCAACGCGTACATCGCCGACTGCGCCTGGTCCATCGGGGACTCGCGCAGCTTCTTCCAGTCACCGTGGCGGTCGATCGAGTACCAGACGCCGTCGTACTTCCTGACGCCCCCGCCCTTGACCTCGACGATGACGACGACACCGTCCCAGAGCACGACGAAGTCGGCTTCCCCCTGCTGCTTGACGGCATGACTCCGCAGCTTCACCGAGTGGAAGGCGACCGCCCCGTGGGGCCCGTCGATCGCCCGCAGTAGTCGCGCCACCCGCCGTTCGGCGTTGCTGGTGGTCGTCGTCTCGACGTCGGCGAGATCCGGTACCAGGATCATGCTCCCTGCTTTCGCCAGAGGTCTTCGTACGCGCGGTATCCCAGGAAATCGTTGACCGCCCCGAAGTTGTCGGCGACGTCCACGATGAGGCACTCCGGTTTGCCGCCGTTCGCGGGTCCGCGCAGCCCGCGGCCGGCCATCTGGATGTACGCGCTGGGGCTGAACGTCGGCCTCGCGATGTACAGGGCCCGGACACCCGGTGCGTCGAAGCCCTGGATCAACAGATCGCAGTTGGCCAGGACCCGGATCTCCCCCTTCTTGAACTTCTCGATTACGTCACGGCGTGCCTGCCGTCCGGTCTGGCCGCTGACCGCCTCGGCCGCGACCTGCCGGTAACGAAGCGTGGCGGCGAGGACCTGGGCGGACAGGACGTTCGGAGTGAACACGAGGATCGGCCATTCCGGGTCCCGGCGAAGAATGTCCTCCACGAGGATCCGCATGCGGGCCTGGTCCCGCCCGATGCGGTCGAGAACCTTGGGCTCGAGTTTGCGCCACGACTGCACCTGCTCGAGTTCATCCGGCTTCAGCGCGACGTCCACGCCCTTCAGCACCTCGTGTCGAACCCGCGCGAGGACGCCCCTCTTCGACAGCTCCTCGTAGGCGTTGCCTCCGAAGGCCCTCATGATGTGGTGGCCGAAGCGGGCCGCCAGCTCCTCCGTCGGCTTGGTGACGACGTCGCTCTTCCCCTTGAACGGGGTGGCCGAGACGCCCACCAGAGGCCGCTCCCAGCTACGGCCGTCGACTCCGAGCCACCTGAGGATCTTCGTGTACATCTTCGACCCGCCCGCCCGGTGCGCCTCGTCGATGAACACCGCGGACGCGCGACTGAGCCACTCGTACTCGGGGGTGTCGGCAACCCTGTCGAGCTTGGCGTCGGTGGCCACGACCACGCTGAACTCGGTGTCGGGCTCGTGGACCACGTTGGAGTTCCAGAGCCTGCCGATGGTCAACGGACGCTCGTCGCCGAGCCATCGCCAGACGGTCTCGAACGTCTGCACCGCCTGCTCGCAGAGCTCCTCCGACTGCGCGATCCAGATCACGGTTCCGCTCACGTCGCCGTCGACGAAGAGCCGCAGCACGGTTTCGGTGGCGACGCGAGTTTTTCCGGCTCCCGTCGGAAGTTCCACCATGCCCTTGCGTGCGCGCCCGTCCGCTTCCCGGGACGTCAGAACCTCCTTCAGCTCCCGGCTGATCTCCTTCTGGAAATCGTGCAGAGGGTTGAGCCTCACGGCACCGGGCACGACGAACTCCTCGTCCTGGTGCCGACTGCGGCGTCCGGCATACTGGGTGCCGAATCCCATCTTCCGGAGCCAGGCGACGGTCGACGCTCCCCCCGCCCACGCCGTGGGAACGTCCGTGTACCCCTCGACGCTGAATTGATCTTTGAGGAATCTGATCGAGTCGCTGCCGTAGACCGTCAGGAAGAGCTCCGCAACGGACGTGGAGTCGTCCACCAGGCCCTGCCCTTCGAGTGCCTGCCAGAGCCCCTTCGGCAGGCACTCCTTCAGCGTGTCGTCGCCGAAGAAGATCTCCAGGCGCTCCGCATCACCGGTTGCAGCCCGGGCGGCTTGCCGCTGTTCCTCCAGACGTTGGTCTGCACGTGCTCGGAGGATGTTGTTCAGCTCGGCGTTCGACAGACGCAGGTCGAACGCGCCGTTGACGATCTGCAGAACGCGCTCTTCGTCGAGGTCGGCATGGACCACAAGAGTCAGCCCCTCGAGATGCCACTCGAGCGTCTGGTCCTCGACGCCGTCCTCGGTGGTCACGCGTTTCGTGATCTGGACGGCCTTCGCCACGGTCGCGTTCACGACCTTGTCCTCGACGAACGTCGAACGCAGCCCGGCGTACAAGTCGATGACGCGCTCCTCGCCCTGCCGGCCGTCGACCAACAGCGAGAAAGAGAAGCTGTCCTCGAACCGGCGGCATCCGACCGCCTCGACGAGCAGCTCCGCTTCGTCCGGGTCCGCCTTGAGGTACGGCTTCTGCCTCATGCTGAGGAACGCGCGCTCCTCCTCCGTCGTCGCCAAGTACACCGCGTCGGGTCGCCTCGCCTCGATGACACGTCCCACCCTGGCGGGGATGAGTGCCGGACGCCCCTCCGGGAATGCGATCCTGCCGGCAGTGAGGACGAACCCCGTCAAGGCCCCGTTCTTGATCGGCTTGGTGACCTCCGCGAGGAGCGCTTCGCGCATGACTTCCGCCGGGACTTCGTCCAGTGCCTTCGGCAGTGCCAGCGCGTCCTCGACGTGGCGCGGTCCGCGGAAGAGAGGCAGCAGGGCCTCGTACTCGACGAGCGACGCGGAAACGACGTGCCCCGGAGCCAGGTAACCGCGGGTCGACTTCAGCAGGCCGGCCTGGCCCACCGCCCATCGCACGGGGGAGACGACCCGATGAGTGAGGCTCGTGTCGACGTCCGTGCAAAGCCAGTGCCCCGTCTCGTCGAGCCTGAGCAGCCTCTCCGTCCAATGCTCGCGGATACCCTCGGGCGCCTCCGTCTCCTTCAGCATCAGGAGCGCCGAGAACGGACCCGGACCATCGCCCCTATCGAACTCGACCTCTTCGACGGGGCGCTCCCCGGGCCCCAGCCTCCGGTTCAGCTCGTCCAGGACGTACTGGCAGTAGTCGTCGAAATGGACCTCGTCTTCGACCGAGTACGAAGCCACAGGTTCTGTGATGACGCCTGCTGCATGGGCGACCTGGGGAACGCACGTCGTCCTGTCCAACACTCGGTCGGCAATGCCGTCACCGAGTCCGTCGACGTCCAGCACGTACTCGGGCGCCGCCCAGCCGCCGTCGCGTGTCGGAACCTTGAGGACACCCGTCTTGTTGCCCGCCACGACCTTCTGCGCCTGCGCGATGGGCACGTCGATGGCCGCGTCCCAGAATTTCGCAAGCTCGTCGTCCTCCGACTCCGGCGACAGCTTGGCCATCCTGGCCTCGAACATCGCGAGCGGGTCCAGATCCCGGAAACCCCTGTCACCGAGCTTCTTCTCGACGCCGGGAACGGCTAGAAGATCCGGATCGACGAAGCACGATCCTGCGACCTCGATGCCCTCCACACGATGGAGGAAGACCTGACCGCGATCCTTGACGGACTTCATGCCGTCGGTCGTGGGTATGACCTTCGCGGATCCGATGCCGTCGACTTTGGGATTCCGCAGCACGAAGTCGAGCGCCTTCGCGGCAGAGGCCGTGTCGGTCCCCTCCGCCCACTCGCGCAGCCACGACAGGACGCCTCTCTTGCGTACTTTCTCCAGCGCCTTCGCCTCATCCCTCGGCCGCGAGTCGACGAAGGCGGAGGAGACACTGCACACGTAAAGCGTCCGCAGACGGGTCATACGCTGATTGCTGGCGTAGCAACGCCAGTGCGGCACATCGTCGCTGGTGTGGGGCGACCTGATCCACTCTTCGTGGTCGCGCTCGGACGCCTCGCTGACGCGGAAGTCGAGAGGACGAAGCTCCGGCGGCGTGCGCAGTGCACCTGCAGCGTCGGGGATCAGAGCCCTTTCGCATCCGAGCTGCGGGATATGAGCGCAGAGGATCTCATCGCCGAACGAGTGGGTCTCGCGACCACGTGCAGGCATGTAGTCCAAGTGCGCCGCAGGATCGTCGACGGACGAGACCTTCGGCAACATGTCGAGGAACATCCCGGAGAGAGTCACGAGGATCTCCCGGTTGTACGTGTTCGCGAGCAGCGTGGTGCGGTCGTCGTTGACGCTCCAAGGGGCGTTGAAGAGGGCGGACGCCGACGTCCTGTCCTGGAGCGGAAAATACGACCAGAACTCGCCCGTCCTCAGTTGGGCGAACCGTGCCGGCACGGCGACGGTGACCTTCATCCGGTCACGCGACACCGCTTCACCGACCTCGGTCCGCGCCTCGGGGCTGGGTGCGTGCATCCGGTTTTCGACGTACCACTCGTCGTGGTCACCGTCGGGGCGCTCGATGCGGAACCTACCGTCACCGAGGTCACGCGACACGTGGCTCGTCACGAAGTCGGCGTCGGAACCGACGACCCGGAGCCGGACCTCGCGCACCGAGTTGACGAAAAGGAGGAACTCGGAGCGGAATTCCTCGATCTCCTTCCGGAGGTTCTCCAACCTCGACGCATGCGGCAGTCTGACGATCGTCACCGCCCACTCCGCCAGCTCGGCCAGGATCGGGTCCTCGGCGAACTCGGCGTCGGCATCGATCCGCGTCAGGGTCCTCAGGACCGGCAGCCTCTTGGAGATGGGGGCGATCGCCGCGAGCGCCGCCTTCGCCTTGGGAGAGTTGAACTCGAAGGCGATCGACCGGCTGAACACCTGCGGAGCGTCGGTGACCGCGAGCACCGACTTGAACCCGAGTCCGAAGCGCCCGATCTCATCACCTCTCTTACCGCTGAGGTGCGCGTGGGCGAGCGTGGTGAGGCCGCTACGCGAAAACGGACGCCCGGCGTTCGCGCAGTACAGGGTCTGGCGATCGAGGTCGAGGACGATCTCGACCCGCCCGGCCCCCTCCTCGTGCTCGACGGCTCCCGACATCGCGTCGGCCGCGTTCTGAACCAGCTCCAGTAGCGTGCGGTTCGAGTAACCGCCGACTCGGATGGACTCCTCCTGATTGGCATGTTCTGCGATCAGGTTCGAGTTAGCACGATACGAGTTGGTAGCCCGCTCGAAGAGGTCGTCGACCTCGCGAACCAGACGCTCGTCGGGAATCCAACCGGCTCGATTCGTCACCACGCTTACACCGCCCCCCCCGCTCACACAGCAACGCACCACTGCCAAAGCCGCATCTGCATGGCTCCTGAAACGTCGATCACCATGTTCACCGACGATGTGTCACGCACCACACCGCCGACCTGCCACGGACTGTAGACGCATCCACTGACAACCCGACCAGTTATCACTGGATCAGTCTCCGAGGCAGGGGGTTAAGAACCTACGTCAAATCTCCACAACTTGTAAGGCGCAGGTACATCACGGGTCGGTGTCCACGGTCACTCAGCGAGTTCCAGGATGCCAGTGGCTCAGTAACACTTGAGGTCGACTCAAGTGGGAGGACGTACCCAACCGTCGCAGGCGTGGAAGTGCTCGCGCGGGCAGGGCAGGAACCGGATGAAGCCAGGCAAGAGCGACTCCTGTCTTGGTCACGGGATGAGAACACGTATCCCGAGCACCAGCAAAAGCTCCCCGCCCCCCGTCCGCTGGCCCCGTCACCTGCCCCTCTCTCGGTCCGGTCCGGGAGAGGCGCATCCATGAGCACCCCGGTTCACCGCACCCCGGCACGGACGTCCGTGGTAAGGCGTCCAGATCCCCGCCAACGCGGGCTTCACCCAGCAGGCCGCCACCACGGTCAACGACCGGCTTAAGCTCTCCGCCGCTGCCTCGGGGACCTCCGCCGCGTCGGGGAACCTGCTCACGGAGGCCGTTGGCGCCGTGGTAAGTGGCAGCGACACGTACAAGTCCCGGGAAGACGCCAAGGCGTCCGAGGCCGGGGCCCGCCGCCACACCGCGGACAGTACCGGTGCGAAGTCCTGCCCGGACTCCTCAAGACCGAGGGCGTACATCCGCAAACTCCACACTGCGGCTCCTGCATGTCGCTCTAGGACATCGACCGGGCCGTACGCGTCAGGATGGAACGGCAGACGATGCTCAAGGGCTCGAGGGCCGGACTGTTGGTTCGTCGTGAGCTTGAGGGCCGTACGCAGAGTCTTCGGCGATCGAGCACGGATGCGGGCTCAACTGGAACACGTGAAGGAACACTCACGGTGAACAGTGAAATCGGTGGCGCAGAGCCGCCACGCACGTGGATCAAGTCCTCCTACAGCAATGGCACGGGAGGTGAATGCGTCGAGCGCGCCCCTGTCGATGACCTGGTGTTCGTGCGCGACACGAAGATCGGCTACCAGGTGATCACCGAGGTGAGGGCACCGGCATGGCGCGCCTTCACACGTGCCGTGGGGCAGGGCGTGAGGCGTCGGATCGGACCCGCAGCCTGCCAGGACCTGTAGGAGACTCCAAGCAGAACCGAGGAGACCGAGGAGCGGATGATCGTGAGCGCCCAGCACGCGGAGACCGGTGTTCCTGCATCGCTGCCGTTGAGGACCATCGGCGACATAAGAGCCGCTCTGCGCTCCGGGCACGGTTTTCCCGGCGACAGGGAGAGCTTCGAGGCCGATCTCCAGCGGGCGCTCGAAGCATCGACGGAGACGGACCTCGAGGCCGTGGCCACGGTGATCGTCGACTACCGGGGCAGGATCCGCCTCTATCAGGACCCGGACTTCGACATCGCCCTCCAGGAGGGCATCGACCTGACTGCGCGGTTGAAGCGGGAGGCGCGGGGCGAATGACCGGTGTCATCGCTGTCGTGACGGCGCGAGCGGCTCAACGGGCGAAGGATCTCGGCGCGGAGCAGGCACTGGAGACCTTGCGGCGGGAGCTGGAGCTGGTGCCTCGACTCGGAGTGCTGCTGGGCCTTCGCCTGCAGGACGGCATAGAGGTACGCAAGAGTAGCTCCGCAGACCTCATGACGCGGGGCGGCGGCGCGTCACGCCCGGCCGTCGGCCTGCTCCTCGCCCCCGCCCTCGATGACGGTGAGGTCCGTGCGCCCACCGGCGTACGGGTCGGGAGTGCCGGCGGGGATGTTGCGAACGGCCTCGCCCTGCGCCGCGCCGTTCCCGTTGAAGACGAAGTCGGGCCTGATACGCCAGTTGCGGCCATCGGCGTAGATGAAGCCGTGGTCGGCGAGCTGCTTGAGGCCGCGCGAGACGGATGCCTGCGACATCCCCACCTGCTCGGCGAACTTCGACTGGCTCTCGATGAGCACGAGGCCGTGGTCCTTGCGGTTCTGGAGGGCGCACATCTTGTGGAACAGCTTGTACGCGCTGACGCTGAGGTCCGCGTCCGCCAGGGCGTTGTGAGCCGCGTATCCCATGGTGGTGAAGCCACCTCCCCTGAACCAGAGACCGTGCGCGGCCGAGACCGACGAGTGCAGAGTGAAGTCGTTCACCTCACCCGTCCGCTTGTTCACGGTCTCGATCCGGGTCACTCGCCGGGCCGCACGCACAGAGTACTCCCAAGGGTGAATGGAAAGCATGCAGCGCTGACTGGAAAGAGCCAGTGCTGCGTCGGCTGATTCTGTGGTGCATAGCTTAGGAGATCTATTCAGTCCTGAATGGGCGAATCCAAAACTGGAACATAGCCTCACCGATTCCGCAGGTCAGCGGCCTGCCCTCCCTGACGCGTCTTAATAGGTGAAGTGGCCCGCCGTACCTCCGCCCCTTGGCAGCGTCGGCGGGGCACCGGGCTCAGCCGTCGGGTGGGCGTGAGGCGCGCGATCAACGAGGAAGCGTGGCTTGTGCCGGTCCGGGGCTCGGGTGGCACACGTGACGGGTGATCGTCCCGCGCTCCCGCCGTCGTGGCGGGCTTTCGGCGGTTGAGGTCTCCTGGAGCGGAGATCAGGTCCCGCTCCCACCACAACACGCCCCCCACCATCCCCACGAAGTTTCCCCACCGCCCCCCTCCCGTTAGCCACCCCCCGCTACCGTCGCCTCCCTCGGTCCGGCGCAGGAGAGGTACGTCCATGAGCACCCGCACCCCGGTCGACCGCACCTCGGCATCGCCGTCCGTCGCCACGCTGGCCGCGGCGCGGCAGCGGCGGGAGGGGGGCCGGGTCGGGGGGTCGTCCGCGACGTCGGCGGAGCGGGCCCTGCTGGGGATGCAGGCCCGCGTCGGCAACCGGGCGGCGACCGCGGCGGTGCAGCGTGCCAGGGAGGCGGAGGGCGGGGGCGCGGAGAACCAGGGCGCGTCCGCCGGGGCGGAGAGGAAGAGTTACCGCGACCGGATCGCCGGGCTACTCGACCGGTTCAAGAAGAATCTCGAGCCCATCGACACCTTCATCAAGGGCGTCCAGACCCCCGCCAACGCCGGCTTCAGCCAGCAGGCCGCCGCCGCGGCCAACGAGGGGCTCAAGCATTCCGCCGCCGCCTCGGGGACCTCCGCCGCGTCGGGGAACCTCCTCACCGAGGCCACCGGAACGGTGGTCAGCGGCATGGACGCGTACAAGAACATGAAGGACGCCCGGAAGCACGGGACCGGTGCCGGCCATCACACGGCGAACAAGAAGGCCAGGACCAAGGGGACGGACGCGGTCGTCGGTGCCGCCGGTTCGGGGGCCTACAGTGCCGCCATCGCCAAGGAAGTGACCAAGATCCAGAAGGCGGCGGACGCCGCGGTCGCCTCCGAGGCGAGCGGTATCGCCAGCGCCTCCGTCGCCGCGCTGAAGAGCGCCCGGGCCGTGTTCCGCATCGGGGGCGCCGCCCGCAAGTATCACAAGGTGAAGGAGCTGGGGGATCCGCACCTCGTCCACGCCGCGTCGCTGGCCCGCCTCAACGAGTCCCGGGAGCAGGCCGACTGGGCCGCCGCGGAGGCGTACGTCGCGCTGGACGCGTACTGGAAACATGAGGGCGAGGGGCGGCTGGAGCTGATCGGCGAGGCCGTCGACGCCGCCTGGGAGGCGATGGGTGAGGCCCGGGACGCCGCCGAGACCCTCCAGCGCGCCGAACGGGACGTGGAGAAGCTGAGCACGGCGCAGGGGTACGCGAAGAAGAAGCAGCTCACCAAGATCGGCAAGGAGACGGTCGGCGGCGCGCTGGGCGAGTCCACCAAGGCCGCGGCCGGCGTCGTGACGGCGGTGGCGGCGGGGACGGCCGGCCTGGCGAGCAACCCGGTCGGATGGGGCCTCGCCGGGGCCGGGGCCGGACTCGTCCTCGGCGCCACCCTGTACAAGGCGCTGCGCGCCGCCACGAAGCGCTACGAAGAGGTCCGCCACCCCGACCGCTGGGCGCCGCAGGGCGAGACCCCGGCGGAGGCGGCGTCCCGTTCGGAGTCGCTGAAGCACGCCCTGAAGTTCTGGAAGAAGGTGTCGAAGGGCGAACGCCAGGCCATGGCGCGCGAGATCTACGCCCTGGCCGCGGGCCCCGACATCCCCGGCAGCGGCGGGACGACGGAGGAGATGCGGCAGTCCGGCATGGCCCTGCTCGTCGCGCTCAAGGCGGGCCCCGCCGACCACAAGCTGGAGCAGGACGCCTGGGTGGCGAGCCTCAACGATCCGTCGAAGACCGCGGGCTGGATCCAGGAGATCGCGGAACAGCTGGCCTCCGGGTGAGCGAACCGGGAAGCCCGCCGTCCACGATCCGGGAGGCCCGCCGTCCACGAACCGGGAGGCCGGTCATCCACGAATCGGGAGGCCCGCCGCCCACGAACCGGGAGGCCGGCCGCCCACGAATCGGGAGACCCGCTGTCCACGGGCCCGCGGTGACCCGGGGTAACCCGCGGTGACCCGCCGGGGCCTCCTTTCGCGTCAAAACCCGGCCGGTTCTGGCCCATCGTCCCGAGGCCGGCACGACCCGTGAGCGCGCGCCGGGCGCCGGCGGTATGGTCCACTTCCTGACGCCGCAAGCGAACACCGCTCGCGGACAAGGGAGTTGGAGGGGCGGGCCGGGTCGGCACACGGTCCGTTCCGCCTCGCGTGCGCGTCGCCGACTCCGCGAGCCGCACCCCAAGGAGCCAGGCCATGGCGACCCAGCAGCCCGCCCTCGTCCTCGACCCCACCGGCGCCGGTCGCCACGCCGAGCACCGCGCCCTGCGGGAGCGCGGCCCGGCCACCCCCGTGGACGTCCTCGGGGTCCGGGTCTGGTCGGTCAGCGACCCGGTCCTCCTCAAGCACCTGCTCACCAGCCCGGACGTCTCCAAGGACGCCCGCGCGCACTGGCCCGCCTACGGTGAGGTGGTCGGCACCTGGCCGCTCGCCCTGTGGGTGGCGGTGGAGAACATGTTCACCGCGTACGGGGCCCACCACCGCAAGCTGCGGCGGCTGGTGGCGCCGGCCTTCAGCGCCCGCCGGGTCGACGCGATGCGGCCGGCCGTCGAGGCGACGGTGGCAGGACTCGTCGACCGGCTCGCGGACCTCCCCGCCGGCGAACCGGTCGATCTGCGGCAGGAGCTGGCCTATCCGCTGCCCATCGCCGTGATCGGTCACCTCATGGGCGTGCCCGAGGACCGGCGGGAGGGCTTCCGGGCCCTCGTGGACGGTGTCTTCGACACCACCCTGGACCGGGCCGAGGCGCAGGCCAACACCGTGCGCCTGTACGAGGTCATGGACCAGCTCATCGCCGACAAACGCGCCACCCCGGGCGACGACATGACGTCCCTGCTCATCGCCGCGCGGGACGACGAGGGGGACGGCGCCAGCCTCTCCTCCCAGGAGCTGCGCGACACCCTGCTGCTGATGATCAGCGCCGGCTACGAGACCACGGTCAACGTCATCGACCAGGCCACCCACACCCTGCTGACCCGCCCCGACCAGCTCGAACTGGTCCGCGAGGGCGTGGTCACCTGGGCGGACGTGGTCGAGGAGACGCTGCGCCACGAACCGGCGGTCAAGCATCTGCCGCTGCGGTACGCGGTCACGGACATCCCCCTGCCGGACGGGCGGACCATCGCGCGCGGGGAGGCCATCCTGGCCTCGTACGCCGCCGCCAACCGCCATCCCGACTGGCACGAGGACGCCGACACCTTCGACGCCACCCGCGTGGTCAAGGACCACCTGGCCTTCGGTCACGGTGTCCACTACTGCCTGGGCGCGCCGCTGGCCCGCATGGAGGTCACCCTCGCGCTGGAGAGCCTCTTCGGCCGCTTCCCGGACCTCCGCCTCGCCGACCCGGCGCGGGAGCTGCCGCCCGTGCCGTCCCTGATCAGCAACGGCCACCAGCGGCTCCCGGTCCTGCTGCACGCCCGCTGAACGGCGGGCGGCGGGCGCGCGGCGGGACCCGGGGCGTCAGCCGAACATGCCCGGCTCGTAGTCGCCCGCCGGGTTCTGGAGGATGACGTTCACGCGGTTGTACGCGTTGATGAGGGCGATCAGGCCCACCAGGGCGGCCAGCTGCTCCTCGTCGTAGTGCTTCGCCGCCTGGGCCCACGCCTCGGCGGTGACGCCGCCGGCGGCGTCGGCGATGCGGGTGCCCTGCTCGGTCAGTTCCAGGGCGGCGCGCTCGGCGTCGGTGAAGACCTTCGCCTCCCGCCACGCCGCGATCAGGTTCAGCCGCAGCGCGGTCTCCCCCGCCTTCGCGGCGTCCTTGGTGTGCATGTCGAGGCAGAAGCCGCAGCCGTTGATCTGGCTGGCGCGGATCTTCACCAGCTCCTGGACCGCGGCCGGGAGCGTCGAGTCCGACACGACCTTGCCCGCCGAGTTGAAGTGCCGCACGAGCTTGCCCGCGGTCGGGTTGGTGAACAGGTCGAGACGAGCTTCCATGGTGGGTTCCTCCGTCGTGGTCATCGTGCCGGTCAGCCGTTGCCGGCGGTTCGTTCTTGGCCGTACACAGCTACGACGGAGCGCGCGGACGCGATGTGACAGACCCGGGAAGTCGTACGGTGTGACCTGCGTCTCACGCCGTCGGAGTGGCTCGGGACAGCAGCCGTTCCAGTGCCGCCGTCACCTCGGCCGGGCGTTCGTCCATCACCCAGTGGCCGGTGCCGTCCAGCATCGTCAGTTCGGCGCCGGGGACGGACGCGGCCAGCTCGGTCGCGATCGTCGGACTCAGGTAAGGGTCCTCGCGGCCCCAGACGACCGCCGTCGGGCAGGCGATGTCGCGCAGGCGCCGGCGCAGTTCGGGGCGGACCCGCGTGCGGTAGTCGCGGAAGTAGTGGAGCAGCCAGCCGCGGCCCTGTGCCGTGTCCATCCAGTCGACGTAGGTGTGCAGGAGTTCCGCGTCGAGGTGGCCCGCGCGGACCAGCGGCACGAGCGCCCGGCGGTGGAGGGCGGCGTACGGCACACGCGTCGCCGCCGGCCGGAGGGCGGGCGTGCGGGCGAGGAGGCCGAGCAGACTGAAGGCGGCGTACCACGGGCGGGTGAACGTGGCATGGGCGCGGCTGTTGAGGAGGGCCAGCCGGCGTACGCGCTCGGGGTGGCGCTGGGCGAAGCCCAGGGCAAGGAAGCCGCCGTAGTCGTGGCCGGCCAGGTTCACCGAGTCGAGTTCCAGGGCGTCCAGCAGCCGGCCGAGCCGCGCGACCTCGGTGTCGTAGTCGAAGGGCAGGTGCAGGGGGCGGTCGGAGTCTCCCCACCCAAGGAGGTCGGGGGTGATGACGCGGTGTTCCCGTGCCAGGGGCGGCACCTGGTGGCGCCAGCACTGGTGGTCCGCGGGGTAGCCGTGCAGGAGGAGGACCGGTTCGGCGTCGGGGGGTCCCGACTCCCAGCAGGCCAGGCGGGCTCCGTCCACCAGGACCGGCCGGGCGCGGGTGCGGCCCGTGTCCGGGCTCTGCGTGCTCATGTCGCTTCCAGCTCCCTCGGTTCGTACGTTCACCGTCCGTCGTGGTTCCTAACTGAGCGCATACCCGGGAGCGTCACGGGCAGGGCGGCGGATTCGGCCGGTGGAGCGGTTCGGGCCGCCGGCGGGGCGGCGGGCCGGTCCTCACCCCGGGGCGGGAGCCCCGCCCGGCGGGGGCTAGCCTCGGCTGCGGTTGATCGGTGCGCCGGCCCGCCCGTCGGTATCCCCGTCGGCTCGTCCGTCGGTGCACCCGTCGGTGCGACAGGAGGCAGACATGGCGAGGGTTCCGAGCGCGGTGGTCGCCGCGAGCGGTCTGGTCGGCGGGTACGGCGTGGCCCGGTGGACGAAGAAGCGGGAGCTGGGCGGGGCCGTCCTCGCCGTCGCGGGCGCCGCGGCCGCGCGGCAGTGGCGGGCGCGGGCCGGCGAGAAGGCGGCGGGCGCGCTGACGGCGGCGTACGTCGCCGGTTTCGCCGGGTCGCACCCGCTGGCCAGGAAGGTGGGCGCCTGGCCGTCCGTCCTCGGTGTCGCGGGCGCCGTCGCCCTGGCCTCGTGGGCGGTCGCCGACCGGAGGGCCTGAGCGTCCGTCCCGGGCGGGGCTCAGGTCCGGTGGTGCGTCAGTACGTTGACCACCCGGCCGCCCGGGTCCCGGACGAAGAAGCGGCGTACGCCCCACTCCTCGTCCCGCAACTCCCGTACGACCTCCGCTCCCGAAGCGGTCACCCGCGCGTACACCGCGTCCACGTCCTCGACCTCCACGCTGAGGTCGGGGACGAGCGGCGCGGTGCGTTCCTCGGTGAACAGGCTGATCTGGGCCGTGGGATTGGCGGGGGAGGCGAGGGTGGTCACCCAGCCCATGGCCATGACCTCCTCCAGCCCCAGCAGGCCGTAGAAGTCGCTGCTCGCGCGGAGCTGCTCCCCGTCCCGGACCTTGAGGTCGGGCACGATCCTGCGGACGGTCATGGGGCGGCTCCTCCCGGACGGAATGACGGACGTACGGACCGACGTTACGCGCCCGCCGTGCCGGAGCCCGGGGTTCCGGCCGACTTCGCCGGGGCCGCCGCGTCCGCCCGTACCGCCGACAGCGGCTCCGCGATGTCCTCCAGCGACCGGCGTTCCGCCTTCACCGCCAGGAAGGCGGCGACCAGGCCGGCCGCGCACATCAGCCCGGCGCCGATCTGGAACGCCAGGACCGTGTCGGCGACGACGCCGGACTCGGTGAGGTCGGCGAAGAGCAGCGGGCCGCTGATGCCGCCGGCGGCGGTGCCGAGGGCGTAGAAGAAGGCGATGGCCATCGCGCGGGTCTCCATCGGGAAGATCTCGGAGACCGTCAGGTACGCGCTGGAGGCGCCCGCCGAGGCGAAGAACAGCACCACGCACCAGCAGGCGGTCATCGTCGTGGCGGTGAGCGAGCCGCGGTCGAAGAGGTACGCCGTGCCGAAGAGCAGGATGCCGGAGAGCAGGTAGGTGCTGGAGATCATGATGCGCCGGCCGACCGTGTCGAAGAGGTGGCCGAGCAGAAGCGGGCCCATGAAGTTGCCGGCGGCGATGACGGCGAAGTAGTAGCCGGTGGAGCCGGTCGGCACGTCGAAGAAGGTGATGAGGATGGTGCCGAAGCCGAAGGTGATGGCGTTGTAGAGGAAGGCCTGGCCGATGAAGAGCGACAGGCCGAGGACGGCGCGGCGCGGGTAGCGGCCGAAGACGGTCTTCGCGATCAGGCCGAAGCCGATGCTCTTGCGCTGGTGGATGGTGATCTCACCGGCCGGCGGCGGCAGTTTCTCGCCCTTCTCCCGCTCGATCTCCTGTTCGACGGAGGTCACGAGCCCGTCGGCCTTCTCGCCCTGCCCGTGGATGAACTGCCAGCGCGGGCTCTCCGGGACGTGCCGCCGTACGAGGAGGATGACCAGGCCGAGGACCACGCCGAGGGCGAAGCTGAGCCGCCAGCCGAGGTCTTTGGGGAAGATGTCGGTGTCCAGCATCACGATGGACAGCAGCGCGCCGCCGATCGCGCCGAGCCAGTAGCTGCCGTTGATGATGAGGTCGACCCGGCCCCGGTAGCGGGACGGGATCAGCTCGTCGATCGCGGAGTTGATGGCCGCGTACTCGCCGCCGATGCCGAAGCCGGTGAGGAAGCGGAAGAGGAAGAACCACCAGGACTCGAAGGACAGTGCGGTCAGCGCGGTCGCCGCCAGGTACACGACCAGCGTCGTGATGAACAGCTTCTTGCGGCCGTAGCGGTCCGTCAGCCAGCCGAAGAACAGGGCCCCGCAGCACGCGCCCGCCACGTACAGGGCGGCGGCGAGGCCGGTGATCTGGGCCGAGCTGATGTCGAGGCCGCTGCCGTCCTCGGCGATGCGGCCGGCGACGTTGCCGACGATCGTGACTTCCAGGCCGTCCAGGATCCAGACCGTGCCCAGGCCGATCACGATCATCCAGTGCCATCGTGACCAGGGCAGGCGGTCCAGGCGGGCGGGGACGGCCGTGGTGACGGTTCCGGTGGAGGCGGGCACCGCGGCCGAGGACGACGAATCTGCTGTCATGGCTCCCTCTCCGTCGAGCGAACGCCTCCCTTGTGCCCTGGACGGACCGGGACACGCCCGCCGCGTCGCCGCGCCCGGGAGGCTACGCCCCCAGCATGCGGGAGACCGTGTGGATCAGCAGCCCGGCCAGCGAGCCGACGACCGTGCCGTTGATGCGGATGAACTGGAGGTCGCGGCCGATGTTCGCCTCGATCTTCTTCGTGGTGTGCTCGGCGTCCCAGCTCGCCACCGTGTCCGTGATCAGGGAGGTGATCTCCTTGCGGTAGGTGGTCACCACGTACACCGCGGCGCTCTCCACCCACGTGTCGACCTTGCCCTGCACCCTGGCGTCGGAGGCCATCCGGGCACCCAGCGACAGCAGCGAGGCCCGCACCCGCATCCGCAGCTCGCTGCGCTCGTCCTCCGCCGCCGAGACGATCATGGACCGTACGGCCGTCCAGGCGGACGCGATCAGGTCCTGGACCTCGCCGCGGCCCAGCACCTCGGTCTTCAGCCGCTCCACGCGCGCGCGGGTCTCCGTGTCGGACTGGAGGTCGGAGGCGAAGTCGCCGAGGAAGCGGTCGAGGGCGCCGCGCGCCGGGTGGGCGGGCATGTCGCGCATCTCGGTGACGAAGCGCAGCAGCTCCTTGTAGACGCGCTCGCCGACCTTCTTGTCCACGAACCGGGGCGTCCATCCGGGCGCCCCGCCCTGGACGGCGTCCATCACGGAGTCGCCGTGCAGGATCAGCCAGTCGTGGGCGCGGGAGACGATCAGGTCGACGGCGCGCTTGTGGCCGCCGTCGGTGACGATCCGGTCCAGCAGCTTGCCGATGCCGGGGGCGATCTCCTGGGCGTCGGCCCGCCGGGTGATCGCCTCCCCCACGACCGCCTGCACGTCGGAGTCGCGCAGCACGGTGAGGGCGCCGCGCAGGGCGGCGGACAGCTCGGCCGTCACCCGGTCGGTGTGTTCGGGCACGGCGAGCCAGGCGCCGAGGCGGCTGCCGATGCCGACGGCCCGCAGCCGCTGGCGTACGACGTCCTCGGAGAGGAAGTTCTCGCCGACGAACTCGCCCAGCGAGACGCCCAGCTGGTCCTTCTTCTTCGGGATGATCGCGGTGTGCGGGATGGGCAGGCCGAGCGGGTGGCGGAACAGGGCGGTGACCGCGAACCAGTCGGCGAGCGCGCCGACCATGCCGGCCTCGGCGGCGGCGGACACGTAGCCCGCCCAGGCGCCCGCGCCCCGGTGGGCGGCCCATTCGGCCAGGACGTACACCACGGCGACGAACAGCAGCAGGCCCGTCGCGGTGAGCTTCATACGGCGCACGCCGCGCCGCTTCTCCTCGTCGGCCGCGCTGAACGACGTCATGGCACGGTCGCGGACGGCACCGGGCGCGCCGCGCCCTCCGCCCGCCCCGGCGCCCTCCCCGGTCGGCCCGGAACCGTCAGGTAGTTCGGCCTTCACGCGTTCCATCCACTCCACCGTTCACTGTTGCGTCGCCCACACATTGTCCCTTCCTGACCGACTCCCGGAACGGAACACAAGTTCCCGGCGTCTGTCCGGGAGGGGGAACGCCCGGGGGTCGTACGGCCTTTCCCCGGCCCATGACGCATCATGGGTTGATCGGACCGGAGCCTGATCCTGGGGCTCCCCTCGCCCGAGGAGAACAGCACAGCATGACCCGGGGTCGTGACGGAGGTGCGGGGGTGCCTCCCACCAAGCACCGTGCCCTGCTAGCGGCGATCGTCACCTTGATAGTGGCGATCTCCGCGGCCATATACGCCGGAGCGTCCGCCGACGACGGCACCAAGGACCGCGCACCGCTCGCGAGCGGCCGTTTCCGGGGCGACGCCGCCCCCGCCTCCACCGGCTCCTGGGTCGGCGCCTGGTCCGCCTCCCCCGCCGCGGCCGAGCCCGGCACCGAGACGACCGGCATGGCGGGCCGCTCGGTGCGCAACGTCGTGCACGCCGGCATCGCCGGCACGAGCGCGCGGATCACCCTGTCCAACCTCTACGGGCAGTCCCCGCTGACCGTCACGCACGCCTCCATCGCCCTGGCCGACGGCCCCGGCACGGCCGCCGCGCTCGCCGGCACGATGCGCCGGCTCACCTTCGGCGGCAGCCCCCAGGTCGTCATCCCGGCCGGCGGGCAGGTGATGAGCGACATCGCCCGCATCGCCGTCCCGTACGGCGCGGACGTCCTGGTCACCACGTACTCCCCCGTGCCGTCCGGCCCGGTCACCCACCACCCGCGCGCGCAGCAGATCAGCTACCTCGCCGAGGGCGACCACACCTCGGACGTCACCGCCGTCGCGTACACGACCGAGACGCCGTACTGGCGCTACCTGACGGCGCTGGACGTGCTCAGCCACGAGGCCGACGGCACCGTCGTCGCGATCGGCGACTCGATCACCGACGGCTTCGGCTCCGAGACGAACGCCAACCACCGCTGGACCGACGTCCTCGCCGAGCGGCTGCACGAGGCGGCCGGGGACGGGCGCGACGCCCCCCGCTACAGCGTCGTCAACCAGGGCATCAGCGGCAACCGTGTCCTGACCTCCCGGGCGGGCCGGCCCGCCGACAACCCGAGCGCGCTGAGCCGTTTCGAGCGGGACGCGCTCGGGCGCACCGGCGTCAAGGCCGTCGTCATCGTCCTCGGCGTCAACGACATCCTGAACAGCCCGCGCCTCGCCGACCGGGACACGCTCCTCGCCGGCCTGCGCACCATGACCGAGCAGGCGCACGGCCGGGGGCTGAAGGTCGTCGGCGCGACGATCATGCCGTTCGGCGGCTACAAGGGCTACACGCAGGCCCGCGAGACCATGCGGCAGGAGGTCAACGCGGAGATCCGCTCGGGCCGCCTCTTCGACGCGGTCGTCGACTTCGACAAGGCGCTGCGCGACCCCTACGACCCGCGCCGCCTGCGCGCCGAGTACGACAGCGGCGACCACCTGCACCCCAGCGACCAGGGGTACGCGCGGATGGGCCGCTACCTCGACCTGGACGACCTGAAGGGCGCGGCACCGGTCCAGCTGTAACGGGGCGACCCCGTCGGCGACGGCGCCATCGGCCCCCGGGCGGACGGGCCGGGCGGAGGGCGGAGCCCCGTGGGCTGCCCGGCCGGCCCGGCTGACGGCGGAGCCCCCGGGGAGGGCTGCCCGACCGCCCCGATGGGCCGCGCCCGGCAGGGACGCACCGCTGCACGCCCCGCATCACGCGCCCGACGGCAAAACGCGCCCACGCGCCCAGCGCGCAGGCACCAAGCCCGGCTCCCGGCTCCCGGCTCCCGGCTCCCGGCTCCCGGCTCCCGGCTCCCGGCTCCCGGCAGGGAACGCCCCGCCATACGCCCAACGGGGAACGCACCCAAACTCCCCAGCGCCCCAGCCCCACGCCCCCGCGCACCACGCCGCGCCCAGGCGTCCGGGCCCCGGGACCGTCAGTCCTCGCCCCGCCTGCGCCGGTCGCGGTCCTCGCGGCGCAGTTCGCGCTGCTCGCGGCGTTCGTCGCGGTGCTCGCGGAGCATGTCCCGGTGTCCGTCGAGCATCCGGTGGTGGGCGTCGGCCACGTCGTCCCGGACGGAGGAGCGCAGCTCCCCCCGCGCGGCCTTGCGGTCCAGCTTCTCCTGCCGGCGCTCTTCCCTGATCCGCAGCTTCTCCGCCCGCGTCACCTTGCGGCGCACACCGACGCCACCCCAGAAGGCGAAGCCCGTCACGATCACGCGCGGGGCACCCGGGTCGCCCAGGACGCCGGACTCCCGGTGGTCGAAGTCGCCCATGACGCCGACGCCGCGGACCACCACCTCGACACCCGGCGGCACGATCACGTCGATTCCGCCCATGATCGCCACGCAGTTGATCACGACCTCGCCGTCCGCGAAGTTCGCGTCCCGCAGGTCGATCTCCCCGCCGCCCCAGAAGGCGAAGGAGTTGAACCGCCTCGGCACCGTCCAGTGCCCCTTGCGCTGGAACCCGGACATCACCGCGACCGCCCACGTCGACGACCCCTCGCCGCCCGTGACCCGGCCCGACCACTCCCCCGAGGCCGCCGGCCGCTTGGTCATCGACACCCTGGGCGCCGCGCCCTCCCCGCCGACCGGCAGGTCCCGGGTGATCGGCGCCAGCTCCCCGTAGGTCCGCGCGCTGTACGTGGCGTCCAGCCGCTCCTCGAACTCGGTCATGTCCAGACGGCCCTCCGCGAGGGCGTCCCTGAGGACCTCGGCGACTCGTTCACGGTCGGCGTCGGATGCGCGGAGTTCCGGGGCGTCGTCGGTCATGTACAGCAGCCTACGAGGTAGGTGCGCCCGGCACTACGCGCTCCGTGCGTTCCGCGTACATCTTCGCGATCACCTGCTCGATGTCCGGCTCCCGCACCGACAGGTCCACCAGCGGATACCGGTCCGCGATCCCCGCCACCAGCCCCGCCGCCGACGCCGTCGCCGGGAACGCCAGCCACTGCCTGGGCCCCTCCACCCGCACCACCCGGGCGGGCTCCGGCGCCTCGATCGGCGGCAACTCCCGCTCCAGGTCCACCACCAGCGTCCGCTCGCTCTCCCCCGCCTCGTGCAGCCCCGCCAGCGCACCGTCGTACATCAGCCGCCCGTGGTCGATGACCATCACCCGGGAGCAGAGCTGCTCGATGTCCTGGAGGTCGTGCGTGGTCAGCAGCACCGTGGTGCCGCGCTCCGCGTTCAAGTCCCGCAGGAAGTCCCGCACCTTGGCCTTCGAGACCACGTCCAGGCCGATCGTCGGCTCGTCCAGGTAGAGCACCTCCGGATCGTGCAGCAGCGCCGCCGCGATGTCACCGCGCATCCGCTGCCCCAGCGACAACTGCCGCACCGGCACGTCCAGCAGCTCCCCGAGCCGCAGGAGTTCCACGCAGCGGTCCAGGTTCTCCCGGTAACGGGCGTCCGGGATGCGGTACATGCGGTGCGCCAGCCGGTAGGAGTCGATCAGCGGCAGGTCCCACCACAGCGTCGTACGCTGCCCGAACACGACCCCGATGCGGTGCGCCAGCCGGGTCCGCTCCCGGGACGGATCGATCCCGGCCACCCGCAGCCGGCCGCCGCTCGGCGTCAGGATGCCGGTGAGCATCTTAATCGTCGTCGACTTCCCGGCGCCGTTCGGACCGATGTAGCCGACCATCTCACCGCGCGCCACGGTGAACGACAGCCCGTCCACGGCCCGCACCCGCCGCCGCTCCCGCTTCAGGAAGCCGGTCCTCTTGCGTACGTCGAAGACCTTCTCCACCCCGTCCAGCTCGATGAAGGCCGCGGCGTCCGGCCCCGCGGTGTCCACCCCGGCCATCGTCCCCAACTCCCTCAACTCCCCGTACTCCGATACGAACGCAGCCCCGCCCGCCACGCCAGCCCCGCCAGCCCGCAGCAGGCCACCGCCACCAGCGGCGGCGTGAACGCCACCCACCCGGGCAGGTCCAGCGGGAACGGCCGCTCCAGCACGAAGCCCGCCGGCAGCCAGTTCACGAAGGCCAGCGGCACCACGAACGTCACCCCCCGCACCAGGTCCGGCGCGAACACCGTCGGCGGATACTGGAGCATCGTCGTACCGCCGTAGGTGAACGCGTTGGACACCTCCGAGGCGTCCTGCGCCACGAACTGGAACGCCGCCGCCGCCACGAACACCGCGCAGAAGATCCCCGCCCCGCTCAGCAGCATCACCGGCATCAGCAGCAGCTTCGCCGCCGTCCAGTCGACGTCCACGACGACCAGCGCGTACCCCAGCACCAGCAGCCCCTGGACCACTCGGCCCAGCCGGCGCAGCGCGAACCGGTCCGCCGCCACCTGCGCCAGCACCGGCGCCGGACGCACCAGCAGCGTGTCCAGCGTCCCGTCCCGCACCCGGCGCCCCAGCCGCTCCATCGAGCCGATCGACAGGTCGGCCAGCCCGAAGGAGACCCCCGACAGCCCGTACAGGAACGCCACCTCCGCCAGCGACCAGCCGCCCAGCGCGTCGACGCGGGAGAACATCAGCAGGATCGCCACGAAGTCCAGCGCGGTCATCGCGAAGTTCCCGAACGTCGTCAGCGCGAAGGACACCCGGTACGCCATCGTCGACCGGATCCACATCGCGGCGATCAGCCCGTACGCGCGCACCCCCTCGACGACCCGCCCGCGCGGCCGCGCCCACTCGGTCGCCCCCGCCGTCTCAGCCACCCTGCACCACCACCCGACGCGTCGCCGCCGACTGCACCAGCCGCCCCACCGCCAGCAGCGCCACCGCCCACGCCCCCTGGAAGACGAACGTCCCCAGCGGATCGGCCTCCCCCAGCAGCACGTCCGCGGGCGCCTGGAGCAGCGACGACCACGGCAGCGCCCGCACCACCTCGCCGAGCCCGCCCGGGAACACGTTCAGCGGCAGCAGCATCCCCGAACAGAACAGCCCCGCCAGCCACGCCATCTGCGTCACCCCCGTGCCGTCCATCAGCCAGAAGGCCGAGAGCGCCACCAGATACCGCAGCGCGAAACCCACCAGCGCCCCCAGCAGCACCGCCACCGCGAACGCCACCCACGTGGACGCCTCACCCGGCAGCGCCATCGGGAAGAACAACGATCCGAACACGAACGGCACCACGCCCCGCCCCAGCAACTGGAACAGCGCCCGCCCCACGTCCGCCGCCAGCCACCACAGCTGGAGATCCACCGGACGGTACAGATCGACGGCGATGTCACCCGAACGGATGCGCTCCATCAGCTCGTCCTCGAACCCGCCGCCGCCGATCGCCAGCGCCGCCAGCAGCGCCTGCCCCAGCCACACGAACGTCACCGCCTGCGCCTGGTCGTAACCCCCGAGCTGCGGTTTCTCGTCCCACAGGGCCAGATAGGTGGAGACCAGGATCAGCCCGAACACCGTGTTGGTGAACACCCCGGCGGCGGTGGCCGCCCGATACGTCGCGTACCGTCGGAATCCCCCCGCCGCGACGGCCGCGTACAACCGCCCCGAGCCCACGAACCCGCCCCCTCCACCGATCGGCACCGAAGCGCAGGAGCCTAGTGCGACGGACACCGCCCGTGCCAAGCAATTTCACGGGAGCGCCGCCGAGTGGGAACGGAACGCCCGGTGCGAGAGTCTTCTCCTGAGGGCGCAGAAGCGTACGAGGCCGTACGAGACCAGACCGTACGAGACCAGACCGTACGAGACCAGACCGTACGGCGCGAAGAACCGTACGAAGCGAAACAGGAGTCCGTGCACGAGATGAGCGACGAGCCGCAGCCGCAGCAGCCGGACCAGGGCTGGGCGCCGAGAGAGCCCCAGGCGGCCGGCGAGGGAACGGCGAAGAAGCCGAAGAGGCCCAGGCGCACCGGATGGCGCCGGCTGATCCCGACCTGGCGCATGACGCTGAGCGCCTTCGTCGTCGGCGTCCTGCTGCTGATCGGCGGCTTCTTCCTCGGCTACCAGCTGGTCCAGATCCCGGCCGCCAACGCGCTCGCCACCAAGCAGTCCAACGTCTACCTGTACGCCGACGGCAGCGTCCTCGCCCGCGACGGCGAGGTCAACCGCGAGAGCGTCGCCCTCGCCCGCATCTCCGCGGACGCCCAGCACGCCGTCCTGGCCGCCGAGGACCGCGACTTCTACACCGAGTCCGCGATCGACCCCCAGGCGATGGTCCGCGCCGGCTGGAAGACCGCCACCGGCGAGGGCAAGCAGTCCGGCTCCACGATCACCCAGCAGTACGTCAAGAACTACTACCTGGCCCAGGAGCAGACCGTCACCCGCAAGGTGAAGGAGTTCTTCATCTCGATCAAGCTCGACCGCGAGAAGAGCAAGAACGAGATCCTCGAGGGCTACCTCAACACCAGCTTCTTCGGCCGCGGCGCCTACGGCATCCAGGCCGCCGCCCAGGCGTACTACGGCATCGACGCCAAGAACCTCACCGCCGCCCAGGGCGCCTACCTCGCCTCCCTGCTCAACGCCCCCAGCCAGTACGACGTCGTCGCCCACCCCGAGAACAAGGGCGCCGCCCAGTCCCGCTGGAACTACGTACTCGACGGCATGGTCGACAAGGGCTGGCTCACCCCCGCCGAACGCGCCGCGCAGAAGTTCCCCATGCCCAAGGAGAACACCGTCTCCACCGGCATGTCCGGACAGCGCGGCTACGTCGTCAACATCGTCAAGAACTACCTGGTCGAGAACGAGATCGTCGCCGAGGAGGAACTCGACCGCGGCGGCTACCGCATCACCACCACCCTCCAGAAGGACAAGCAGGACGCCTTCGTCGAGGCCGTCGACGACAAGCTGATGTCCAAGCTGGACAAGGACCGGAAGGTCGACTCCTACGTCCGCGCCGGCGGCGCCTCCGTCGACCCGAGGACCGGCAAGGTCGTGGCGATGTACAACGGCATCGACTACGTGAAGCAGTACACGCCCAACGCCACCCGCCGGGACTTCCAGGTCGGCTCCACCTTCAAGCCCTTCGTGTTCACCTCCGCCGTCGAGAACCACGCCGAGACGCAGGACGGCCGCACCATCAACCCGAACACGACCTACGACGGCACCAGCGAACGCCCCGTCCAGGGCTGGAGCGGCGGCCGCTACGCCCCCGAGAACGAGGACCACCGCGACTACGGCGACGTCACCGTCCGCGAGGCCACCGACAAGTCCATCAACGCCGTCTACGCCCAGATGGCCGTCGACGTCGGCTCCGACAAGGTCCAGCAGACCGCGATCGACCTCGGCCTGTCCAAGAACACCCCCGAGCTGACCCCCTCCCCCTCCATCGCCCTCGGCGTCGCCACCGCCAGCCCCCTCGACATGGCCGAGGCGTACGCCACCCTCGCCAACCACGGCCGGCACGGCACGTACACCTTCGTCGAGAAGGTCATGAAGGACGGCAAGCACGAGGTCGAGCTGCCCGAGCGGCGCGAGCACCAGGCCGTCAGCCGCGAGGCCGCCGACACCACCACCTCCGTCCTGCGCAGCGTCGTCCAGAACGGCACCGCCACCGCCGCCCAGGCCGCGGGCCGCCCCGCCGCCGGCAAGACCGGCACCGCCGAGGAGGACACCGCCGCCTGGTTCGCCGGCTACACCCCCGAACTCGCCACCGTCATCGCGGTGATGGGCCAGGACCCCGAGACCGCCGCCCACAAGTCGCTCTACGGCGCGATGGGCCTGCCCCGCATCAACGGCGGCGGCGCGCCCGCCGAGATCTGGGGCCAGTACACCCGCGACGCCCTGAAGGGCGAGCCGGTCAGCGGCTTCGACCTCCAGCTCCAGACCGGCGCCGACGTCACCGCGTCCCCGTCCGACGACTCCTCGGACGAACCCGGCACGGGCGACGAGAGCGGCGGCGCGGACACCGGCGACGAGCCGGGCGGCGACGAGGACACCGGCGGCGAGACCACCCCGGGCGGCACCGGCGGCGGCTCCAGCACCCCGCCGGGCGACACCGGCGGCGACGACACCGCCGACCCGGGGACCAACGGCCCCACCTCCGGCGGCGCCAGCACCGAGCCGGGCCCCACCGGCGGCGGCGACGGCGGCGAGGACGACTCCTCCAACGGCGGCGCCACCGAGGGCGGCGGCGACACGGCCGGCGCGGGCGGCGGCGGTGACGACGGCACCGGGGGGACGGCCTCCGGCATCCCCGTCATCCCCCGCCGCCAGTGACCGCGCGGCGGGTCAGTGCCCGGAGGTCGCCTTCAGACCCACGACGGCGACCAGCAGCAGACAGATGAAGAAGATCCGGGCGGCGGTCACCGGCTCCCCCAGCACCACCATGCCGAGCACCGCCGCACCGGCCGCCCCGATGCCCACCCACACGCCGTAGGCGGTACCGATGGGCAGCGTCCGGGCCGCGTACGACAGCAGCACCATGCTGGCGACGATCCCGGCGCCGGTGAACAGAGAGGGCACGAGACGGGTGAAACCGTCCGTGTACTTCATCCCGATCGACCAGCCGACCTCGAGCAGACCGGCGACGAGCAGCAGAACCCAGGCCATGACAGGCACCTCCGTGTAGCGAACTGAACGGGGTGCGTCGTCTTTTCCTTCAGCCCGGTACGGCGCGTCTCGTCGGGGTCCCTCCAAGGTAGCAAAACCATGGGAAAGGGGCCGGTGACCTCGGTCACCGACCCCTTTGGCGCTCTGCGAACCCTGTTTCAGAGATCAGAGATACAACCCGGTCGTATCCTCCGACCCCTCGAACCGGTCCGCGGCCACGGCGTGCAGGTCGCGCTCGCGCATCAGCACGTACGCCGTGCCCCGCACCTCGACCTCCGCGCGGTCCTCCGGGTCGTACAGCACCCGGTCGCCCGCCTCCACCGTCCGCACGTTCTGCCCCACCGCGACGACCTCGGCCCAGGCCAGCCGCCGGCCGACCGCCGCCGTGGCGGGGATCAGGATCCCGCCCCCGGAACGCCGCTCGCCCTCGCTGGTGTCCTGCCGCACGAGGACGCGGTCGTGCAGCATCCGGATGGGCAGCTTGTCGTCCGGGGAACTGTGCTCGTTTCTCTTGGCGCTCACGCCCTGAACCTACCTGCCCCGGCTCAGCGCCCGCGCCGCCGGGTACCGCCCAGGGCGAGCAGCCCCACGACCCCGACCACGACCAGCGCGACGGGCACGACCCGCTCCAGCCGGGGCGCGCCCTCCTCGTCCACGAACTGCGACTTCACGTCGCTGACCACCCGATTGACCTGGACGTAGGCCCGCCCGAGCGTGTGATCGACGCTGGAGGCGACCTTGGCCTTCGCGTCGCCCACGATCGTCTTGGGGTGCACCCGCATCCCGAGCTCGTCGAGCGTCTCGGCCAGCACCTCGCGGCGGCGCTTGATGTCCGCCTCGATCTGCGCCGGGGTTCTGATGTCCGACGTGTCCGCCACCGTACGCCTCCGAAGTCTTCCGACACTGTCCCGGACAGTCTGTCAGCTACTCGCTGCTCCGCACTGTCAGGACCCCCGGTTACGCTGGATCGATGAGCGAGCGACTCCAGCCCGGGGACCCGGCCCCCGCCTTCACCCTCCCGGACGCCGACGGCAACGAGGTGTCCCTCTCCGACCACCAGGGCCGCAAGGTCATCGTCTACTTCTACCCCGCCGCGCTTACCCCCGGCTGCACGAAGCAGGCGTGCGACTTCACGGACAACCTGGAACTGCTGGCCGGCGCCGGGTACGACGTCATCGGCATCTCCCCCGACAAGCCGGAGAAACTGGCCAAGTTCCGCGACACCGAGTCCCTGAAGGTCACCCTCCTCGCCGACCCGGACAAGAAGGTCCTCGACGCGTACGGCGCCTTCGGCGAGAAGAAGAACTACGGCAAGACCTACCTGGGCGTCATCCGCTCCACGATCGTCGTCGACGAGAACGGCACCGTCGAACGAGCCCTGTACAACGTCCGCGCGACGGGCCACGTAGCCAAGATCATCAAGGACTTGGGCATCTGAGACCCGTCCTCACAGGGGCCGTACCGCACGACCGGTACGGCCCCTTCCGTTTATCGTGCGTGACTGTCCGATAACCGGTTCGTTACTCCGTACGAAGCCACGAACGGGTGGCCGGTACGGAGGGGACGGTTTCGATGGGGAGCAGTGCGTACAGCCGGGAGCGGCTGGAGGAGGCGGCCCGGGGGGCGCGGACGTTGTCGGAGGCGTTGGTGCGGTTGGGGGTGGACCCGAAGAGCTCGACGCGACGGTACGTGCTCGGGCGCATGAGGAAGCTCGGGGTGGACGTGTCCCACTTCCAGCGCGAGGGGGTGAAGTGGACCAGGGAGATCCTTCAGGAGGCGGTTTCGGCCTCCACCAACATGTGCGAGGTGTTGCGGCGTCTCGGGCTGGAGGTGGTCGGCGGACATCACACGCACATCAGCCGCCGGATCAAGGCGTACGGCATCGACACGTCGCACTTCAGGGCGTCCTCCCGCAAGGGCAAGCCCTGGCGGCCCCGAACGCCGGAAGGGCTGTTGATCGAGCAACCGCCCGACCGCGCGCGCCGCATTCCGAGCGACCGGATCAAGTGGGCGATGACCGCCATGGGTGTACAGGAAAAGTGCGCCGTGTGCGATACCGGCACCACCTGGCGAGGACGGTCGCTCCCTTTGGAGGTCGATCACGTCGACGGCAACTGGAGGGACAACCGTCTCCAGAATCTGCGGCTCCTGTGCCCCAACTGCCACTCCGCGACCGACACCTACCGGGGGCGAGGCAAGGGACGCACCCGCCCATGAGCGACTACCTGCCCTACACGCGTACACGCCCCAGCTCGGCGGATCTGCGCTCCGCGGTCTCAGGATCCATCTCAGTCGCGGCGACTCTTCGCAAGCTGGGCCGTCCCGACAACGGGACGCAACGAGCCCTGCTGCGCCGCTGGGTCGACGAGGAGGGCCTTTCGACGGCGCACTTCCTCGGCCAGGCGCACCGACGGGGTGAGCCTGGTACGACCCCGCTGAGGCGGGCCGAGCACATCCTGGTCAGACACGACGGTGAACGGCGCACGCGGAGCGTGCTGTTGCGCCGGGCGCTACGCGAGATCGGCCTGCCCGAGGAGTGCGCCGAATGCGGCACCGGCCCGGAATGGCGCGGCAAGCCCATGACGCTGGAAGTCGACCATGTCAACGGGGACTGGAGCGATGATCGCGCTGCCAATCTGAGGCTGCTGTGCCCCAACTGTCACGCCTCCACGGACACCTGGTGTCGCGGCGGCCGCGGTAGGCACAGGACCGACGACCGGTAGCATGGCCGCAATGCGGCCGTTGCTGAATGGTATAAGCAGAGGTTTTAGGTGCCTCGGGGCATTTGCCCATGTGGGTTCGACTCCCATCGGCCGCACCCCACGGTGAGGGCCGTCCGCCATGGACGGCCCTCACTTGTCAGCCCAACAGTTCCCGTACCACCGGCGCCAGTGCTCTGAACGCCTTGCCGCGGTGGCTGATGGCGTTCTTCTCGGCTGCCGTCAGTTCCGCGCAGGTCCTTGTCTCGCCGTCCGGCTGGAGGATCGGGTCGTAGCCGAAGCCGCCCGTGCCGGCGGGGGTGTGGCGGAGGGTGCCGCGCAGCTGGCCCTCGACCACGCGTTCCGTGCCGTCGGGGAGGGCCAGGGCCGCCGCGCAGGCGAAGTGCGCGCCCCGGTGTTCGTCGGCGATGTCGCCGAGCTGGGCGAGGAGGAGGTCGAGGTTGGCCTTGTCGTCGCCGTGGCGGCCGGCCCAGCGGGCGGAGAAGATGCCGGGGGCGCCGTTCAGGACGTCCACGCAGAGGCCGGAGTCGTCGGCGACGGCGGGCAGGCCGGTGGCCCGGGCGAGGGCGTGGGCCTTGAGCAGGGCGTTCTCGGCGAAGGTGACGCCGGTTTCCTTGACGTCGGGGATCTCGGGGTAGGCGTCCGCGCCGACGAGGTCGTGGGGCAGACCGGCGTCGGCGAGGATCGCCCTCAGTTCGGTGATCTTTCCGGCGTTGCGGGTGGCGAGGATCAGGCGGGTCATGGGGTCCAGTATCCGCATCCCCGATGCCCGTCGCTTACGGGGTGCAGACCTTCGTCAGTTCGCCCGCCGCGTCGGTGACGGGGCTGAGGTCGGGGGTCTCGTCGCCGTTCTCGACCGAGGTGCGGACGTTCCCGATGGCCGTGCCGAGGTCGTCGACGGCCTTTTCGACGTCCGTGTTGTCGGTCCGGTCGCCGATCTTGTCGAGGTTCTTGTCTATGGAGTCGAGGGACTCCTCGAGCTGTGTCGGGTCGTTGGAGGCGGCCTCCACGGCCTGCTGCAGCTCGGTGACGCTGTCGGCGATGGCGTCGGCGGTCTGGACGCAGTCGAGGGCCTTGTCGACGGCGTCGCAGCCGGTGGTGAGTCCGGCCGTCAGGGCGATGGCCGCCACGGTGGCGGCGGTGACGGTGGTGCGGCGAAGGCGGCGGTGGCGGCTCGCGGCCATGGGTCTCGGTCCTCCCCTTGGGACAGGGCCGGTCGGCCCGTGTGCGGTGCGGCGTCGGGCGTACGGCGAGTGTGTCGGCCGTACGCCCGTGGTGCTTCCGTACTGCTGTCCTGCTCTGTATTGCTAGGGACGCCGTGGCGGGCGGCCGAGTTGCGTGTCCCGGCCGCCTTTCCCGATGCGCCCTTGGTGTCCCCTTTACCTGTCGAGGACCGTGTCGAGGGCCTTGCGCTGGAGGTCGGCGAGTTCGGTGCAGCCGGCCGCGCCGAGGTCGAGGAGGGTGTTGAGTTCGTCGCGGTCGAAGGGGGCGGCCTCGGCGGTGCCCTGGACCTCGACGAAGCGGCCGTCGCCGGTGCAGACGACGTTCATGTCGGTGTCGGCGCGGACGTCCTCCTCGTAGCACAGGTCGAGGAGCGGGGTGCCGTCGACGATGCCGACGGAGACGGCGGAGACGGTGCCGGTGAGGGGCTTGCGGCTGGGCCTGATCAGCTTCTTGGTGGTCTGGGCCCAGGTAATGGCGTCGGCGAGGGCGACGTAGGCGCCGGTGATGGCGGCGGTGCGGGTGCCGCCGTCGGCCTGGAGGACGTCGCAGTCGAGGACGACGGTGTTCTCGCCGAGCGCCTTGTAGTCGATGACGGCGCGCAGGGAGCGGCCGATGAGGCGGCTGATCTCGTGGGTGCGGCCGCCGATGCGGCCCTTGACGGCCTCGCGGTCGCCGCGGGTGTGGGTGGCGCGGGGGAGCATGGCGTATTCGGCGGTGACCCAGCCTTCGCCGCTGCCCTTGCGCCAGCGGGGGACGCCTTCGGTGACGGAGGCGTTGCAGAGGACCTTGGTGTCGCCGAAGGAGACGAGGACGGAGCCTTCGGCGTGCTTGCTCCAGCCTCGTTCGATGGTGACGGGGCGGAGCTGCTGGGGGGTGCGGCCGTCGATGCGTGACATGCGGGTGAGCCTAGCGGGACGCGCGGAGGGGCCCTTCCCGTGGTGTGCGGCGGGAAGGGCCCCTCGGTGCGCGGGTGCGCGGGTGCGCGGTGCGCTCGGTGGTGCGTTACATCATGTCTTCGATCTCGGCGGCGATGGGGTCGGCGTCGGTGCCGATGACGACCTGGATGGCGGTGCCCATCTTGACGACGCCGTGGGCGCCGGCGGCCTTCAGGGCGGCTTCGTCGACCAGCGCGGGGTCGTTGACCTCGGTGCGGAGGCGCGTGATGCAGCCTTCGATCTCGTCGATGTTGTCGATGCCGCCGAGGCCGGCGACGATCTTCTCAGCCTTGCTGGCCATGTTGCTTCTCCCTGATCCGGACCGCTTTGTCGCAGTAACCCACAGTTGGCCCATCTTCGCGAGCGGTCATGCGGTGTGTGCCGAATGATGGCGTCACGGCGGCTGAGCCGTCTGTCAACTGGTCTACACCAGTGTACCGGCGACCGGATGGAGACCGGATGAGTGCCGACAGCGCGGTCAGCCCCGCTCGGGCCCGATGGAACACGGCGTTCCAGGGGCTGCAGAAGATGGGGCGCAGTCTTCAGTTGCCCATCGCGGTCCTGCCCGCCGCGGGCATTCTCAACCGGCTGGGGCAGCCGGACGTCTTCGGGGACGACGGGCTGGGCTGGACGAACGTCTCGAAGGTGATGACGGGCGCGGGCGGGGCGCTGCTCGACGGTTCGCTGGGGCTGCCGCTGCTGTTCTGTGTGGGTGTGGCCATCGGGATGGCCAAGAAGGCCGACGGTTCGACGGCGTTGGCGGCGGTGGCGGGGTTCCTCGTGTACTGGAACGTGCTGCGGCAGTTCCCGGAGGACTGCCCGGAGGGGTCGAGGGCGGTTCCGCAGATCGGGTGCCAGCTCACCGACGGGTCGGGGACGGTGACGGCGTTCACGTTCCAGAACCCGGGTGTCTTCGGCGGCATCGTGATGGGGCTGGCGACGGCGTACTTCTGGCAGCGGTTCCACCGCACGAGGCTGGTGGACTGGCTGGGCTTCTTCAACGGGCGCCGGCTGGTGCCGATCATCATGGCGTTCGTGGCGATCGCGTTCGCGGCGCTGTGCCTGTGGGTGTGGCCGCCGATCGGTGAGGCGCTGGAGAGTTTCAGCGACTGGCTGACGGGGCTGGGCGCGTGGGGCGCGGGTGTGTTCGGGCTGGCGAACCGGGCGTTGCTGGTGATCGGTCTGCATCAGTTCCTGAACGTGCCGATGTGGTTCCAGTTCGGCTCGTACACGAAGCCGGACGGCACGGTGGTGCACGGTGACATCAACATGTTCCTGGCGGGTGATCCGAACGCGGGTCAGTTCACGTCGGGCTTCTTCCCGATCATGATGTTCGCGCTGCCGGCCGCCGCGCTGGCGATCACGCACTGCGCCAAGCCGCACCGGCGCAAGGAGGTCGGCGGTCTGATGCTGTCGGTGGCGCTGACGTCGTTCGTGACGGGGATCACGGAGCCGCTGGAGTACTCGTTCCTGTTCATCGCGCCGCTGCTGTACGCGGTGCACGCGGTGCTGACGGGTGTGTCGATGGCGGTGACGTGGGGGCTGGGTGTGAAGGACGGGTTCAGCTTCTCGGCGGGGCTGATCGACTACGTCATCAACTGGAACCTGGCGACGAAGCCGTGGCTGATCATTCCGATCGGTCTGTGTTTCGCGGTGGTGTACTACGCCGTCTTCAGGTTCGCGATCACGAAGTTCGACCTGAAGACGCCGGGGCGGGAGCCGGAGGACGAGGTGGAGGACGTCACGAAGGTGTAGACCTCTCGGGTCCCTCACGTACCCTTTGAGGGTGGTCTCACGAAGGCCCCCGGACCGCCGGTCCGGGGGCCTTCGGCGCGCCCTCGCGGGGGTGTGGCCTGGGGACTTGATCCGGCGCGGCGCGTAGTGCTCCGGTCACGGAATCGCGGGTTCCTTACGCGGCCTTCATCGTGCTACAACAGGTCTACACCACTCAGTGGTTTAGACCTGCGACGACGCCGTCCCCTTCTTCCCGTGCGACCGGGCGGCGCGCCCTGCCCCCTGGAGGATGTTGTGACCACGCCCAGTGCCGCGCCCGCGGCCGAGAAGAAGAAGGGCGCCGGCGTGATGGCCGTGCTGCAGCGCATCGGCCGCAGCCTGATGCTGCCGGTCGCGGTACTGCCCGCCGCCGCTCTGCTGGTGCGCCTCGGCAACACCGACATGCTGGGCCGCCCGGAGTTCCCCGAGTTCCTGACGAAGATCGCCGGGTTCATGGCCGCCGGCGGCAACGCCATCCTCGACAACATGGCGCTGCTGTTCGCCGTGGGCATCGCCATCGGCTTCGCCAAGAAGTCGGACGGCTCGACGGCGCTCGCGGCGGTCGTCGGCTACCTGGTCTTCAAGAACGTGCTCGCCACGTTCACGGACAAGAACCTCCCGCAGGTGGCGCAGGTCGTCGAGGGCAAGGTCGTCATGACGGACGCGCCCGTGGACGCCAAGGTCCTCGGCGGCGTGGTGATGGGTCTCGTCGTCGCGCTGCTGTACCAGCGCTTCTACCGGACCAAGCTGCCCGACTGGGCGGGCTTCTTCGGTGGTCGCCGCCTGGTCCCGATCCTGTCGGCCTTCGCGGGCCTGGTCCTCGGCATCGTCTTCGGTTACATCTGGCCGGTGCTCGGCACGGGTCTGCACAACTTCGGTGAGTGGCTGGTCGGCTCCGGCGCGGTCGGCGCGGGCATCTTCGGTGTCGCCAACCGTGCGCTGATCCCGATCGGCATGCACCACCTGCTGAACTCCTTCCCGTGGTTCCAGGCGGGTTCGTACGAGGGCAAGAGCGGCGACATCGCCCGCTTCCTGGCCGGTGACCCGACCGCGGGCCAGTTCATGACCGGCTTCTTCCCGATCATGATGTTCGCGCTGCCGGCCGCCTGCCTGGCGATCGTGCACTGCGCGCGCCCCGAGCGCCGCAAGGTCGTGGGCGGCATGATGTTCTCGCTCGCGCTGACGTCGTTCGTCACCGGTGTGACCGAGCCGATCGAGTTCACGTTCATGTTCATCGCGCCGGTGCTGTACGCCATCCACGCGGTGCTCACCGGTGTCTCGATGGCACTGACCTGGGCGCTGGGCATGAAGGACGGCTTCGGCTTCTCGGCCGGCGCGGTCGACTTCTTCCTGAACCTGGGCATCGCGAGCAACCCGTGGGGGCTGGCCCTGGTGGGCCTGTGCTTCGCGGCGGTCTACTACGTGGTCTTCCGGTTCGCGATCACCAAGTTCAACCTGCCCACGCCCGGCCGTGAGTCGGACGAGGAGATCGCCGAGCTGCAGAAGGCGGAGGGCAAGTAGCCCCGCACGCACCTCGCACGGAGGCGGGCCCGGTCACCTGGACCGGGTCCGCCTCCGTCGTCGTGCGTCAGACCTCGTACACCGCGCCCGCCGCGGCGACCTCCACCCGCCCGTCGTACACCTCGCGCGCGTCGGCCAGGTTGACCTGGGGGTCGGTCCACGGGGGGATGTGGGTGAGGACGAGGCTGCGGGCGCCGGCGCGGGCGGCGGTCTCGCCCGCCTCGCGGCCGTTGAGGTGGAGGGCGGGGATGTCCTCCTTGCCGTGCGTGAAGGCGGCCTCGCACAGGAACAGGTCGGTGTCCCGGGCGAGTTCGTCCAGTACGGGGGTGACTCCCGTGTCGCCGGAGTAGGTCAGCGACCGGCCGCCGTGCTCGACGCGGATGGCGTAGGCCTCCACGGGGTGGGCGACGCGGTCGGTGTGCACGGTGAAGGGTCCGAGGTCGAAGGTGGACGGCTTGACCGTGTGGAAGTCGAAGACCTCGCTCATGGAGGAGGCGGAGGGGGTGTCGGCGTAGGCGGTGGTGAGCCGGTGCTCGGTGCCCTCGGGTCCGTAGACCGGCAGGGGGGCGCAGCGGCCGCCGTCGTGCCGGTAGTAGCGCGCCACGAAGTAGGCGCACATGTCGATGCAGTGGTCGGCGTGCAGGTGGCTGAGGAAGATCGCGTCGAGGTCGTAGAGACCGCAGTGGCGCTGCAGCTCGCCCAGGGCGCCGTTGCCCATGTCGAGGAGCAGCCGGAAGCCGTCGGCCTCGACGAGGTAGCTCGAGCAGGCCGATTCCGCGGACGGGAACGACCCCGAGCAGCCGACGACGGTGAGCTTCATGAAGCAGAAACCTCCGCTGGCGCGTGTGGAGAGACGGGGGTCGTGCGGTTTGTCGAGCGTAAGGCGCGAAACCTCGGGTCGCTCCTCCACCAGGGGCCGTTGTGGGCGAACTCACCTGTGGTGTCACCGGTTCGGCTGGACCAGGGGCGCGCGGGGACGTTGAGGGGGCGCGCGGGCGCGGTGTGCGCCGGTACCGTCGTCGTATGGACACGTCCTGGTGGCTCGCCTTCGCGGCGGTGGTACTGCTCGCGTTCGTCGCGGTGGTCGTCGACGGCTGGGGGCGGGGACGGCGGCCGTCCCGGTCACGGCCGGCCGGCGGCCGGCGTCCGCCGGGACGGCCCACGGGGCCGCGGGGACGGGCGGCCCGGCCGCGGCCGGCGGAGATCTGGTGGGCGAACGTGCCGTACGAGGACGCGCCGGGTGCGAAGGACCGGCCGTGTCTGGTGATCTCGGTACGCGGGCGGCGCGCGCTCGTCGCGAAGATCACCAGCCGGTACCGGGACGAGCGGGCCGGGGTGATCACGCTGCCGCCGGGCTCGGTCGGGGACGCGCGGGGGCGGACGAGCTTCCTGGAGACGGACGAGCTGCGCCAGGTGCCGGTGCGGGACTTCCGGCGCCGGGTGGGCGAGGTGGACCCGGCCCTGTGGGACCAGGTGCGTCACCTCGCCCGGTGAGCGCTCAGGCCCAGAGCTGGCCGTGGAGGGTCTCGATGGCCTCCTCGGTGGTGGCCGCCGTGTAGACGCCGGTGGAGAGGTACTTCCAGCCGCCGTCGGCGACGACGAACACGATGTCGGCGCTCTCGCCGGCCTTGACCGCCTTCTTCCCGACGCCGATCGCGGCGTGCAGGGCGGCGCCGGTGGAGACGCCCGCGAAGATGCCCTCCTGCTGGAGGAGTTCCCGGGTGCGGGTCACGGCGTCCGCCGAGCCGACCGAGAAGCGGGTGGTCAGCACGGAGGCGTCGTACAGCTCCGGTACGAAGCCCTCGTCGAGGTTGCGCAGGCCGTACACCAGGTCGTCGTAGCGCGGTTCGGCGGCGACGATCCTCACGTCGGGCTTGTGCTCGCGCAGGTAGCGGCCGACGCCCATGAGCGTGCCGGTCGTGCCCAGGCCCGCGACGAAGTGCGTGATCGAGGGCAGGTCGGCGAGGATCTCGGGGCCGGTGCCGGCGTAGTGGGCGCCGGCGTTGTCCGGGTTGCCGTACTGGTAGAGCATCACCCAGTCCGGGTGCTCGGCGGAGAGTTCCTTGGCGACCCGTACGGCGGTGTTGGAGCCGCCCGCGGCCGGGGAGGAGATGATCTCCGCGCCCCACATGGCGAGCAGGTCCCGGCGCTCCTGGGAGGTGTTCTCGGGCATGACGCAGACGATGCGGTAGCCCTTGAGCCTGGCGGCCATGGCGAGCGAGATGCCGGTGTTGCCGCTGGTGGGCTCGAGGATCGTGCAGCCCTTGGTGAGACGGCCGTCCTTCTCGGCCTGCTCGATCATGTGGAGCGCGGGGCGGTCCTTGATCGAGCCGGTCGGGTTGCGGTCCTCCAGCTTGGCCCAGACGCGGACGTCGTCGGACGGCGACAGCCGCGGCAGGCGCACCAGGGGGGTGTTGCCCACCGCGGCCAGCGGGGAGTCGTAACGCATCGGCGATCAGGCCATACCGCCGGCGACGGCCGGCAGGATCGTGATGCTGTCGCCGTCGGTCAGCTTGGTGTCGATGCCGTCCAGGAAGCGGACGTCCTCGTCGTTCAGGTAGACGTTGACGAAGCGGCGCAGCTGGTCGCCGTCCACGATGCGGGCCTGGATGCCCGGGTGCCGGGTCTCGAGGTCGGCGAAGAGCTGGGCGAGGGTGTCCCCGGAGCCCTCCACCGCCTTCTGGCCGTCGGTGTACTGGCGGAGGATGGTCGGGATGCGGACCTCGATGGCCATGGCTGAGGGCTCCTGTCGGAAGGTGTCGTGGGTTCGGTGGGGCGCGCGGCGGCACACGGCAGCCCGCCGCGGCCGACGGCCGTACGGCGGCGGCGGAAGATCAACAGATGGCGCTGTTCAGCCTGCACAGGTCGACGTGCAGCCGCGCCACGAGCAGTGTGCCCGGCGCCTTTTCACTCACGTCGAGAAGAACCATGCGCTCATCGTATCGATTCCCGGTCCGGCATCCGGAGTGTGATCTCACCTCGTGGACGATTTCCGTCCGCGGTGCGGGATCAGTACGCCTCCACGACCTTGACCTCCTCCTCCGTCACCTCGCCCTCCAGGATCCGGAACGACCGGAACTGGAAGTCTCCGGCGCCGTCGGTGTCCGCCGTGGAGACGAGGACGTAGTGGGCGCCGGGCTCGTTGGCGTAGGTGATGTCGGTGCGGGAGGGGTATGCCTCGGTGGCGGTGTGGGAGTGGTAGATGACCACCGGCTCCTCGTCGCGGTCGTCCATCTCGCGGTAGAGCTTGAGCAGGTCCTGCGAGTCGAACTCGTAGAAGGTCGGCGAGCGGGCCGCGTTCAGCATCGGGACGAACCGCTCGGGGCGGCCCTCCCCCACGGGACCGGCCACCACGCCGCACGCCTCGTCGGGGTGGTCCTCGCGCGCGTGGGCGACGATCTGGTCGTACAGGGCCTGGGTGATGGTCAGCATGCGGCCCAGGATAAGCAGAAGGGCCGGTCCGTACCGGTGGGTGGTACGGACCGGCCCATATGCCGGACATCCTGAGCGGCGGCCGCGCCGGGTGCCACGAGCACCCCGTGCGGCCGGACGTCCACGGTGCGCGCGAACGCGCTGGTCAGCGTCGGCCGACGGCGCCGGCCGTCAGACGATCTTCTCCAGGTCCGGCTCGCCGCGCCGCTCGGTGACCTCCGGGTTGCGGCTCTTGAGCACGGCCCAGCCGATGCCGAGGGCGGCGGCCCAGCCGGCCATCACGTACAGGCAGACGCGGGCGTCGGCGTCGTAGGCGATGAGGCAGGTGACGAAGAGCAGGAAGGCGATGGCGATGTACGAGCACACCGAGCCGCCCGGCGCCGGGAAGGAGGAGGCGGGCAGTTGGCCCGCGACGACCTTGCGGCGGTAGCGGACGTGGCTGACGAGGATCATCAGCCAGGTCCAGATGCCGGCGGCGGTGGCGATGGAGGTGACGTAGCCGAAGGCCTTCTCGGGGACGACGTAGTTCAGGACCACGCCGATGCCCATGAAGATCACCGAGATGCCGATGCCGATGGCGGGGGTCTTGGTCGACGACAGCCGGCTGAAGATCCTCGGCGCCTCGCCGTTGTCCGCCAGGGTGCGCAGCATGCGGCCCGTGGAGTACATGCCGGAGTTGCAGGACGACAGGGCGGCGGTGAGCACGACGAAGTTGACGATGCCGGCGCCGGCCGGGATGCCGATGACCGCGAAGGCCTTCACGAAGGGGCTGACGCCCTCGGCGAACTCGGTCCACTTCACGACGGCGAGGATGACGGTGAGGGCGCCGACGTAGAAGAGGGCGATGCGCCAGGGCAGGGTGTTGATCGCCTTGGGGAGGGTCTTCTCCGGGTTCTCCGACTCACCGGCGGTGACGCCGACCAACTCGACGGCGAGGTAGGCGAACATGACGCCCTGGAGGGTCATCAGGGACGAGCCGATGCCCTTGGGGAAGAAGCCGTCGAAGGCCCACAGGTTGGAGACGGCGGCGGTGTCGCCGGCCTGGCTGAAGCCGAGGGTGAGCACGCCCACGCCGATCACGATCATGCCGATGATGGCGGTGACCTTGACCATCGAGAACCAGAACTCGATCTCGCCGAACAGCTTCACCGAGATCAGGTTGGCCAGGAACAGCAGGACCAGGAAGACCAGGGCGGAGACCCACTGCGGGATCTGCGGGAACCAGTAGTGGATGTAGATGGCGGCGGCGGTGAGTTCCGCCATGCCGGTGACCACCCACATCAGCCAGTACGTCCAGCCGGTGAAGTAGCCGAAGAAGGGACCGAGGAACTCGCGCGAGTACTCGGCGAAGGAGCCGGAGACGGGACGGTAGAGCAGAAGCTCGCCGAGCGCCCGCATGATGAAGAAGATGATCACGCCCGCGATGGCGTACATGAGGATGATGCTGGGGCCGGCCTTGGCGATGTTGGCCCCGGCGCCCAGGAAGAGGCCGACGCCGATGGCGCCGCCGATCGCGATCATCTGGACCTGGCGGCTGTTGAGTCCGCGCTCGTAGCCCTCTTCGGGGGCCTTCTCCGTGTCGACCTGCGCAGAGGTCATGTGTGGTGCGCCTTTCTCCATGCCGACCCGGGCCTTTCGTCGGCCTCGGATCGGGTCTCGATCCCCCCGGATGATGGAGCTGAGCGGGCCTCACGTCCCGCTCGTGCCTGGCCGGCGGTCCGCCGGCTCGGTGGCGCACCCGGCCGAACATTCGGGTGGTGTTCGCCGGGCGGTCGTGAAGATTTACCACGACCGCGGCGCTGATCACAGAGGCGCCCTGTGACGTGTCCCATAGTCATAAACGGACAAAAGACGCCCTTGCGAGCAAACATGGGTGTCGTTTTGACGGGATCGTTATCCGGATTTGAGGCTCCGCTGAGCGGACACGGAGGGTGATCGAACCGTTTGGTTCAGGGCATAACGGTCGCGACGTTCAGGGCATGAGGGTCGCGACGAGCGACTCCTGGAGTCCGCCGAGCCACAGGTAGGCCATCACCATCGGCTTGCGCGGGTCCTCGTCCGGGAGCCGGTAGAGCAGATCGGTGTCGTCCTCGTCGGTGATCTCCAGCCGGGAGCCGATCGCCAGGCGCAGGTCGTTCAGCGCGCGCAGCCACTGCTGGGACTCCTGGGGCGACAGCTCGAGCACCGCCCCCTCCTCGCCCGCCGACGCCGACGCGAGGGTGTCCAGGGTGCGGATCACCGCGAGCGCGTTGTCGCGCTTGCCGGCCCGCAGGTCGTTCTCGGTGTAGCGGCGGAACTCGGCGGAGTGGGCCCGCTGCTCCTCCGCCTCGGCGGCCTGCGGGGCGGCGCCGGGGTCGCCGTAGGCGTCCGGGAACAGGCGGCGCAGCACCGGGTCGGAGGGCGGTTCACTCGGGCCGTCGGCGAAGAGTTCGGCGAGCGGGTCGTCGGAGGCGTCCTCGGCGGGGCCCGGGCCGATCAGCTCCAGGAGCTGCACGGCCAGGGACCGGATGATGGAGATCTCGACGTCGTCGAGGGCGACGGCCGCGCCGCCGCCGGGGAGCGGTTGAAACTGTCCTGGCATGGAGGTGATTCAGCTACTTCCGTCCTGCGGGCGGGCGTGGGTCATTTCCGGTCCTGCTGGAGGGTGGCCCACAGACCGTAGCCGTGCATGGCCTGGACGTCCCGCTCCATCTCCTCGCGCGAGCCGCTGGAGACGACCGCCCGGCCCTTGTGGTGGACGTCGAGCATGAGCTTGGTGGCCTTGTCCTTGGAGTAGCCGAAGTACGACTGGAAGACGTAGGTCACGTAGCTCATGAGGTTGACGGGGTCGTTGTGCACGATCGTCACCCAGGGCACGTCGGGCTCGGGTACGGCGAAGACCTCCTCCGCCGACTCGGTCTTCTCGATCTCCATGGGTGCGGCTGCCGTCACAAGGCCCATGCTGCCACCCCAGGGGGGCACCCGCACAAACGGGCCTGTGGCGGGCGCCACGCGAACCCGGCCGGGATCGAAATCGTCAGACTGACGAAATGGGGGTACGATCCGTCGTATGAACACAGCGGACCTTGGGCTGCCGGTGGACGTCCCGTCGACGGCGCTCTTCACGGACCAGTACGAGCTGACGATGCTGCGGGCCGCCCTGAAGGCGGGGACGGCGGAGCGGCGCAGCGTGTTCGAGGTCTTCACGCGGCGGCTGCCGGACGGGCGCCGCTACGGCGTCGTCGCGGGCACCGGGCGGGTGCTGGACGCGGTGGAGAACTTCCGCTTCGACGCGGGCGTCCTGCGCTTCCTGCGCGAGAAGGGCATCGTCGACGAGGAGACCCTGGACTGGCTCGCCGAGTACCGCTTCGGCGGGGACATCTGGGGCTACCCCGAGGGCGAGGTGTACTTCCCGGGCTCGCCGGTCATGCGGGTCGAGGGCACCTTCGGCGAGTGCGTGCTGCTGGAGACGGTGATCCTCTCCATCCTCAACCACGACTCGGCGATCGCCGCCGCCGCCTCCCGGATGGCCTCGGCCGCCGGGGACCGCCCGCTGATCGAGATGGGCGCCCGCCGCACCCACGAGCTGGCCGCGGTGGCCGCCGCCCGTGCCGCCTACGTCGGCGGCTTCGCGACCACCTCCGACCTCGCCGCCGGCTTCCGCTACAACATCCCCACCGTCGGCACCTCCGCCCACGCCTTCACGCTGCTCCACGACAACGAGCGCGACGCCTTCCGGGCCCAGGTGGAGGCGATGGGCCGGGGCACGACGCTGCTCGTGGACACGTACGACGTCACCGAGGCGGTGCGGACGGCCGTGGAGGTCGCCGGGCCCGAGCTGGGCGCCGTGCGCATCGACTCCGGCGACCTGCTGCTGGTCGCCCACCGGGTGCGCCAGCAGCTGGACGAGCTGGGCGCCACGGAGACGAAGATCGTCGTCACCTCCGACCTGGACGAGTACGCCATCGCCTCGCTGGCGGCGGCGCCCGTGGACGCGTACGGCGTCGGCACCCAGCTGGTGACCGGCTCCGGGCACCCGACGGCCTCCATGGTCTACAAGCTCGTCGCCCGCGCCCAGTCCGGTGACTCCGCCGACGAAGAGGCGCCCCTGGTGTCCGTGGCGAAGAAGTCCAGCGGCGGCAAGACCTCGATCGGCGGACGCAAGTGGGCCGCCCGCCGGCTGGACGCGGACGGGTACGCCGAGGCCGAGGTGATCGGCACCGGGCCCGTGCCCGACGACCTCGCCGACCGGCAGCTCCTCGTGCAGCTGGTCAAGGGCGGGGAGGTGGTCGCCCGCGAGCCGCTGGACGCCGCCCGGGACCGGCACGCGGCCGCGCGGGCGAACCTCCCGCTGTCCGCGACGCAGCTCTCCCGGGGGGAACCCGTCATTCCGACGGAGTACGCGCACGGGGGCTCGGGTAGCTAAAGCTGGTGCGCCCCGACCGGGCCCCGCACCAGCCGCCCGCCCGTCCCCCACCGGCCCCGGGGCCCCACCACCGTCCCGGCCGTCGCGGTCCACCGTCCCCGTCCACCGTCCCCGTCCACCGTCCCGACCCCACAGCCGACCCAGTCGAAGGACACCGCCCATGCGCCGCGCCTTGATCGTCGTAGACGTGCAGAACGACTTCTGCGAAGGAGGCAGCCTCGCGGTGACCGGCGGTGCCGACGTGGCCGCCGCCGTCACCGAGCTGATCGGGCAGGCGCCCGCCGGCTACCGCCACGTCGTGGCCACCCGCGATCACCACATAGCGCCGGGCGGCCACTTCGCCGACAACCCCGACTACGTCCACTCCTGGCCGGCGCACTGCGTCGCCGGCACGGAGGGGGTCGGCTTCCACCCCAACTTCGCCCCGGCCGTCGCTTCCGGCGCGGTGGACGCCGTCTTCGACAAGGGGGCGTACGCGGCGGCCTACAGCGGCTTCGAGGGTGCCGACGAGAACGGCACCCGGCTCGCCGACTGGCTGCGGGCCCGGGAGATCGACGAGGTCGACGTGGTGGGCATCGCCACCGACCACTGCGTGCGGGCCACCGCCCTGGACGCCGCCCGCGAGGGCTTCCGTACGCAGGTGCTGCTCGACCTGACCGCCGGAGTGGCCCCGGAGACCACCGAGCGGGCGCTCCAGGAGCTGCGCGAGGCGGGGGTGGAACTGTCCGGGAAGCCGGTCGTCCAGTAGCCCCCGCCCGACGGTGCCCGGTGGCCCCGCCCGACCGCGCTGGGTCTGCGCTAGGTCTGCGGCGCCGGGCGTCTGAGGAGGGCCCGGATCGGGTGCCACAGCTCCTGGGCGCGTTCCGGTCCGCCCGGGACGCCGGCCACGGGGGCGGTGCGCCATATCAGCCCGTCCGGGTGGTGCAGGACCGCGGTGATCTCGTCCGGGGTCGGCGGGGCGGCGTTGCCCCGCAGGTAGACCGACCGCAGCCCCAGGTTGCGCAGCCTGGTCAGGGCGCGCGCCCGGTTGGGGGCGTGGACGAGAAAGCGCACGCTGCCGCCGGCCGGGGCGGCGGGGCTGGGCAGGTTCAGTGCCACCACCACCGTGCCGTTCGGCAGCTTGCAGAAGCCTCCTGCGGCCATGCGGTCATACCCCCGTGTCAGCCGGTTCCGGTCCGGACGCCGGACCGGGTGTCAATAAGAGCGTCACAGGACGCACCTAAACACGGATCGGCGGCGACCCGCCAGGGGGTCACCGCCGATCATGCTCTGACCTGGGCAGATGCTGTTTACCTGCCCGCGGGGCCGACCTCCAGCTCGATCGTCGAGCCGTTCTTGGCCTCCTTGACGATCTTTATCCTGGTGTTGGTGTCAGTGACCTTGACGCCGCCGGTCGGGTTCGACTCGTCGTAGTAGTCGCCGGTGCGGTCGTTGAAGACCGGCACCCCCTTCGAGCCCGGGATCCAGGTCGCCACGTCGCCCTTGTGCAGCGTCATGCCGTCGGTGCGGTAGCGGCTGAACGGCGAGTCGTAGGACTGGATGCGGTTGCGCATCAGGGTGCCGTCGGAGTACTTCAGCGCGGTCGGGTGGGAGTCGACCGGCAGGAGCAGACCGGTGCCCGGGTGCTGGCTGGTGTTGTTGTCGGCCTGCGAGGTGTCCCACTTCCAGATCAGCAGGCCGTTCTGGTACGCGTAGTGCTCGACCCAGTTCGGGCGCGAGGTGAAGCCGAAGTTGTACGGGCCGGTCTTCAGCGTCTTGTCGTACGACACGTACTGCCGGTTCTCGGCGATGTAGTACTGCGCGTAGTCCTTGGTGAAGGACGCGCCGACCCGGGAGAAGCCGGTGGCCGTCCAAGCGGCGTCCGCCGTCTCGGCGTTGTCCGTGAAGAGCGCCCGGCCGTCCGCGGTGACCGAGATCGCGTCGGCCGTGAAGCCCTTCTGGGCCACGCCGCCGTCGGTCTGGTAGCGGAAGCGGAGGTCGATCTTCTTGCCCGCGTAGGCGTCGAGGGAGTACGCGAACTTCTGGTGGCCTTCGAGGGTGCCGTGCAGGGCCGGCTTGTCGGCGGCGTCGCGCGGGACCGGCTGGCCGTTCACCGTGCCGTCGATGGCGGTCCAGTTGGCGCCGCCGTCGGTGGAGACCTCGGTGTAGAGGTAGTCGTAGTTGGCCTCGATGTCGTACCAGCCGTCGAAGGTCAGCTCGGCCTTCGCCTTGCCGGTGAGGTCGACCGAACGGCTCAGCGTGTTCTTGAGGTTGTCGCCGCTGCCGCTCCACCACTGGATGGCGCCCTCGGCGGGGGTGACGATCTCGGTGGTGACCGCCTTCTTCGGCAGGTTCACGACCAGCGCCTGCTTGTGCTTGGTGTTGTACTCCGCCACGCCCAGCTTGTGCCAGGAGTCGACGCCGGCCTTGGCGGTGTCGTAGTTCAGCCAGCCGAGCTGGAGCTTGTCCCAGGCGGTCATGTCGCCGGGCAGGTCGCCGATCTCGTTGCGACCGGTGCCGAGCCAGGAGCCGGACGACATCAGCGTCCAGAAGCCGGTGGAGTTGTCGCCGCCCGCGGTGTCGTAGTGGTCCGGCAGACCGAGGTCGTGGCCGTACTCGTGGGCGTAGACGCCGAGTCCGCCGTTCTCCGGCTGGATGGTGTAGTCGCCGACCCAGACGCCGGTGGAGCCGATCTGCGAGCCGCCGAGCTTGTTCTGCTCGGGGCCGGTGGCGCCGGCGTCGGTGCCGAAGGCGTACCAGCGGTGGGCCCAGATCGCGTCGGTGCCCTGGGCGCCGCCGCCCGCGGACTCGTCCTCGCCGGCGTGCACGATCTGGAAGTGGTCGATGTAGCCGTCGGGCTCGTTGAAGTCGCCGTCGCCGTCGAAGTCGTAGCGGTCCCACTCGTCGAAGCGAGCGGCGTCGGCCTTGATCTGGGCGTCGGTGCGGCCGGCCGCCTTCTGCTGCTCGACCCAGGCGTTGAGGCCGTCGCTGACGACGTTCCACACGCTGGGGCAGTTGGTGTCGCCGCAGGCGTTGTTGCCGTAACGCGCCTCGTTGTAGGGGACCTTGACCCAGTCGGAGACCTCGCCCTCGACCGAGTAGCGGCCCGAGGACTGCTTCTCGTAGTACGTCTTGACCGAGTCGACGCCCTCGCCGGAGCCGAAGTACAGGTCCTGGAAGTGCTGCTGGTCGTAGTCGGCCTTCCAGGCCGTCGAGTTGTCCGTCCTGCGGTCCGGCTTGGCTATCTGGTTGTGCAGCGGGCCCGGGTCGCCGCCGTAGCGGCTGTCCACCTTGTCCCCGAACTCGACCAGGATGGTGAAGATCTTGTCGGTCTTCTCCCGGCCCAGCTCGACGTACTTGCTGTCGCCCTTCTTGCCCTTGAGCTGGACGACGTTCGAGCCGTCCTTCTTCTTCACCGAGGCCTTGCCGGAGATGACCTGGTTCAGGGCCTCCTCGCGCTGGGCCTCCTGGGTGTCGCTCAGCGGGCCCTTGAGGTCGTGGGAGTGCGTGCCCTTCGCGGGGTGCGGGTCGTGCCGGTCCACGGCCTGCGGCCGGGCGGGCGAGTCCGCCTGCGCCACGCCCGCCGCGGAGAGCGTGGCGGTGGCGGCGGCCAGGGCGACGGTGGTCGCCGCCGTTCTGAACGTCCAGGATCTGCTGGTCACTTGAGTTCCTCCCCCGCGTCCACGCGCGCGGATGGGGGGACAAGGACAGGGCAGAGTCCGCGCACACGTGATCAACGCGTGTAGTCAAGTGACGACATTTGACTAGAGGTTCACCGGAAAAGACAGACCTTGACTTGAGCAGGACAACTGCACTATGCGGAGTCGAGGTTCGCTTTACGAACACCTGCCCCTGGGCCGGCGCGGCACCCGACAGGCGCGCGGGACCGTCCACTTCCCGGACGTCATGAATCCGTGCGCCCCCCGTGCATCGGCCTTGTCGGTTAGGTAGTGCTTACTCCTGGTTCCACTCGGGCACACAGCCGGTTAGAGTCGCTTGGCGGAACGCCCGGAAGCCGGCGGAAAGCCAGGCCGACAGCCGGACTCACCCCCAGATTGTCTTCCGAGGACACGATGGCCATGCCCCGTCCGACCGCCGCACAGTTCGCCTACGGTTCGTGCACCGTGATCATGTCGACGCTCGCCATGCTGCTGCTGTCACAGACGAGTTCGGGTCCCGGAGTCGCTGTCATCGCCGTCGCGGCGCTCGCCCTCGGGCTGCTGGTCGCCGTGACGGTCCCCGCGCCCAGGGCGCGCACGGTGACCGCCGTGCCGGCCCGTCGGCCCGCCGCCGGCCGCGAGCCGGTTCCCGCGGCCCGGGTCTCCGCCGGGACGGGCGAACCGGCCCGGGGCCGTGCCGCCTGACGCGTCCTGCCCGGCGCCTTCGCCCTGACGCGTCCACCCCGGCGCCTTCGCCCTGACCCGTCTCAACGGGCGCTGACGACCACCGTCTTGGCCGCCTTGTCGTGCAGGCCCTGCTTGTAGGGGCGGTCGAAGAAGCTCCAGCCTCCGGCGATGACCGTCCAGACGCAGGCGCAGCAGAAGGCGAACGGGATCCACAGCACCAGGGCGCGGATCAGGGACGTCTGCACGGAGGGCGTGGCGCCGTTGTCCAGGTTGGCCACGCGCATGCCCAGCCACTTCTTCCCGAGGGTCTGCCCGGTCCTGGCGGTCAGGTAGGTGTCGTAGGCGATGTAGAGCACGGCGGCGATCAGGGACTGCCCGAAGGACTTGCCGACCGAGATGTCCTCGCCGTCCACCTGGTACTCCTGGACGTCGAAGGCCCAGCTCAGCAGCCAGACCACGATGCCCACGAGGATCATGTCGATGATCCGCGCGAGCGTGCGCCGGCCGCTGTCGGCGAGCGGGGGCATGCCGGCGAGCGGATCACCGGCGTGGGGGCCGCCGCCGTAAGGATCCCCGCCGTAGGGGCCACCGGCGCCGGGGGGCGGGGCGCCGTACGGGCCGCCGCCGCCGGGGGGCGGGGCGTCGTAGGGACCACCACCGCCGGGGGGAGGCGGGGCGCCGTAAGGACCACCACCACCGCCGCCGGGGGGCGGGGCGCCGTACGGGCCGCCGCCGGGGGGCGGGGCGCCGGAACCGGGGCCGGGGTCGGGGCCCGGTCCGGGGGACGGGGGAGGCTTCCTGAAGGGGTCGTCCTCCGGCGGCTGCCCGCCGGAGCCGGGGGGCGGTTCGCTGCTCATGGCCCGAGTCGACCGCGAACACTCGTGTCACGCATCCGGCGAGCGGCCGTCCGGAGTACGGGGTGCCTCCGGGCCGACGCCCTCGGGGGTGGAGGCCGGTCGCGCTGTTCCCCGCGCCCCTTGAGGCGGCTCCGGTGGACGCGCTCCGCAGCGGGGAAAACTGCGTGAGCCCGCGAGGTCAGCCCGCGACGAACGTGCCGGCCGCCTTGTCGTGCCAGCACTGGCGCCAAGGGCGGTCGAACAGGCACCACACGACGCCGACCAGCCCGACGACCAGGAGCCCCGGCACGCTGTAGACCAGCCACCGGCGCAGGGCCGCCCCGAAGGACGGGGGCTCGTGGGCCTCGATGTCCCGCACCTCCAGGCCGAGCAGCTTCTTGCCCAGGGTGCGCCCCCACTTGGCGGTGGGCAGCGCCTCGTAGACGACGCCGAAGAGCAGCAGGACGGCCAGCACGATGCCCAGGTACGTGCATGTCGTGCCGTCGAGCAGCCAGACCGTGACCGTCTCACCGGAGAGCCTGGCCTCGTCGATCTTGCCGTTGACGTGGTCGACCGCCTTGGTGCCGAGGGGCACGGCGGCCACGGCGGTGACGCCCGCGAGGACGGCGGTGTCGATCAGCCGGGCGGCCAGCCGCTTGCCGAGCCCTGCCGGGCGGGCCGATGCCTGGCGCCGGGCGGCGGCCTGGAAGACGTCCTCCACCGGCGGCTTCCACGGCGCGACGGGCTGCTCCTCGCCACCGGCACCGGCCAGCCGGTGCACCTGCTGCGCCCAGGAGGACTGACCGCCGCCGGGACCGGCCGCGACCGGGGCGGAGGCGGCGGGCTGAGGCGCGGCGGGCTGCTGGGACGCGGCGGCGGGCTGGGGCCCGGCGGTGTGAGGCGCGGCGGTGTGAGGCGCGGCGCCCTGGTGGGGAACGCCCGGCCCGGCCGGGGCGCCCGTCTGCTGCGGGCCGGACGGGGCCGCGGGCGCGGCGGCGGCGCGGGCCGCGGCCGCCTTGCCCGCGCCGAAGCCGGGGCCGCCCGCGCGCGGGGGGACGGCGCGGAAGGTCATGGTGCCCTCGTCCTCGGCGGCACCTTCGGGAGTCCGGGCGCCGCCCCCCTGGCCGGCCGTCGGGCGGCGGAAGACGAAGGTGTTGCCCGACCCGGCCTCCGTCTGTCCGGACACGGAGCCCGCCGCGGCGTCCGTCCGCGCGGCGCGGGCGTCGTCGCCCCGCGCGGGCCGGCCACCCTCCGCGCCGCCGCCGGCCGCCCCGGCACGCCCGGCCCCCTGCGCCCCTGCCCCCGCACCGGCACCGGCACCGGCACCGTCGGCACCGCCGACCACTCCCGCACCCGCGTCCCCACCCGCGGGGGCCGCTCCCCCGGACGGTCCCGCGCTCCGCGCGTGCGGGACCCTCGGGTCCGCGCCCTGGGCGGGACCCGGCCAGGCCACCCCCTGCTGCGGGGCGCCGGCGGGACCGGCCGGGTGGGCGCGGTCGGCGCCCCAGGCCGTGGCGGGCTCCGGACGGCTGCCGTGCTGGGGCCCGGCGTTCGGGGACGCGGCGGGCGGCGCCTCGGCCGGGTCCTCGGCCGGGTCCTCGTCGAAGAAGTGCGGGCCGGTCTCCTCCACGGAGGGCCGCGCGCCGGGCGGCGGCGCGAGCGGCTCGCCGTCCTTGGGCGCGGGCCGGCTGGTGCCCGGCACCCAGGAGGCGCCGTTCCAGTACCGGACGTATCCAGGAATGGAGGGGTCCGGGTAATACCCTTCGCGGGGCCTGTCGTCGCCGGGGGCCGGGGTTGGGGCGCTCATGTCCGTCGTCCCGTATCTGCTCGGGGGTTGATAGGGGGGCCTCAACATCTATCAGACGGCCGCAATCCGCACCGCCGGTCCCGCAGGACCCACCCCTTTCCGGGCAACCTCGTGCATGACCTTCACTCGCGGGACAGAGGCGGGAAAAAAGTTCCGCGAACCCGCGTAACGCTCACGGCCCCGGCCGCTCTCACTCGTGCGGGCCCGTTCCAGGCGGCCCGTGCGGACCGTACGAGAGAGGACACCCGCCATGCACGCCAACCCCACGGTCGTCGAACGCGAACTGGAGCTGAGGCTCGTCCTGTCGCCCGAGCACTGCCTGCCGGTGCCGGCCAGGCTCGGCTACTACATGGACGACCCCTACGCCGTGCACATCACCTTCCACATCGACTCCGGCCACCCGGTGCACTGGACGTTCGCCCGCGACCTGCTGGTGGAGGGGGTGTTCCGGCCGTGCGGGCACGGGGACGTGCGGGTGTGGCCGTCGAAGGCGGAGGGCCGCAGCGTCGTACTCATGGCGCTGAGCAGCCCCGACGGGGACGCCCTCCTGGAGGCGCCGTCGGCGCAGGTGTCGGCCTGGCTGGAGCGGACCCTGCGGGCCGTGCCGCCGGGCACGGAGAGCGGGCGGCTCGGCCTCGACGACGGGCTGGCCGACCTGCTCGCCCGGTGAGGCGCGGCACGCACCGGAGGAACCGCCGTGCGGAACGCGTACGCCGCCCGGAGAACCCCCGCGCGGAACGCGTGGGTCAGAAGAGCTTGCCCGGGTTGAGGATGCCCAGCGGGTCGAAGACGTCCTTCACGGCCCGCTGCATCTCCAGGCCCACCGGGCCGATCTCCCGCGCCAGCCACTCCTTCTTCAGGACGCCCACGCCGTGCTCGCCGGTGATGGTGCCGCCGAGTTCCAGGCCGAGGCCCATGATCTCGTCGAAGGACTCACGGGCCCGCCGTGACTCGTCGGGGTCCTGGGCGTCGAAGCATACGGTGGGGTGGGTGTTGCCGTCGCCCGCGTGGGCGCAGACGCCGATGGTCAGGCCGTACTTCGCGGCGATGCGTTCGATGCCCTCCAGCATGTCGCCGAGCCGGGACCGGGGCACGCACACGTCGTCGATCATCGTGGTCCCCTTGACCGCCTCCAGCGCCGTGAGCGACAACCGCCGTGCCTGCAGCAACAGCTCCGACTCGGCCGCGTCGTCGGCGGGGACCACCTGGGTGGCGCCGGCCGCCTCGCACAGGGCGCCGACGGCGGCGAGGTCGGCGGCCGGGTCGGCGGTGTCGAAGGCGGCGAGGAGCAGGGCCTCGGTGGTCTCCGGCAGCCCCATGTGGGCGAGGTCGTTGACCGCCTTGACGGTCGTACGGTCCATCAGTTCGAGGAGGGACGGGACGTGTCCGCCCTCCATGATCGCGCAGATCGCGTCGCACGCGGCGGACGCGGAGGCGAACTCGGCGGCCAGCACCAGCTGCTCGGGCGGCTTGGGCCGCAGCGCGAGCACGGCCCGTACGACGATGCCGAGGGAGCCCTCGGAGCCGACGAAGAGGCGGGTGAGGTCGTACCCGGCGACGCCCTTGGCGGTGCGGCGGCCGGTGGACATCAGGCGGCCGTCGGCGAGGACGACGTCGAGGCCGAGGACGTACTCGGCGGTCACCCCGTACTTGACGCAGCACAGGCCGCCGGAGGCGGTGCCGATGTTGCCGCCGATGGTGCACATCTCCCAGCTGGAGGGGTCGGGAGGGTAGTACAGGCCGTGTTCGTTCACCGCGCGGGAGAGCGTGGCGTTGACGACGCCCGGTTCGACGACGGCGACCCGGTCGACCGGGTTGATCTCCAGGATGCGGTCCATCTTCGTCAGGGAGAGGACCACGCAGCCGTCGGTGGCGTTGGCGCCGCCGGACAGGCCGGTGCGGGCGCCCTGCGGGACGACGGGGACGCGCAGCTCGGTGGCGGTGCGCATGACGTGCTGGACGTCCTCGACGGTGCGCGGCAGGACGACCACGGCGGGGGCGCCGGCCGGGCAGAAGCTCGCCATGTCGTTGGCGTAGGAGGCGGTGACGTCGGGGTCGGTCAGGACGGAGTCGGCGGGGAGTCCGGCGAGCAGCCGGTCGACGAGGGGGCCGCCGGCCGCCGGGGCCGCGCCGGACTCGCGGGCTGCGTCGTCCTCGTCGCGAGGCGCTTCGATACGGCTCATGATCTTAGGTTCGCACCCGGGGCCATCGGTGTGAACCCGTCGGCGGCACCCGGCGCAAGCCGCGGTGTGCTTGTCGTACGGGCGCACAGTAGGCGCCATGGAGATCGAACGCGGGCGGCGCTCCCGCCGCCGGAACCGGGTGCTGATCGCCTCCGTCGCCGGGGCCGCCGTGCTCGGCGGGGTGCTGGTGCTGCTGCCGTGGGACGGGGGCGACGCCTCCCCGCCCGCGCCCGGCCCCGCGGCGCTGGCGCGCGGTGCGGTGACCACGGGGGTGCCGACCGCGCTGCCGGACCTGGCGGTGCTGATCGGTGACCGGGAGCGGCACCTGCGGGCCCACCCGCTGGACGGTGCGTCGTGGGCGGTGCTGGGCGCGGCCTACGTCGAACAGGGGCGGCGTACGGCGGACATGGCGAACTGGGCGAAGGCCGACAAGGCGCTGCGCACCTCGCTGAAGGTCGGGGCGGCGAGGAATCCGCAGGCGCTGGAGGGGCTGGCGGCGCTGGCGGTGGCGCGGCGGGACTTCCCGGCGGCGAAGAAGTGGGGCGAGAGCGCGGTGAAGGCCGCCCCGAAGCGGTGGACGGCGCACGCGGTGCTGATCGACGCCTACACGGGGCTCGGCGACGACGAGGCCGTGGGGCGGGCCCTGGAGAAGGTCATGAAGCTGCGGCCGGGCACGCCGGCCGTGAGCGCGCGGGCGGCGGCCGTCTACCGGGACAAGGGCTGGCGGGAGGACGCGGCGGCGCGGATCTCCGACGCGGCCGCGGCGGCCCGGGCGCCGGCCGAGCGGGCGGCGTACCTGGAGCAGGCCGGGCGGCTGGCGTTCGAGCGCGGGGACCGCGAGGAGGCGCTGCGGTTCTTCCAGGAGGCGCTGCGCACCGACCCCGACCAGCGGGCCGCGCAGGCCGGGCAGGGACGGGTGCTGGCGGCGCTGGGCCGGACGACGGACGCGCTGTCGGCGTACCGGGCGGCGCTGGCCAAGCGGCCGAGCCCGGAGTACGCGCTGGAGCTGGGCGAGCTGTACGAGTCGCTGGGGCTGGACCAGGCCGCGCGGGTGCAGTACGACCTGCTGCGGGAGCGGGTGCGGGGCGCCGAGGCGGCCGGGGTGGACGAGCGGTTGCTGCTCGGGCGCCTGGAGGCGGACCACGGGGACCCGGACCGGGCCGTGCGGCTGCTGCGGGAGGAGTGGGGACGGCAGCCGGGGATCGCGGTGGCCGACGCGCTGGGCTGGGCGCTGCACCGCACCGGTGCGCACGAGGAGGCGCTGGAGTTCGCCGAGATCGCGACGGACGGCGACAAGGGCGGCGGGGTGCGCAGCGCGCTGTACGTGTTCCACCGGGGGCTGATCGAGCGGGAGCTGGAGCGGTACGGGCCGGCGCGGCGGCACCTGCGGGAGGCGCTGGTGATCAACCCGTACTTCTCGCCGCTGTGGGCGGCCGAGGCGCGGCGGGCGCTGGACGAGCTGGGCGAGCCCTCGGTGGAGGACCCGCCCGCGTAGCCGGCGTACGTCAGAGGTTGCCGCGCTTGGCCTGCTCGCGCTCGATCGCCTCGAACAGGGCCTTGAAGTTGCCCTTGCCGAAGCCCATCGAGCCGTGCCGCTCGATCAGCTCGAAGAAGACGGTCGGACGGTCCTGGACCGGCTTGGTGAAGATCTGGAGCAGGTAGCCGTCCTCGTCGCGGTCGACGAGGATCTTCAGCTCGCGCAGCGTCTCCACGGGCACCCGCGTCTCGCCCGCCCACTCGCCGAGCGTGTCGTAGTACGAGTCGGGCGTGTCCAGGAACCGGACGCCGGCCGCCTTCATCGTGCGGACGGTCTGGACGATGTCGTTGGTGTTCAGCGCGATGTGCTGGACGCCGGCGCCGCCGTAGAACTCCAGGTACTCGTCGATCTGGGACTTCTTCTTGGCGATCGCGGGCTCGTTGATCGGGAACTTCACCTTGAGGGTGCCGTCGGCGACGACCTTCGACATCAGCGCGCTGTACTCGGTGGCGATGTCGTCGCCCACGAACTCCTTCATGTTCGTGAAGCCCATGACCTTGTTGTAGAAGCCGACCCACTCGTTCATGCGGCCGAGTTCGACGTTGCCGACGCAGTGGTCGACGGCCTGGAAGGTGCGCTGGGCGGGCGGCTCGACCATGGGCTCGGCGGCGGCGTAGCCGGGCAGGTAGGGGCCGTCGTAGCCGGTGCGCTCGACCAGGGTGTGGCGGGTCTCGCCGTAGGTGGCGATGGCGGCGAGGACGACGGTGCCGTGCTCGTCCTTGACCTCGTACGGCTCGGCGAGCGAGCGGGCGCCGTGCTCGACGGCGTAGGCGTGGGCGGCGCGCGCGTCCGGGACCTCGATGGCGAGGTCGACGACGCCGTCGCCGTGCTCGGCCACGTGCCGGGTGAGGAAGTCGCCCCACTCGGTGGACGGCTTGATCACCGAGGTGAACACGAAGCGGGCGGAGCCGTTCTCCAGGACGTAGCTCGCGGTCTCGCGGCTGCCGTTCTCCGGTCCGGAGTAGGCGACCAGCTTCATGCCGAAGGCGGTGGAGTAGTAGTGCGCCGCCTGCTTGGCGTTGCCCACGGCGAAGACGACCGCGTCCATTCCCTTGACCGGGAAGGGGTCGGCCTGCCGGGCGGTGTCGGGAGTGTGGTGTGTGGTCTGCGTCATAGCCGCAGGGTCTCCCGCGTCTGCAAGGTGCGCAATAGTTTGCGTATTCACTGGGCAACCTGACCAGTGAAACGGCGCTACGGACGGGCGATCTGTACAGGATGACCAGCCGGAAGGGGGCGGGATGGGGATCGACCGGCTGGACGGGCGGATCATCGGGCTGCTGGCGCGGGAGCCGCGGATCGGGGTGCTGGAGATGTCCCGGCGGCTGGGGGTGGCGCGCGGCACCGCGCAGGCGCGGCTCGACCGGCTTCAGTCGAACGGAGTCATCCGCGGATTCGGTCCCGAGGTGGACCCGGCGGCGCTCGGCTACCCGGTGACCGCGTTCGCGACGCTGGAGATCCGGCAGGGCCAAGGGGCCGACGTACGGGCGCACTTGGCGACCGTGCCGGAGGTGCTGGAGCTGCACACCACGACCGGCACCGGGGACATGCTGTGCCGGCTGGTGGCCCGCTCGAACGCCGATCTCCAGCGGGTGATCGACCGGGTTGTCGGTTTTGATGGCATCGTCCGGGCCGCCACGGCGATCGTCATGGAGAACCCCGTTCCGCTGCGGATCATCCCGCTGGTGGAGCAGGCGGCCCGGGACGAGGAGCAAGGCGCCATCGGCGACAGCGGCGACTGAGACCGGCCCCGGGCCGGCCCGACCCGGAGGTGAGCGGCGGTGAACTTCTGGGAGTTCCTGGCCAGCCGCCACCAGCAGCTGCTCGCCGACGCCGGCCAGCACGCCAGCGCGGTCTTCCAGTGCATGGTCGTGGCGACCCTGATCGGCGTCCTGATCGGCGTCCTCACCTACCGCAGCGAGTGGGCGGGGAACCTGGCGACGCTGACCACGTCGACCATCCTGACCATCCCGTCCCTGGCCATGATCGGCCTGCTCATCCCGATCGTGGGACTGGGCGTGCCGCCGACGGTGACCGCGCTGACCCTGTACGGGCTGCTGCCGATCGTGCGCAACGCGATCGTCGGCCTGCGCGGGGTGGACCCGGCGCTGGTGGACGCCGCGACGGGCATCGGGATGTCCCGCCCGGCCCGGCTGCTGAGGGTGGAGCTGCCGCTGGCCTGGCCGCCGATCCTCACCGGGATCCGGGTCTCGACGCAGATGCTGATGGGCATCGCCGCCATCGCCGCGTACGCCTCCGGCCCGGGCCTCGGCAACGAGATCTTCCGCGGGATCGCCTCGCTGGGCAGCAAGAACGCCCTCAACCAGGTGCTCGCGGGCACGCTCGGGATCATCGTCCTGGCGCTGCTGTTCGACGCCGCGTACGTCCTGCTCGGACGGCTGACCATTCCGAGGGGGATCCGTGTCTGAGAACAGCGGCCTCGCCACCACCGGGGCGACCATCGAGCTGGAGTCGCTCACCAAGCGCTATCCCGGCAATCCGCAGCCGGCCGTCGAGAACGTGTCGATGGAGATCAAGGCCGGCGAGACGGTCATCTTCGTCGGCCCCTCGGGCTGCGGGAAGTCCACCACCCTGAAGATGATCAACCGGCTGATCGAGCCCAGCGGCGGACGCATCCGCATCGACGGCGAGGACGTCACCGACATCGACCCGGTGAAGCTCCGCCGCAAGGTCGGCTACGCGATCCAGTCCTCCGGCCTCTTCCCGCACATGACCGTCGCCCAGAACATCGCCCTCGTACCGAAGATGATCGGCTGGTCGAAGGCCCGCATCCGGTCCCGGGTGGAGGAGATGCTCGACCTGGTGGGGCTGGACGCCGGGGAGTTCCACGGCCGCTATCCGCGCCAGCTCTCCGGCGGGCAGCAGCAGCGGGTGGGCGTGGCGCGGGCGCTGGCGGCCGATCCGCCGGTGCTGCTGATGGACGAGCCGTTCGGCGCGGTCGACCCGATCACCCGGGACCACCTCCAGGACGAGCTGATCCGGCTCCAGCACGAGCTGCACAAGACGATCGTCTTCGTCACCCACGACTTCGACGAGGCGATCAAGCTGGGCGACCGGATCGCGGTGCTGCGCGAACGCTCCCACATCGCGCAGTTCGACACTCCGGAGGCGATCCTCACCAACCCGGCGGACGACTTCGTCTCCGGCTTCGTGGGCGCGGGCGCGGCGCTGAAGCGGCTGAACCTGACCCGGGTGCGGGACGTCGGCATCACCGACTACCCGACGGTGACCGTCGAGGACCCGCTCCAGCACATCTTCAACCGCCTGCGGGCGGCCGGCACCAACGAGATCCTGCTCCTCGACCGGCGCGGGCGGCCCTACAAGTGGCTGCGGCGCGGGGACCTGATGCGGGCCAAGGGCTCGCTGGCGCGGGCCGGGACGCTGGTGCACGACACGGTGACCCGGGACGCGACGCTGCGGGACGCGCTGGAGGCGGTCCTCACCGACAACGCGGGGCGGGTCGCGGTCACCGGGCGGCGCGGCGAGTACGAGGGCGTCGTCGACATGGAGACGCTGATGAACTCCGTGCAGGACCTGCTGGAGGCCGACCGGCTGGACGCGCTGGAGCACCAGCACGACCTGGAGGAGGCGCGGGCCGAGCAGACCCACGCCGAGCAGGAGGGCTTCACCGACGGCGGTCCCGGAGGGGAGGGGGGCAGGGCGTGAGCACCTCTTCTTCCGTTTCTCCTGATCCTTCCGGCCGGGACGAGGACGAGGCGGAGTACGAGCCGCACCCGCCGGCCCCGGCGTCCCCGGAGGCGACGGGACGGCGGGTCGGCTGGCGGAAGCTGACCTTCCTGCCCGCGCTCCTGGTCGCCCTGCTGCTGGCGACCTGGCTGTGGTTCCGGCAGGCCGACCTGGACGCGCTGAGCGAGAACGCCCTCTCCGACGGGCAGGTCACCAAGGCGCTGTGGCAGCACGTCCAACTGACCGTGATCTCCACCTTCTTCGTGCTGATCATCGCGATCCCGCTGGGCATCCTGCTCACCCGCCGGATGTTCCGCAGGGCCACGCCGGTGGCGATGGCGTTCGCCAACATGGGCCAGGCGACCCCGGCGATCGGCCTGCTGGCACTGCTGGTGATCTGGCTCGGCATCGGCCGCACGGCCGCCCTGATCGGCATCATCATCTACGCCGTCCTGCCGGTGCTCTCCAACACCATCGCCGGCCTGAAGGCGAACGACCCGACCCTGCTGGAGGCGGCCCGCGGCATCGGCATGTCCCCGCTGGGCGTGCTCACCCGGGTGGAACTCCCGCTGGCCGTCCCGCTGATCCTGGCCGGCGTGCGCACGGCCCTCGTCCTCAACGTCGGCACGGCGACCCTGGCCGTCTTCGGCGGGGGCGGCGGGCTGGGCGTGCTCATCACCACCGGGATCACCAGCCAGCGGATGCCGGTGCTGGTGCTGGGCTCGATCCTCACCGTCGCCCTCGCCCTGCTGGTGGACTGGCTGGCCTCGCTCGCCGAACTGCTGTTGCGGCCCCGCGGCCTGGAGGTGCGGACATGAGCACGGGCTCCCGACGCGGCGGCCGCGGACGCCGTACGTGGCCGGCGGTGGCCGCGCTGCTGGTGGCGGCCTCCGGGTGCGGGCTGACCAGCGGCTCCCCGATGGTCGACGACGTCGGGCCCGGCACGATCGGCAAGGGCCGGCCGCTGGAGGGCGCCGACCTGACGGTGGTGTCCAAGCAGTTCACCGAGCAGCTCGTGCTCGGCGCGATCATGGGCATCGCCTTCCAGGCGGCCGGCGCGGAGGTGCTCGACCGGACCGGCATCCAGGGCTCCGTGGGCACCCGGGCCGCGGTGGAGAACGGCGACGCCGACGCCACGTACGAGTACACGGGCACCGCCTGGATCACGTACCTCGGGCACAGCGAGCCGATCCCCGACCCGCACGAGCAGTGGGTGGCGGTGCGCGACGAGGATCTGAGGAAGGGGCTGACCTGGCTGCCGCCGGCCCGGCTCAACAACACCTACGCGCTGGCGATGAACCAGGCCAACCACAAGAAGTACGGCACCGACACGCTGTCGGAGGTGGCGGAGCTGGCCAAGCGCGACCCGGCGGCGGTGACGCTGTGCGTGGAGGTCGAGTTCGCCAACCGGGCGGACGGGCTGCCGGGCATGGAGAAGGCATACGGGATGGACATCCCGGCCCGGAACATCACGGACATGGACACCGGGATCATCTACACGCAGACGGCGGACGGCGCCTGCACCTACGGCGAGGTGTACACCACCGACGGGCGGATCAAGTCGATGAACCTGGCGGTGATGGAGGACGACAAGCACTTCTTCCCGAACTACAACGCGGCGCCGATGGTCCGCACCGACGTCCTGAAGAAGTGGCCGGCGATCGCCGATGTCCTCGACCCGGTCACCAAGGCGCTCGACAACGACGTGGCGCGGACCCTGAACGCGAAGGTCGACGTCGACGGGGAGGACCCGCACCAGGTGGCGCTGGACTGGATGGTCGAGAAGGGCTTCGTGAAGGAGGGCGGCTGAGCGGCGCCCGCCCCCCGGCCTCAGCAGGCGGGGACCTCGCCCTTGCCCGTCTCCAGGGCCTTCAGGGAGTCGACCGCGCCCTTCAGGGTGGTGACCGGGATCAGCCGGAGTCCCCGCGGCAGCTCCGCCCGCGCGTCCGAGCACTCCGCCTTCGGCACCAGGAAGACGGTGGCGCCGTCCCGCCGCGCGGCCTGCGTCTTCAGCGGCACACCGCCGACGGCGCCGACCTTGCCGCCGGTGGTGATCGTGCCGGTGCCGGCGACGACCTTGCCGCCGGTGAGGTCGCCGGCGGACAGCTTGTCGACGATGCCGAGCGAGAAGAGCAGGCCGGCGCTGGGGCCGCCGACGTCCTCCAGGCGCAGCTCGACGTCGACGTCGTCCTCGTCGAGCCGCAGGTAGTTCAGGGCCGCCGCGGTCGCCGCGTCCTGGGACTCCCTCATCTGCTCCTCGTTGTAATCCTCGATCTCCTGGACGCCGTCGCCGTTCGGGTAGACGGCGTCGCGGGGCATCACGGCACGGTCGGTGTCGAACCAGCTCGCGAGCACGTCGCCGAGGCCGACGCTCGCGTCGGGGCCGGTCGCCTCGATCGTCGTCATCCGCAGCTGCCCGGTCGTCTCGTGCGTCGGCGCCCCCTCGATCGTGATCACCGGGGCGCCCTGGTTCTTCCCGAGCACGTCGGCCGTCAGCCCGGGCCGCGCCACGGAGAACGGCAGCGGCGCGAACACGGCGGTGGCGAGCAGCGCCACGACGGGCACCGCACAGACGGCGAGGACCTGGGGACGCGTGAGACGAGAGAGCACGAAGTCAATCTAACGCGACGCATCCACCCCCGTAGCTGCGGGCAGTCGCACCCCACCCCCGTAGCTGCGGGCAGTCGTGCCTCCCCCAGTGCCTGGACGGCCTGGGAGGTACCCCCAGGGGCGGCACGGGTGGGCGCAGCGGCACCCCGTTACGCCGGGCCGCGCATCCCACCCCCGGCCCACCCCCACGCCCCGCACAACCCAGGGACGTCACCGCAACGCCTCCGCCACCTCCCGCGCCGCGTCCATCACCCGCGCCCCCACCCGCTCCGGCACGACCTCCGCCAGCATCACCACACCCACACTGCCCTCCACCCCCGTCACCCCGAGCAGCGGCGCCGCCGCCCCGCAGGCCCCGGCCTCCAGCTCCCCGTGGGTCAGGGTGTACCCGGGCCGCTCCTCCCCCTCGGCGGGCTGCCCCTGCTGCCGCGCGGACAGGATCGCCTTCCCCGCGGCCCCCCGCTCCAGCGGATGCCGGAACCCCGCCCGGTACGCCACGTGGTAGTCCGTCCAGGTCGGTTCGACGACGGCCACGGCCAGCGCCTCCGCCCCGTCCACCAGCGTCAGGTGGGCCGTCGCCCCGATGTCCTCGGCCAGCGACCGCAGCGCCGGCATCGCCGCCTCGCGCACCAGTGGATGCACCTGGCGGCCCAGGCCCAGCACCCCGAGCCCCACCCGGGCGCGTCCGCCCAGGTCACGGCGTACGAGTGCGTGCTGCTCCAGCGTGGCCAGCAACCGGTACACGACGGTCCGGTTGACGCCCAGTTTGTGGGACAGCTCGGTGACGGTCAGTCCGTGGTCCGTATCGGCCAGCAGTTTGAGGACCCGCAGTCCCCGGTCGAGCGTCTGAGAGGTCTCCGCGGTCACGACGCCCACTCCTTAGTGGTGAGGTCGGCGGCCCTCCTCGCGGGGATGCGTCACCGAGTCCCGTCAGTGACGCGCTTCAGAGGCCGCCGATCGGCTGACGGCCCGGCCTTGTGCCCGGGCCCAGTCGCTTCACGGCTGCGCTCCGCGGCGGCGCTGCCACGGGGCGTGTGCGTAGCGGGACAGTAGCGACCAGGTCCGCTCAGCGGAAGGCTCCGTCCAGAATCCGGGCGACGCCCGGTGCGGACTACCTGTGTTTGTCCCGATACGTACAGCGCACGCGGCGCGGCCCGCACGCCCCGCCCCTCACTTCATGCGCGTGGCCCACTCCCGCACCTTGTCGATGCGCTGGCGCAGTTGCCCGGCGGTGGCCTCGGCGCTGGGCGGGCCGCCGCAGACGCGGCGCAGTTCGGTGTGGATCACGCCGTGCGGCTTGCCGCTCTGGTGGACGTAGGCGCCGACGAGGTTGTTGAGCTGCTTGCGCAGTTCCATCAGCTCCTTGTGGGAGACCACCGGCCGCCGCTCGGCGGGCAGTTCGAGCAGGTCCGCCTCGTCGTCGGGCTTCTTGCGGCTGTGCGCGATCTGCCGGGCCTGCCGCTTCTGGAGCAGCAGCTGCACCTGGTCGGGCTCCAGCAGTCCCGGGATGCCGAGATAGTCCTGCTCCTCCTCGCTCCCCGGGTGGGCCTGCATGCCGAACTCGGCGCCGTTGTACATGACCCGGTCGAAGGTCGCCTCGGACTCCAGCGCCTCGAAGGAGAACTGCTCCTGCTCGCCGGTGTCCTCGTCCTGCTCCCGGTTCGCCTCGTCCATCTCCTTCTCGGACTCGGCGTACGGGTCCTCCTCGCCGTCCTTCTTGGGCTTGTCGAGGACGTGGTCGCGCTCGCGCTCCATCTCGTTGGCGAAGGTGAGCAGGTCGGGCACGGTCGGCAGGAAGACGGAGGCGGTCTCGCCGCGCCGCCGGGACCGTACGAAACGGCCGACGGCCTGGGCGAAGAAGAGGGGGGTGGAGATGGTGGTGGCGTACACGCCGACCGCGAGGCGGGGCACGTCGACGCCCTCGGACACCATGCGGACGGCGACCATCCACCGGTCGGTGCTGCCGCTGAAGTCGTCGATGTTCTTCGACGCGCCGGTGTCGTCGGACAGGACGACGGTGGCCTTGCTGCCGGTGATCTCGCGGATCAGCTTGGCGTAGGCGCGCGCGGAGTCCTGGTCGGCGGCGATGACGAGGGCGCCGGCGTCCGGGATGGCCTTCCTGACCTCGGTGAGCCGCTGGTCGGCGGCGCGCAGTACGGCCGGCATCCACTCGCCGCGCGGGTCGAGGGCGGTGCGCCAGGCCTGGCTGACGGCGTCCTTGGTCATCGGCTCGCCGAGCCGCGCGGCGATCTCGTCGCCCGCCTTCGTCCGCCAGCGCATGTTGCCGCTGTAGCTCATGAAGATGACCGGGCGCACGACGCCGTCGGCGAGCGCGGAACCGTACCCGTAGGTGTAGTCGGCGGCGGAGCGCCGGATGCCGTCGTTGCCCTCCTCGTACGTGACGAAGGGGATCGGGTTGGTGTCGGAGCGGAACGGCGTACCGGTCAGCGCGAGGCGTCGCGTGGCCGGCTCGAACGCCTCCAGGCAGGCCTCGCCCCAGGACTTGGAGTCACCGGCGTGGTGGATCTCGTCGAGGATGACGAGGGTCTTGCGCTGCTCGACGCGGTTGCGGTGCAGCATGGGGCGGACGCCGACGCCCGCGTACGTGACGGCGATGCCCTGGTACTCGCGGCTGAGCGGCCCGGCGCTGTACTCCGGGTCGAGCTTGATCCCTATCCGCGCGGCGGCCTCGGCCCACTGCTTCTTCAGGTGCTCGGTCGGCGCGACGACGGTCACCTGCTGCACGACGTGGTGGTGCAGCAGCCAGGAGGCGAGCGTCAGGGCGAAGGTCGTCTTGCCGGCACCGGGGGTGGCGACCGCCAGGAAGTCCCGGGGCTGCTCCTGGAGGTACTTCTCCATCGCCCCCTGCTGCCAGGCTCGCAGCTTGCTGGCGGTGCCCCACGGGGCGCGGCCGGGGAAGGCCGGGGAGAGGTGGTGCGAGGTGCTGGAGCTGGCGGTGGTAGTCACGGTCTCCGAAGGGGGTAGAGCGGCTCGGCCACGTATGACAACCGGGCCACCCTACCGGCGCCCCGACACGGCCGGCGCCCGCACCGGGGCGGGTCACCCCCGGGTGGGACGGACGTCACAACCGCCCCGCCGGAGCGCCGGAAGCGCCCGCTTCACCGCTGCCGCACCCGCGTGGCCACCCACGCCCCCACCAGCGCCACCCCCGCCATCGGCAGGAACACCGCCGCGAAGGCCGCCGGGTGGGAGCTGGTCGCCTCCGTGGCGCCGTGGCTCACCGTGCCGCCTCCGAGGGCGGCGAAGGCCGCTCCGCCGGCCGACAGCAGGACGACGTTGGACAGGCCGTCGGAGATCTGGAGCGCGGCGGAGTTGCTGCCGGCCTCCTCGGGGGCGGAGAGCTTGAGCAGCAGCACGCTGGTGGAGGAGATCACCAGGCCCATGCCGAAGCAGCCGAAGCCCCAGGCGACGGCCACCGTCCAGGCGGGCACGGCGTCGATCAGCACGCTGGGAGCCGTGGCGATGGCCGCCGCGACCAGGGTCATGCCGAGGGCCATCAGCCGCTCGCGGTGGGGTTCGAGGCGCGGCCGGGACTGGAACCACGAGCCCAGGGCCCAGGTCGCCCCGCCCGCGGCCAGCGAGAACCCGGCCATCGTGGGGCTGAGCCCGCGCTGCGTGACCAGCATCAGCGGGACGAAGGACTCCGCGGCGATGAAGGCGCCCGCGGCGACGCCGCGCAGCAGGACGACGGAGGGCAGCCCGCGCACCGCCCGGTAGGTGCCGCGCGGCAGCAGGCCGAGGACGGCCGGGACGAGCAGCGCCACGCCCGCCGCGCCGGGCAGCAGCGAGGCCCAGCGCAGGTCCTGGGCGGCGTACTGGAGCAGGCCGGCGCCCAGCGAGATGGCGAGGGCGAGGCGGATGCGCCGGCGGTCGAACGACGCCGGCGCCTGCGCCCCGCCCACCGGTCCGGCCGCCCGGCTGCGTATCTGCGGCAGCGCGAGCGCCAGCGGGAGCAGGACCAGCACCGGGATGCCGACGAACACCCAGCGCCAGCCGAGCTGCTCGGTCACCGCGCCGGCGGCCAGCGGGCCGACGATCGACGGGACGACCCAGCCCGCCGCGAACGCCGCCATGATCGCGGGCCGCAGCCGCTCGGGGTAGGCCCGCCCGACGACGACGTACAGCGCGACGATCACCAGCCCGCCGCCGAGCCCCTGCACGGCCCGCCCGAGGATGAACAGCCACATCGCGCCGGCCGTCCCGGACAGCACCAGCCCGGCCGCGAAGGCGGTGATGCCGGCGGTCAGCGGTGCCAGCGGCCCCCGCCGGTCCGACCACTGCCCCGAGAGCACCATCCCGAACAGGCTCGTCGTGAAGTACCCCGAGAACGCGAAGGCGTACAGCGCCACCCCGTCCAGCTCCCGCGCCGCCACCGGCATCGCCGTCCCGACCGCCGTCGCCTCGAACGCGATCAGGACGACGACGGAGACGATGCCGACGCTCAGCGCCCGGTAGGCGCTGCTCAGCACGGTCTCGGCGGCGGGCGCGGCGCGGTCGGCCTTCGGGCCGGGGGCGGCGGTGTCGGCGGTGTCGGCGGTGTCGGCGACCTCGGTGTCGCGCGGTTCAGGGACGGTCATGGTCGCCAGGGTAAGGGCCGCAGGCCGGTTTGACCCCTGTCGGGAGACGGGACGGGACCGGGACCTTGGTCGTACGACCGCCCCCGTTCATGAACGGGGCGTGGCAGTCGTGTTGCGGTGCCCCCGGATGCCTTGAGCCCCTTTCCCTGGCCGCTCTACGGTCGGATCACCGAGTTCGGCACCGACCGGACCGAACGCGGAACACGGCCGTGTGCCCGAGTGGTTCAGGGGCTCGCCTGCAAAGCGAGTTACGCGGGTTCGAATCCCGCCACGGCCTCCGGTGCCGCGCCCGCGCGGCGCAGCAGCCACAGCGTGAGGACGAGGGTCGAGACGTCCGGGGTGAGGGGGCGCAGGCTCCCGTCGCACGGGTGCCAGGTCAGGACCGTGCCCGTCGGGCCGTCGACGACCACATCGCTGCCGTCGGGCAGGCGGCCCAGCCGGACGAGGTGGCCGCCCGGCTCGTCCGGTGCCCCGTCGCCGTAGTGCTCCGCCAGGGTCGGCAGCGGTATCCCGTCGTCGTCCGTGTCGAGCGGGAACGCGTGCTCCGGCAGGCCCGTCTCGCGCAGGAAGCGGCGGGTGGGCTCGTGGGTGAGGGCCGGGGGGAAGTCGATGTCCTCGAAACGGACCACGCGGCCCCGGCCGAACGCGTCCACCAGCAGGCGGTACGACAGGTCCACGGCCAGGCCGGACGCCGTGCGGCGGCCCGCCGACAGGAGCAGGCAGCCGATCACGGCCGCCGACGTCCACAGCAGCGGCGTCCCGCGCCCCGACGGCACCCGTGCCGGCGCCCGCGTCGTCATGTCCGTCGTGACCCCGTGCATCGTCTCCCCCGAGTGTGTGCGCGACCCAGCCCTGGCCGGTGGGAGCGGCAGTCGTCCCCACCGCTTCGCAGCCTACGCGCCACCACTGACAACGCCCCCGCCCCGCGAACCCACCCGTCGCTTCCCGCGCGGGACGGCCGTGCCGCGTCAGGCGGTGACCACCGCGGCCTGCGGGCGGATCGGGAGCCGGTTGACCGGGCGTCCCGTGGCCGCGCGCACCGCCGAGGCGACGGCCGCCGGGGAGGCCACCACCGGCACCGCGCTGACCGCCTTCGCGCCGAAGGGCGCGACCACGTCGCGTTCCTCGACGAGTTTCACGATCCGGATGTCCGGGGTGTCGAGCGCGGTGGGCAGGGCGTAGCCGGTGAGGTCCGGGTGGCGGATCAGGCCGCGCGGGGTGCGGAGGTTCTCCGTCAGCGCGATGCCGACCCCCTGGGTCACGCCCGCCTCGATCCGGGCGGTCAGCTGGGCCGGGTTCAGCACGCGGCCCACGTCCTGCGCGACGGCCAGTTCCACCACCCGCACGGAGCCGATCTCGATGTCGACGTCCACCACCGCGCGGACCGCGCAGAAGGCCATGCCGACGAACGCGTCGCCCTGACCGGCCTCGTCCAGCGGCTCGGTCGGGTGCGGCCGGCACTGGGCGGTGGCCCACAGCTCCTTGCCCTCCAGCGCCTCGGCGACCGTGGTCGACAGCACCCCGTCGTACGAGGTGATCTTGCCGTCGGCGATCTGGAGCAGCTCGGTGGACATTCCGAACTGGTGCGCCAGCGGCTGGAGGAGCTGGGTGCGGACCATCTTGGCCGCCCGTTCCACCGCGCCGCCCGACACCCAGGTGTGGCGGCCCCGGCAGCCCGGCCCGGCCGGGGGCTGGTCGGTGTCGACGGGCGCCACGTGCACCTCGTCGACGCCGAGCGTCTCCTGCACGATCTGCCGGGCCAGCGTGGTGAAGCCCTGGCCGGTCTCGACGGCCGCGCACAGCACCGTGGCCACGCCGCCCTGGACCTTCACGGTGGCCGTGGAGACCTCGTCGGCACCCTCGGCGCCCAGCATGTGCACCATGCCGATGCCGTAGCCCACGCCCCGGCGCACCGCGCCCGGTTCGCCCGCGCCCTCGGGGCCGCCGGGCAGCAGCCACTCGTCCTCGGGCGTGTCCTTGGGCAGGGCGGGGAGCGGGAAGTCGCGCACGGCCTGGAGGAGTTCGGCGACCGGGGCCGGGCAGGTGACCGTCTGGCCGGTGGGGAGCACGTCGCCGGTGGCGAGCACGTTGCGCAGCCGCACCTCGGCCGGGTCCAGGCCGAGTTTCCTGGCGACCTTGTCCATCTGCGCCTCGTACGCGGCGCACACCTGCATGGCGCCCTCGCCGCGCACATGGCCGGAGGGCGGGTTGTTGGTGCGCACGGCCCAGCCCTCGATGAAGGCGTTGGGGACGACGTAGGGGCCGCAGGCGAAGGCCACGGCGGCGGCCAGGGCGTCCGAGGAGGTGTCGGCGTAGGCGCCCGCGTCGAGCAGGATCTGCGCCTCGACCTTCACCACCCGGCCCTCCGCGTCCGCGTGGTGGCGGTAGCGCAGGAGGGTGGGGTGGCGGTGGACGTGGCCGAGGAAGGACTCCTCGCGCGTGGCGGTCAGCTTCACCGGGCAGCCGGTCTTCAGCGCGAGCAGGCCGAGCGGCAGCTGGAAGCCCTGGTCCTCGCGGTCGGCGGTGGCGCCGGGCACGCCGGTGACGACGATCTTCACCTGTTCGGGTGTCAGGCCGTAGCAGGACGCTGCGGTGTCGCGGTCGCCGTGCGGGTCGGTGGAGGCCAGGTACAGCTCCACGCCGCCGTCCGGGCGCGGGACCGCGAGGCCCGCCTCGGCCCCTATGGGCGCCGGGTCCTGGCGGCCGATGCGGTACAGGCCCTCGACGACGACCTCGCCGGACGCCTCCGGGTCGCCGTGCCTGAGCGGGATGTGCCGGATCAGGTTGCCGTCGGGGTGCAGCGGCTCCGCCTCGAAGGCCTGCTCGGGGTCGGTCACCGGGTCGAGCACCTCGTACTCGACGATGACGGCGGCGGCGGCCATCCGCGCGGTGTCCGGGTGGTCGGCGGCGACGGCGGCGATGGGCTCGCCGTGGTGGCGTACGACCTCGGAGGCGAACACCGGGCGGTCGGCCCGGCCGCGTCCGTGCAACGGGGCGCCGGGCACGTCCTCGTGGGTGACCACCGCGCGGACGCCGGGCATCTCGCGCGCGTGGGTGGTGTCGATGGACACGATGCGCGCGTGCGGGTGCGGCGAGCGCAGGACGGCCGCCCACAGCAGGCCCTCGGCCCACAGGTCGGCGGCGTACGGGAAGGTGCCCTCCGTCTTGGCGCGGGCGTCGGCGGGCGGCAGGGACGCGCCGATGCCGTGCGGGATCGGCTCGGCGACGGGAGCCGCCTCGGTCGCTCCCGCGGCCTCTGCGGTCGCGGCGTCGTTGCTCACGCCTGGCCTCCGTCCTGGCCGTCGGGCTGGTCGCCGTACGGGCGGTCGCTGTAGGGCCGGTCGTCGTACTGCTCGCCCTCGTACGACTCGCCGTACGCCGGGTCACGGTACGACTGGTCGCCGTAGGACTGGTCCTCGTACGGCTGCTCGTCGTGGGGCTGCTCGTCGTGGGGCTGCTCGTCGTAGGGCTGCTCGTCGTAGGGCTGCTCGTCGTACGGCCGGTCGTTCGGGTCCTGGGCGTGCGGTGCCGGTGTCTCCGGAGGGCCGGGCGGGCCCTGGGACTCGAAGGCCGACGGGTTGACGCCGCCCGCGCCCGGGCCCGCCTGGTGCGGGATGCGGGGCTCGTCCGCGTCCGTCCCGTCCGTCTCGGCGGCGGTGTGCGCCTCGCGTTCGGCGACGACCTCCTGGACCGCCTCCAACACCCCCCGGTAGCCGGAGCAGCGGCACAGGTTGCCGCACAGGGCCTGGCGGGCCTCCAGCTCGGTCGGCGCCGGGTTGCCCTCCAGGAGGTTGTGCACGGTCATCGCCATCCCGGGCACGCAGAAGCCGCACTGCACCGCGCCGCGCCGGGCGAGCGCCCGCTGCACGTCCGACGGCCGTCCGTCGGCGGCCAGGCCCTCGACCGTACGCACCTCGCTGCCGGCGGCGGTGGCGGCGGGGACCAGGCAGGAGGCGACGAGGCGCCCGTCGACCTGCACGTTGCAGGCGCCGCACTCGCCCTGCGAGCAGCCGTCCTTGGCGCCCGCGAGGCCGAGCCGCTCGCGCAGCACGTACAGCAGCGACTCGCCGATCCAGGCGTCGGTGACGGGCCGGTCGGCGCCGTTGACGCGCAGGACGTACGAGGCGAGGGGGTGCTCCTCGTGCGGGCCGGCGGGGGCCCGCTCGGCGGAGGCGCCGGGGTCGGGGGCGGGGTCGGGGTCGGTCCGCGGACCGTCGTCGGGCTCCGCCGCCGTGTCCTGCCCCGGGTCCGGCTCCGGGTCGTGCCCCGGCTCCGGCTCCAGGGCATGCGCGAACTCCCGCGCCTGCTCCGGGCCGTGCTCCTGCTCCTGCTCCTGCTCTCGGCCGTCGTCCCCTGAGGCGTCCGGCGCCGGAGCCGCCACGGGCTCCTCGGCGGCCTCGGGGGCGGCTTGCGCGGCGACGTCCTCGGGGGACCGCGCCGAGGGCTCCCCGGGCCCCTCGGGGGCCTCCTCGGCCTCCTGCGGCTCGCCGCTCACCCCCTCGCCGGTCACCGTCTCGTCGGTCGCCGTCTCGTCGGCCGTCGGTGCCGCGGTGGGTTCCGCGGGCGCCTCCGCGTACGGACCGTCGCCGGGTGCGGGCGGGGCGTCCGCCGGACCGGCCTGCGCGGCCCGTGCCGTGCGGTCGCTCCACGGCTGGCCGATCTGCTGGGTCGCCCAGGGGGCCGGGGCGCCGCCGGGCAGGGTGGCCGGCGCGGTGCCGCCCCACTGCTCGGCCAGGGAGGACTGGGTGAACTCGCCCGACTCGTCCGGCAGGTCGCCGTCGGCGACGGGGATGGACCACTGCCCGGTCACGTCCTGCCCGGTCGCGTCCTGCCCGCCCGCGCCGTCGGACCCGCCCGCGCCCTCGGGGGCGGCGGCCCCGGAGAAGTCCCACTGGCCGGTGGCCCCGAGGTGGGTGAACCGGTCGCCCTGACCGGCGCCCTGAACGGCGCCCTGACCGTACGGCGCGGCCCCGGAGTCGGTGCCGTACGGCGCGGCGTCGCCGCCCACCTCGTACGGCGCCGTACCGGCGTTCGCGTCGTACGGCGCGCTCCCGCCGTAGGGGTCCTGCGGCGGGTACGCGGCGTACCCCGGCCGGTCGGCGGGCTGCTGCCCCGCGTCCGGGACGTGCCACTGGCCGCCGTCCACGGGCGCGGACGGCATCGCCCAGGTGCCGGTGGCCGCCGGGTCGGTGCCGGTGGTGGCGGGCGTGACCGTGATCTGCGGCGGCACGTAGCCGTGGCCGGGTGCGGCGAGGGGGCTGTCGGCGGAGGCGAGGAGCGCGTCCACGCCGCCCTCGGGGAGCTTCACGAACGCGGTGGCGCCGTCGTCGTAGTCGCCCTGGGGCAGCGGGTCCCAGCGGCCGCCGCTCGGGGGCGCGCCCTGTCCGTGCCGGTCGTCGTGCTGGTCGTCGGTCACGACAGCGCCCTCCCCAGTGCTCGTCGGGCCAGTGCGGCGACGGTGCGCCGCAGGTGCAGTACGGCCGGCGGGAGCTGCGGTACGGAGCCGTCCTCGGCCGGGGCCGCGTCGGGGATGCAGGCGGCGGCGACGTACTCGCCGAAGGCGTGCAGCGCCTCCGGGACGATCGCGCGGCCGTTGTCCCAGTCGATGAGCGAGGCCACCCACTGCTCGGCCTCCAGGGGCCGCAGCGGCATCGGGGCGATGGCACCGACGGCGCACCGCACCCCGCGCCGGGCGGGGTCGAGGACCAGCGCCACGGACGCCATCGCGCGTCCCGGGCCGGTCCGGCCGGTCGCCTTGAGGAAGACCTGCGGCGCGTGCAGCAGCGGCACGCGCACGTGGCCGATGAGTTCGCCCGCGCGGAGCATCTCCATGCCGGCCAGCAGGTGCGAGACCGGCATCTCCCGGCGGGCCCCGCCCGGGCCCGCGATGATCAGCGTCGCCTCCAGGGCGGCCAGCACCGGCAGCGCGTCACCGGTGGGCGCGGCCGAGGCGATGTTGCCGCCCAGCGTGCCCGCGTTGCGGATCTGCGGCGGTCCGGCGGCGCGCGCGGCGGCGGCGAGCGCCGGGATGAGCGCGGCGAAGTCGGGGCGGCCCATGCGGGCGTGCGTGAGGCCCGTGCCGAGCAGCGCGTGACCGTCCTGGTACTGCCAGCCGCGCATCTCGCTGATCCGGCCGAGACCCACCAGCGCGGCGGGCCTGAGCTGCCCGGAGTTGACCGCGGCCATCAGGTCGGTACCGCCCGCGACCGGCACGGCGGCGGGCATGGCGGCCAGTGCCGCCACCGCCTCGTCCAGTGTCGTGGGCAGCGTGACGGCCTGCGCCGCCTGCGGTGCGTGCGTGGTCAAACCGACTGCCCCTTCCCGCTGTCCCACCTGGTCCCGCCCATGTGGCCGTACGGTACGACCTCACAGGGCGGACGTGGCAACTCTGGCACATCTTCGCAGGGCCCGAACGCGGGGGTCCGCTAGGAGGCATTCGCCCACCTCGTAGGCGAGATGTGCCGTTTTCCCACAGGATCAACGGCAATCTTCCGACAATCCGACGGAGGCGCGATGAGCGAGAGTTGCCACTCTTCGGTGGGGTTTTGGGGGCATTCCCCCTACTCGTTCGGAGGCGGTCCCTCAAGGGGACGGCCGAGCACACCGGGCCGCCGCTGCCAGGGCAGCGGGCCGCCGGGCGGCCGGTAGGCGACGCCCAGGGCGTCCAGTCGCCGGTAGTGGGCGGCCATCCGCCGCTCGAAGGCGGCGAAGTCCCGCTCCTCGGGGACGGGCAGGGCGCTCCAGGCCACCTCGGCGAACGCGGCCAGCCTCGGGAAGACCTGGTAGTCCACCCGCCGCTGGTCCTCCGTCACCTCGGTCCACATGTTGGCCTGGGTGCCGAGCACGTGTCCGGCCTCGTCCGGCGTCAGCTCCGGGGGGACCGGCTCGAACCGGTAGACGTCCTCCAGGGTGCGCACGTAGCCGATCGGCACGGGTTCGTCCTCGCCCGGCGCCTCCCGGTAGTTCAGGTACACCTGCTGCTCGGGGCACATGACCACGTCGTGTCCCGCGCGCGCGGCGGCGATCCCGCCCGCGTACCCGCGCCAGGAGGACACGGCCGCGCCCTCGGCCAGCCCACCCTCCAGGATCTCGTCCCAGCCGATCAGCCGGCGTCCGCGTGCGGCGAGCCAGGTGTCGAAGTGCCGGACGAACCAGGCCTGGAGTCCGACCTCGCCGTCGAGCCCGAGTTCCTCGATGCGCGCCTGCGCGGTGGCCGAGCGCCGCCACTGGTCCTTGGGGCACTCGTCGCCGCCGATGTGGACGAACTCCGACGGGAACAGCTCCAGGACCTCCTCGAACACCCCCTCGTAGAAGCGCAGGGTGTGGTCGGTGGGGGCGAGCACGTTCTCGGAGATCCCCCAGGTGTCCCAGACGGCGAGCGCGGCGGTGTCGACGACGTCCGTGTTGCCGAGTTCCGGATACGCGGCGATGGCGGCCTGCGAGTGCCCGGGTACGTCGATCTCGGGGACGACGGTGATGTGCCGTTCGGCGGCGTAGGCGACGATCTCGCGGAGGTCGTCCTGGGTGTAGTAGCCGCCGTGGGGTTTGTCCTCCCACAGCGGCGAGGCGCGGTGGCCGTACTTGGTGCGCGCCCGCCAGGAGCCGGTCCCGGTGAGCTTCGGGTGGCGCCTGATCTCGACGCGCCAGCCCTGGTCGTCGGTCAGGTGGAGGTGCAGGACGTTGAGTTTGTGGGCCGCCATCAGGTCCAGGTGGCGCAGGACGCCTTCCTTGGGCGTGAAGTGCCGGGCGACGTCGAGCATCGTGCCGCGCCAGCGGAAGCGGGGCGCGTCCTCGATCCGGACCAGGGGCAGCCGCCACCGGCGGCCGGGCAGCGGTGCGCGCCGGAAGGCGTTCGGGCCGAGGAGCTGCCGGAGCGTCTGGGCGCCCCAGAACAGGCCGGCCGGGCCGCCGCCGGTGAGGTGCGCGCCGCGCGGCGTGACGTGGAGCCGGTAGCCCTCGGCGTCCAGTTCGCCGTCGAGGGACAGGCGGACGACGTTCTCGTCGCCCTCCCCCGGTGCCAGCGGCAGACCGGTGGCCGCGCCCAGGGTGGCGCGCAGCCAGCGTTCGGTGCCCCGCGTGCCGTCGGCCGCCGCGATGGTGGTGTCCGGGCCGAGGTCGAGGAACTCCTCCTCGTGGGCCGTCACTCGCCGGGGGTGGGGAATCAGATCCGTCACGTCAGTCCTTCACCGCTCCGCCGAGTCCGGAGACGAGTCGTCGTTGTACGAGTACGAAGAAGACCAGCACCGGAATCGTCATCACCGTGGACCCGGCCATCACGCCGCCCCAGTCGGGATCGTCCGGCTTGTAGAAGACCAGCAGCGCCATCGGCAGCGTCGACTGGGAGGTGTCGCTGATGATGAACGACTTGGCGAACAGGAAGTCGTTCCAGGTCGAGATGAAGGAGAAGACGCTGGTGGCCACCAGTCCCGGGAGGACCAGCGGGAAGAGGATCTGCCACAGGAAGCGCGCCCGGCTCGCCCCGTCGATGTAGGCGGCCTCCTCCAGGGCTTCCGGGACGGCCTTCACGAAGCCCCGCAGCATCCAGATCGCGAACGGCAGCGAGAAGGCGATGTGGGGCAGGATCAGCGACCCCAGCGTGTTCAGCTGGCCGAAGTCCCGCATGACGAAGAACAGCGGGATGGTGAGCGCCTCCACGGGCACCATCTGGGCCACCAGGAACATGATCAGCAGGGTGGTCCGGAAGCGGAACCGGAAGCGCGTCACCGCGGTCGCGGCGAGGAACGCGATCAGCGCCGAGGCGATCACGACGGTGCCCGCCACGAGCAGGCTGTTGAGGAAGTACCGGCCGAACTCCTGCTGCCCGAAGACCCGCCGGAAGGAGTCCAGCGTGGGCTCCAGGGTCCACGGCCGCGGCTCGGACGACTCGATCTCCCCGGCCGGTTTGAAGGCGCTCAGCACCATCCAGTACAGCGGGAAGGCCACCACCACGGCGATCAGCAGGGCCGACACCTCGGCGGCCAGCCGCCACGGACGGCGCACCCGCGCGCGCGGAAGGCGCAGCGGAAGATTCACAGTTCCTCCCCCTGGCGGCGCAGCAGCCGCAGGTAGACCAGCGTCACCGCGAGCAGGATCAGCAGCATCACGACGCCGATCGCCGAGCCGAGGCTGTACTGCGAGGACGCGAACGCCTTCTGGTAGGCGTAGACGTTGAGGACGAGGTTCTGGCCGGCGATGCCGCCGCCGCCCGTCATGACGTAGATCTGGGTGAAGACCTTGAAGTCCCAGATGACCGACTGGATGGTGACGACCACCAGGATCGGCCGCAGCATCGGTGCCAGCACGGACCGCCAGATCCGCCACTGCGAGGCGCCGTCGAGCGCGGCGGCCTCCAGCACCTCGCCCGGCACCGCGCGGATGCCGGCGTAGACGGTGACCATGACGAACGGGAAGGAGCACCAGACCACTTCGAGCAGCACGAGGGCGAAGGCGCTGTAGCGCCCGTACGTCCAGGAGTGGTCGCCGAGGCCCAGCATCCGGTTGACGGGCCCGAAGTCCGGGTCGAACAGCAGCAGCCAGACCGTCGACCCGGTGACCGCGGGGGTCGCCCAGGCGCCCAGCGCGGCCAGCATCAGCACGAGCCGCGGCAGGGCACGCACCCGGGTGAGCAGCACGGCGAGCGCGCACCCGACGGCCAGCGTCGAGACCACACAGGCCGCCGCGAACACCACGGTGGCGACCAGCACCTGCCAGAACTCCGCGTCCCCGAACAGCTCGGCGTAGTTCCCGAAGCCCTGGAAGGTGGTCGGTTCACCACCACTGACCTGGGCCTGCGTGTACTCCAGGAACGAGATCAGCCCGAGCTGATAGACGGGGTAGACGAGCAGCCCACCGAGGACGACAAGAGCAGGGGCGAGATACAACCAGGGGGTACGAGAAGCGCCCCGCAAGGGGCGCGGGGCCGTGTTGGATCTGCGGCCACCGCCGCGCGGGCGCGACCAGCCACGAACAACCCGCACCCGCCCACGAACCGCACCCCCCGAGCCGGAAGGCACCCCACTCATCCGGCGGAGCCGAACGCGTCGTCCATCTTCCGAGCCGCGTCCCGGGCGGCGGCGTCCACGTCCTGCTTGCCGCTGACCACCTCCTGGAACATCGTCGGCAGCACCTGGGACGAGTCGATCGTCGCCCAGGCCGCCGAGGCCGGCACGAACTTCGTGCCCGCGGCGAGCGTGTCGACGAACGGCTTCACGAACGGCTCCTCGGCCGCGACCCGCTGCCGTACGTCCGTGAAGGTCGGCAGGAAACCCATCGCGCCGAACAGGTCGCCCTGCGCCTCCTTCGACGCGAGCCGCTTCATCAGGTCGACGGCGAGGGTGCGGTGCGAGGTGCTCTTGAGGACGCCGACGTTGTTGCCGCCCGCGAAGGCGGGGGCGATCGAGCCGGGCTTCACGCCCGGCAGCGGCACGACCGCGTACTCGCCCTTCACCGTCCCGGCCTCCACGGCCTGGTGGCTGAAGTCGCCGCCGATCGCCATGCCGGCCTTGCCGGAGGCGAAGGCGGTGACGGTGTCGTTGCCGCCCATGCCGGCGCACTTGGCGGCGGGGCAGTTGTCGTCCCCGAAGAGGGACGTGTACGCCGTGATGCCCTCGCGCGCGGCGGCGCTGTCGATCGCCGAGGCGTACGAACCGCCCTTGCCGGTGGCGAGTTCCCCGCCGTTCGCCCAGATGAACGGCATCGCGCCGTAGGTGTAGGCGCCGCCGACGGCGATGCCGTAGAGGTCGGGCCTGGCGGCGCGGATCTTCCTCGCGGTGGACGCCAGTTCGTCGAGCGTCTTCGGGGGCTTCAGGCCGAGTTCGCGGAATACGTCGGTCCGGTAGTACAGGGCGCGGACGCCGACGAAGTAGGGGGCGCCGTAGACCTTGCCGTCCACGGTGACCGACTGCCGGGCGGTGGGGTCGGCGTCCTTCGCCTCGTCCCAGTCCCCGAACTCCTCGGTGACGTCCAGGAGTCCGCCGTCCTTCACGTAGCCGGCGGTGTCGGTGTTGCCGTACTCGATGACGTCGGGGGCGCTGCCGGGGTCGTTGAAGGCGGCCTTGATGCGCTGGGCGCGGGTCTCGACGGGGATGTACTCGACGGTGACCTTCGTGTCCTCGTGGGCCTTCTCGAAGCCGGCCAGGACGGCGTCGACGGCCTTCTCCTTCGGCTTGTTGTTGACCTCCTGGAAGAGCCAGACCCGTAGCGTGCCGCTCTTCTCGTCCTCGCCGGAGGAGGAGTTGTCGGACGTCTGGGGGGCGCAGGCGGTCGCGGTGACCGCGACGGCGGCCAGCAGGACGGCCAGGCGGGGGGCGAGCTTCATGGAGTGATCCTCCGGGCGTGCGTTGCAACATATGCAATGACGGTTTCGCTCTGCACAACACCCAGGAGGTTATGGAGTACATGAACATGTCCACAAGAGGTCTCGACCACTTCGTGACAACACGAAGGCCCCCGGAGTGCGCGCGGGCACACTCCGGGGGCCTTCGGGAGGTCTACAGGGGCAGAGCGGCTACTTCTTGCCGCCGTCCTTGCCCTCGTCCCCGCCGCCGCTCATGGACTCGTAGATCTCCTTGCACATGGGGCAGACCGGGTACTTCTTGGGGTCGCGGCCCGGCACCCAGACCTTGCCGCACAGCGCCACGACGGGGGTGCCGTCGAGGGCGCTCGCCATGATCTTGTCCTTCTGGACGTAATGGGCGAAGCGCTCGTGGTCACCGTCGCCGTGGGACACCTGCGGCGTCGGCTCTACGAGGGTCCCCGTACCAGTCCCGCGCTCGGGCTCGAGAGTGCTCATAACCGCCAAGGGTACTGAAGCGCACCCGCTTCAGTTGAGCGACGGGTCGTCCGGATACGTCGCCACCATCGCCAGGTCGCCCCGCTGGCGGCGCAGCACCTCGCGCCAGAGCCGCTCGGGGACCGGGCAGGACACGTCGCCGGGCTCGGACTCCACCACGTACCAGGCGCCCTCCGTCAGCTCGTCCTCCAGCTGGCCGGGGCCCCAGCCCGCGTACCCGGCGAAGATCCGCAGCGCCCCCACGGCCGGTGCCAGCAGCTCCGGCGGTGCCTCCAGGTCCACCAGGCCGATCGCGCCGTGCACCCGGCGCCAGCCCAGCGGCGCCCGCTCGCCGGACTCCCCGCCGGGGACGACGGCGACGCCGAGCGCCGAGTCGAGCGACACCGGGCCGCCCTGGAAGACGACGCCCGGCTCGCCCGCCAGGTCCGCCCAGCCCTCCAGGATGTCGCCCACGCCGACCGGCGTGGGGCGGTTGAGGACGACACCGAGGGAGCCCTCCTCGTCGTGGTCGAGCAGGAGCACCACGGCACGCTCGAAGTTCGGGTCCGCCAGGGCGGGCGTGGCCACGAGCAGCCGCCCTGTGAGCGAGGACACCTCGGTCATGCCTGACATGATCCCGCATGTTCCCCTCCCGCGGGGAGGCAATCGGGGGCACGGGGGTGAACGGGCGCGGCGCGCGCGCCGCCGTCGTGACCGCACGTGCCCGCCGTGGAACCGTTCGTGTTGTGACAAACCCATGACGTCCCCCGACCGTGCACAGGCTTAGTGAACGGGGGTACAAGGCGATTACCCTTTCCCTTCTGCCCCCTGCCCGAACCCACGGAACGCGAGATTCATGACCGTCAACGGCGCTGATGACGTACTGCTTGTCCACGGCGGAACCCCGCTGGAGGGCGAGCTCCGGGTCCGCGGTGCGAAGAACCTCGTGCCGAAGGCCATGGTGGCCGCCCTGCTGGGCAGTGCGCCGAGCCGGCTGCGCAATGTGCCGGACATCCGCGACGTGCGGGTCGTACGCGGACTGCTGCAGCTGCACGGGGTGACCGTCCGTCCGGGTGAGGAGCCCGGCGAGCTGGTGCTCGACCCCTCCCACGTGGAGAGCGCGAACGTCGCCGACATCGATGCCCACGCGGGCTCGTCGCGCATCCCGATCCTGTTCTGCGGCCCGCTGCTGCACCGCCTCGGGCACGCCTTCATCCCGGGCCTGGGCGGCTGCGACATCGGCGGCCGGCCCATCGACTTCCACTTCGAGGTGCTGCGGCAGTTCGGCGCGAAGATCGAGAAGCGCGCGGACGGCCAGTACCTGGAGGCCCCGCAGCGGCTGCGCGGCACGAAGATCCGGCTGCCGTACCCGTCCGTCGGCGCGACCGAGCAGGTGCTGCTGACGGCCGTGCTCGCCGAGGGCGTCACGGAGCTGTCCAACGCCGCCGTGGAGCCGGAGATCGAGGACCTGATCTGCGTCCTGCAGAAAATGGGCGCGATCATCGCGATGGACACCGACCGCACGATCCGCATCACCGGCGTGGACGAGCTGGGCGGCTACACCCACCGCGCCCTCTCGGACCGCCTGGAGGCCGCCTCCTGGGCGTCCGCGGCGCTGGCGACCGAGGGCAACGTCTACGTGCGGGGCGCCCAGCAGCGCTCGATGATGACGTTCCTGAACACCTACCGGAAGGTGGGCGGCGCCTTCGAGATCGACGACGAGGGCATCCGCTTCTGGCACCCGGGCGGGCAGCTCAAGTCCATCGCCCTGGAGACGGACGTGCACCCCGGCTTCCAGACGGACTGGCAGCAGCCCCTGGTGGTCGCCCTGACGCAGGCCACGGGCCTGTCCATCGTCCACGAGACGGTCTACGAGTCCCGTCTCGGGTTCACCTCCGCGCTCAACCAGATGGGCGCGCACATCCAGCTCTACCGCGAGTGCCTCGGCGGCTCGCACTGCCGCTTCGGCCAGCGCAACTTCCTGCACTCGGCCGTCGTGTCGGGACCGACCAAGCTGGAGGGCGCCGACCTGGTCATCCCCGACCTGCGCGGCGGCTTCTCGTACCTCATCGCCGCCCTCGCGGCCCAGGGCACGTCCCGGGTCCACGGCATCGACCTGATCAACCGGGGCTACGAGAACTTCATGGAGAAGCTCGTGGAGCTGGGCGCGAAGGTGGAGCTGCCGGGCAAGGCGCTGGGCTGACGCCGGCGGCGCACGGACACGTGCGCACGGACACGAAAGGGGCGGCCACCCGGAGGTGGCCGCCCCTTTCACTGCCCACTCGGGGTCACTTGCCCTTGGCGGCTTCCTTGAGCTTGGAGCCCGCGGAGACCTTGACGCTGTAGCCGGCCGGGATCTGGATCGGCTCGCCGGTCTGCGGGTTGCGGGCGGTGCGAGCGGCACGGTGGGTGCGCTCGAAGGTCAGGAAGCCGGGGATGGTGACCTTCTCGTCGCCCTTGGAGACGATGTCGCCGACGACGTCGGCGAACGCGGCCAGCACGGCGTCGGCGTCCTTGCGGGTCACCTCGGCGCGGTCGGCCAGCGCGGCCACCAGCTCACTGCGGTTCATGTTGTTACTCCCGTGTTCTTCTTGCCGTTGAGGCGTGCCACGCGGCGGAGCCGCATGATGGGCACAGCGATGCCGATGCTGCCAGGGGCCTCGGACACTCCCCGGACCCGGGTCGGTCGTCAGACCCTCGCGCCCAGGGACGCATCCTGCCTCCACCTGCGGCGGTAAAGCCAATCCGGCACCCCCAGGAGTCGTGAGAACACCCTTGGGAGTCACACGCCGAAGAGGGCCTGAGCCTTGCGCCACCCTAGAGGGCACGCCGGGGCCCGTCGTCCCGCGACGCGCCGGTGGGGCGGCCCGCCGTGGTGATCCTCACCACCACGCCACAGGCCGCCTTCCCCCGCCAAAGGAAGCTACGCCACCACCCCGGCGGCCTTCGCCGCCTCCCGCACGGCGCCCGCGACCGCGCCGGCGACCTTGTCGTTGAAGACGCTGGGGATGATGTAGTTCGGGTTGATCTCGTCCTCGGTCACCACGTCCGCGAGGGCGTGCGCGGCGGCGAGCATCATCTCGGTGTTGACGGTGCGGGACTGGGCGTCCAGCAGGCCGCGGAACACGCCCGGGAAGACCAGCACGTTGTTGATCTGGTTCGGGAAGTCCGAGCGGCCCGTGGCGACGACCGCCGCGGTCTGGCGGGCGATCGCCGGGTCGACCTCGGGGTCGGGGTTCGCGAGCGCGAACACGATCGCGCCGTCCGCCATGGCGGCCACGTCGTCGCCGTCCAGGACGTTCGGGGCCGAGACGCCGATGAAGACGTCCGCGCCGTGCACGGCCTCCTTCAGGGTGCCGGTGAGGCCCTCGGGGTTGGTGTTGTCGGCGATCCAGCGCAGCGCCGACTCCGGGGCGGCGTCGACCAGGTCGGCGCGGCCGGCGTGCACGACGCCGTGGATGTCGGCGACGACGGCGTTCTTCACACCGGCGGCCAGCAGCAGCTTGAGGATGGCCGTACCGGCGGCGCCGGCGCCGGACATGACGACCCGGACGTTCTCGATCGGCTTGTCGACCACGCGCAGGGCGTTGGTCAGGGCCGCGAGGACGACGATCGCGGTGCCGTGCTGGTCGTCGTGGAAGACCGGGATGTCGAGGGCCTCGCGCAGCCGGGCCTCGATCTCGAAGCAGCGCGGCGCGGAGATGTCCTCCAGGTTGATGCCGGCGAAGCCCGGGGCGATGGCCTTGACGATCTCGACGATCGCGTCGGTGTCCTGCGTGTCCAGGCAGAGCGGCCAGGCGTCGATGCCGGCGAACCGCTTGAAGAGGGCCGCCTTGCCCTCCATGACCGGCAGCGCGGCCTTGGGGCCGATGTTGCCCAGGCCCAGCACCGCCGAGCCGTCCGTCACGACCGCAACGGAGTTGCGCTTGATGGTCAGGCGGCGGGCGTCCTCGGGGTTCTCGGCGATCGCCATGCAGACGCGGGCCACGCCCGGCGTGTAGATCATGGACAGGTCGTCGCGGTTGCGGATGGGGTGCTTCGACGCCATCTCGATCTTGCCGCCGAGGTGCATGAGGAAGGTACGGTCGGAGACCTTGCCCAGGCTGACGCCCTCGATGCCGCGCAGCTGCTCGACGATCTCGTCGGCGTGCGAGGTGGAGCCGGCGGCGATGGTGACGTCGATCCGGAGCTTGTCGTGGCCGGAGGCCGTGACGTCGAGGCCGGTGACGGAGCCCCCGGCGGACTCCACCGCCGTGGTGAGCTGCGAGACGGCGGTACCGCCCGCGGGCACCTCCAGTCGGACCGTCATCGAGTAGGAGACGCTGGGCGCCGTTGCCATGGCCGACTTCCTCTGCTTTCACCGTGTAGCTGCGTTGTGCCGTCCGATCGTCGCACCTACCACCGAGTACGTGGTAGCCGCCCCGGATTGCGAACTTTTTGTTCGCGCGCCGTTCCCCGGGAGGGGTGTCCCTTCCGGTCACTTTCGGAAAACGACTTCCACCATACGAGAAGTGAGGCGTCGACGGAAGGGGGGTTCCGCAAGCGGCGCACGGGTCCGGCGAAGAACCGGGCGGGACGGGAATTGCCTTGCGGGGATCGTTTGTTACCTTGGACGTGGCACCGGCTCGATCCAAGCCCCCGGGCCCAACCTTCGTCGCTACGAGCGACCACTTGCCGCGAGGCGAGCATGGCGGGTCGGTGCCACTTGAACGAGGAAGACGAGAGGCCCGCGCCGTCCGACGGCACGGGCCTCTCGCACGTCCGTACGCCACTCAGTCCCGCAGCAGGTCCGGCACGCCCGCGGCGTCCGGCTCGTCCCGCTCGCCGGAGACGACCGTCAGCTGCTGGGTGGCCCGGGTGAGGGCGACGTACAGCACCCGCAGCCCGGCGGGCGACTCGTCGGCGATCTCGGCCGGGGAGACGACGACCGTGGCGTCGTACTCCAGGCCCTTGGCCTCCAGGCTGCCCAGCGCCACCACGCGGTCGCCGAGCCCGGCCAGCCAGCGCCGGGCCTCCTCGCGCCGGTTCATGGCGACCACGACGCCGACGGTGCCGTCGACGAGGTCCAGCAGCCGGGCCGCCTCCGCCCGGACCGTCTGGGCGAGGGTGTCCCCCACCACCGCGAAACGCGGCCGCACGCCCGTCGAGCGGACGGCCGTCGGGGACTCGGAGCCCGGCATGGCGAGGGCGAGCACCCTGGCCGCCAGCTCGGCGATCTCGGCCGGGTTGCGGTAGTTCACGGTGAGCTGGAAACGGCGCCGCGGACGGCTGCCCAGGGCCTCGTCCCGGGCCGCCGCCGCCTCGTCGGGGTCGGACCAGGAGGACTGGGCCGGGTCACCGACGACCGTCCACGTGGCGTGCCGGCCGCGGCGGCCCACCATCCGCCACTGCATGGGGGTGAGGTCCTGGGCCTCGTCCACGATGACGTGCGCGTACTCGGTGCGCTCCGCCGCCAGCCGCTCGGCGCGCTCCCACTGCGTCTCCTCGCGCTGCGGCATCAGCTCCTCCAGGCCGGTGAGCTGGTCCAGCGGGTCCAGCTCGCGCCGCTTGCGGGGGCGGGCCGGGGTGCCGACGATCGCCTGCAGCTCGTCGAGCAGGGCGATGTCGTGCACGGAGTGCCCCTCGCGCCGCAGCGAACGGGCCACCTTGCGGACCTCGCCCGGGTTCAGGACGCGCCGGGCCCAGCGGCCCAGGCGCCGCTCGTCCGCCATGGCCGCCAGGACGGCGCCCGGCGTCAGCTCCGGCCACCAGGCGTCGAGGAAGGCGAGGAAGGAGTCCTCGGAGCTGACGTCCTCGTCGAAGGAGGAGCGCAGCTCGGCGGCCAGCTCGGGGTCGCTGTGCCGGGTGCCGGCACCCGACTTGGCCCACAGCGCGTCCAGGAGCAGCCGGCGGGCGCGGGGGCGCAGCAGGTTGACGGGCGCGGTGCCGCCTAGGACGGTGCGGCGGATGCCGGCCAGCTCCTCGCCCTCCAGTTCGAGGCGGCGGCCGAAGGCGACGACCCGCAGCAGCGTCGGCGAACCCTCCGGCTCCAGCGCGCCGCGCGCGGCCCGGCGCAGCACCCTGAGCATGCGGGAGGAGCCCTTGGCGCGGGCGGTGGACGGGGAGTCGTACAGCGTGGCCTCGGCGCCGTCGACGAGCGAGCCGATCGCGCGGATGGCGACCTGCCCCTCCTCGCCGAGCGAGGGCAGCACGCCCTCGGTGTACGCCACCAGCAGCGGCGTCGGCGAGACGATCAGGATGCCGCCCGCGTACCGGCGCCGGTCCTGGTAGAGCAGGTAGGCCGCGCGGTGCAGGGCGACGGCGGTCTTGCCGGTGCCGGGGCCGCCCTCGACGTAGGTCACGGAGGCGGCGGGGGCGCGGATCACCAGGTCCTGCTCGGCCTGGATGGAGGCCACGATGTCCCGCATGGAGTGCGTACGGGCCTGGCCCAGGGCCGCCATCAGGGCGCCGTCGCCGACGACGGCCAGCTCCTCGCCGTCCAGGCGGGCCTTGACCTCGGGCCGCATCAGGTCGTCCTCGACGCCGAGGACGCGCCGCCCCTTGGAGCGGATCACCCGGCGGCGCACGACCCGGCCCGGGTCGACCGGCGTGGACCGGTAGAACGGGGCGGCGGCGGGCGCCCGCCAGTCGATGACCAGCGGGGCGTAGTCCTGGTCGAGGACGCCGATGCGGCCGATATGCAGGGTCTCGGCGATGTCGGCGGTGTGGTCGGGCCTGAGGGCGCCCTCGGCGGGCTCGACGGCCGTGTACGCGCCGTCCGGGCCCTTCTTGCCGTCCTTGCCCAGCAGCAGGTCGATCCGGCCGAACAGGAAGTCCTCGAACTCGTTGTTCAGCCGGTTGAGGTGGATGCCCGCGCGGAAGACCTGCGCGTCGCGCTCGGCCAGCGCGCCGGGGGTGCCGACGTGGCCGCGCTGCGCGGCGTCGTGCATGAGGAACTCGGCCTCGTCGATCTTCTCCTCGAGGCGGCGGTACACCCGGTCCAGGTGCGCCTGTTCCACGCTGATCTCCCGGTCGCGTACGGAGTCCTCCCGCGCGGAGTCCTGCCGTACGGCGTCGTGCGCGTGGTGCGCCGAGTCGACCGCTGAGTCCTGTTGCGCCTGTGCGGCCACCGGGCCCCCTTCTGACGTGCTGGGCAGCCGTCAAAGGTACGCGAAGGGGGCTCCGGAAGCCACGGCCGGTCCGGTGGACGGGGTTACGCGTCCACCTCCACCAGCCGCTCGCCGTCGAAGGTCATGACCTCGAAGTGATCGATCTGGTTGGGTTCGAAGGCGGCGCCGCCGTGCACGTACAGCGGTTTCCTCGCCTTCTCGGTGGTGGCGTCCGGCAGGCCGTAGCCCCAGTCGGGGACCGCCCAGGAGGTGACCGTCTCTCGTTCGCCGTTCTTGCCGACGGCGATCAAGGAGCACTTCTCGGGGCCCTCGACGTTCTTCAGCTCCAGGACCGCGTGGGTGCCCCAGGCCTTCTTCTCCAGGGCCACGGTCGCGCTGACCCGCGTGGCGGGGTCGGTGGCCGTGACCCGGTCGGGCATCGCCGCGAAGGCGGACTCGGCGGGGCCGGCGGTCGGCTGGGCGGCCTCGGTCTTCCTGCCGCCGCCGTCGTCACCGTCACCGCCCGTGGTGGCCACGGCGGCGAACGGGCCACCGATGATCAGCGCGGCGGCGGTGCCCACCAGGTAGAAGTTGCGGCGGCGTTTGGCCGCCCGGCGCTCGGCGACCTCGTCGACGAGCTTCTCCGCCAGCCGCGGGCCGGGCTTGGCCGTCAGCGACTCGGCGATGGCGGGCGTGCCGGTGCCCGGCAGGTCGGCGAGCGCGGCCATCATCGGCTCCATCCCGGCCAGCTCGTCGAGTTGCTGGGCGCACCACTCGCAGCCGGCGAGGTGGGCCTCGAAGGCGGTCGCCTCGGCGTCGTCGAGGATGCCGAGCGCGTAGGCGCCGACGGTCTCGTGCTCGTTCGGCGCCGGTGATCCCTGCATGGGGGCAGAATTACCCGGATCACCCGGGCCGTATCCCCCGCCGAACCCCTGAACTCCCCCGTACCCGCTCATCACGCCGTCACCCCCCGCTCCTCCAGAGCCAGCTTCATCGAACGCAGGGCGTAGAACACCCGGGAGCGAACGGTGCCGCTGGGTATGCCCAGTGTCTGCGCCGCCTCATTGACGGTACGCCCCTTGAAGTACGTCTCGACGAGGACCTCCCGGTGGGCCGGGGTCAGGTCGTCGAGCGCGTCCGACAGCGTCATCAGCCACAGCGCCTTGTCGATCTCGTCCTCCGCGGGGATGACCTCCAGCGGCGACGGATCGACCTCCTGCGGCCGGGCCTGCCGGCTGCGGTGGCCGTCGATGACGATGCGCCGGGCGACCGTCACCAGCCAGGGGCGTACCGATCCGGTCGCACGGTTGAGCTGACCGGCGTTCTTCCAGGCACGGATGAGCGTCTCCTGGACGACGTCCTCGGCCCGCTGCCGGTCCCCCGCGACCAGCCGCAGTACGTACGCCAGCAAGGGGCCCGCGTGCTCCCGGTACAGGGCGCGCATCAGCTCCTCGTCGGGTTCCGAGGACGCCTGGGACATGCGATGTCGGGCCCTCGCACCACGTTCACCGGCCACGACGGAATCCTTGCGCACGCCCACCTCCGATGTCCGGGGGTTCCCCCAGTCGGTCGCTCGCCCATCCGGTACGGACGCGAAGTGCGCGGTGTTCAAAGCGAGCTGACAGTTTTATCGGAGACGGTGCCGAGAACGGGGCACAGCCGCACCTATCGGGCGAGGGCGGCGCGGCGGCGGTGCCGGGCGACGCGCTCGCGGTTGCCGCAGACCTCGCTGGAGCACCAGCGCCGGCGGCGGCCGCGTGAGGTGTCGACGTACACGATCGGGCAGTTGTCGCCCGCGCACTGCCTGAGGCTCGCCCGGGCGACGGGGTCGGTGAGCAGTTCCACCACGTCCCGGGCGAGGGCGCCGAGCAGCGCGGCGCACTGCGGCGGCCCGGTCAACTCCCGTACGAGGACGCCGTCCTCGGCGCGCACCGCGCGGGGAGCCGGGGGCGCGGCGACGGCGAGGGCGTTGACGCGGGCGAGCGCGAGGTCGGGCGGGTGGACGCCGGGCGCGGTACGGGCGCGGACCAACCGCGCCGTCTCCCGCCGCAGTTCGCGGAAGCCGGTGAGCCAGGAGGCGTCGGCGTGGTCCAGCGGGGTGCCGGGCGGCACGAGGCCGGAGCCGGCGATCCAGGCGCGCAGCACCTCGACGGACTCGAGCCGTTCCACGGGGTGGCTGGTGGCGAGGAGGTCCAGGCAGATCCGCCCGGTGTCGAACCGCAGCTCGTACGGGTCCGTGGCCGTACCCAGTGCCATGTTCCTGTCACCGCCTAGGGGTGCCCGGTGGGGCGGGCCGGAGAGGGGAGCAGGTGGCGCTCACCGCGCGGTGAGCGCTCCCTCTACAGTGCCTGCCCGCCGCCGCGCCCGGAACCCCCCGTACCGCCGCCCGGACGCCCGCGCGCCTCAGCCGTCCGTGTACTTGGCGTCCGTGGCCGGGTCCAGGGCCAGGCGGTAGCCGCGTTTCACCACCGTCTGGATGAGCTTCGGGGCGCCGAGGGAGGTGCGCAGGCGGGCCATCGCCGTCTCCACGGCGTGTTCGTCGCGGCCGGTGCCCGGCAGGGCGCGCAGCAGGTCCGCGCGGGGCACGACCCAGCCCGGCCGCCGGGACAGCGCCCGCAGCAGGGACATCCCGGCGGGCGGCACGGTCCTGAGGTCCCCGTCGACGAGCACCGCGTGCCCGCGGATCTCCAGCCGGTGCCCGGCGACCGGCAGGGCTCGGGCGCGGGACGGCAGCTCCTGGCAGAGCAGCTGGACGAGCGGGCCGAGCCGGAAGCGTTCGGGCTGGACGGTGTCGAGGCCGTGCGCCTGGAGCGGCACGGCGGTGACCGGGCCGACGCAGGCCGGGAGCACGTCGTGGCCGAGGGCGGCGAGCAGCTCGGGCAGCAGGCCGCGCTCCTCGGCGCGGGACAGGAGGGAGGCGGCGGCGGGCGCGCTGGTGAACGTCACGGCGTCCAGCCCGCGCGTCACGGCGGCGTCCAGCAGCCGGTCCACGGGCCCGATGTCCTCCGGCGGCAGCCACCGGTAGACGGGCACGCCCACGACCTCGGCGCCGCCCTCCTTCAGCGCCTCCACGAACCCCGGCAGGGGCTCGCCGTGCAGCTGTACGGCGATCCGGCGGCCGTCGACGCCCTCCTCCAGCAGCCGGTCCAGCACCTCGGCCATGGACTCGGAGGCCGGCGACCACTCCTCCGTGAGCCCGGCGGCCCGCACCGCGCCCTTGACCTTGGGACCGCGCGCGAGCAGTTCCACCGCGCGCAGCCGCTGAAGCAGGGCGTCGCCGAGTCCCCAGCCGTCGGCGGCCTCGACCCAGCCCCGGAAGCCGATGGCGGTGGTGGCCACGACGACGTCCGGCGCCTGGTCGATGAGCTGCTTGGTCGCGGCCAGCAGCTCGCTGTCGTCGGCGAGCGGCACGATCCGGAGCGCCGGGGCGTGCAGGACGGCAGCGCCGCGCCGCTGGAGCAGCGCGCCCAGTTCGTCGGCCCGGCGGGCGGCGGTCACGCCCACGGTGAATCCGGCGAGGGGGCCGTGGCGGGAGGGCTGCTGTTCGTCGTCCATCACTCTCGTCCCGGTCGTCGTACTGGCTGCACGGCGACCGAGCCTGTCAACGGTGCGTGACAGGCTCGGTTCCGCTTCATGTCACCAGTGTTACGTCATACCTCGGCGTAGCTGGGCCGCTCCCTGACCTGCGCCGGGTCCGCCGGGCCGACCGGCGTCCGTACGGCCGGGCGGCGAAGGTATACCGCCCAGGTGACGGCGAAGCAGACGGCGTAGTAGGCGAGGAACGCGACGAACGCGCCGGTGCCCGAGCCGACGGACAGGAACGACTGTCGGAAGGCGAGGTTGATGGCGACGCCGCCGAGCGCGCCGACCGCGCCGATCAGCCCCATGGAGGCACCGGAGAGCCGCCGCCCGTACGCCACGGCCTCCTCCCCCGTCAGCCCCTGGGCGAGCGCCTTGTTCTGGAAGATGCCGGGGATCATCTTGAACGTCGAGCCGTTGCCGAGCCCGCTGAGCACGAACAGCACCACGAACACGGCGACGAACAGCCCGAGCGACTTCGCCATGCTGGCCGCGACGAGTACGGCGGTGGCGGCGGCCATGGCGACGAAGTTCCACAGCGTGATCTTCGCGCCGCCGTACCGGTCGGCGAGCCTGCCGCCCAGCGGCCGGATCAGGGAGCCGAGCAGCGGGCCGATGAAGGTCAGGTACGCGGCCTGGAGCGGGGTCCGCCCGAACTGGGTCTGGAGCACCTGCCCGAAGGCGAAGCTGTAGCCGATGAACGACCCGAACGTGCCGATGTACAGCACCGCCATGATCCAGGTGTGCGCCTCGCGCACGGCGTCCTTGGCGGCCCCGGTGTCGTTCTTCACGGAGGCGAGGTTGTCCATGAAGCAGGCGGCGAGGACGGCGGCCACCACGATCAGCGGGATGTAGATGCCGAGCAGCACCCGCGGCCCGCCGCTCGCCCCGATGATGGCGAGCGCGGCCAGCTGGATCACCGGCACGCCGATGTTCCCGCCGCCCGCGTTGAGGCCGAGGGCCCAGCCCTTCTTGCGCAGCGGGAAGAAGGCGTTGATGTTGGTCATGGAGGAGGCGAAGTTGCCGCCGCCGATGCCGGCCAGCAGGCCGACCAGCAGGAACGTCGAGAAGGACGTGCCCGGTTCCATGACCGCGAACGCCGCCACGGTCGGCACGAGGAGCAGCCCGGCGGAGATGATCGTCCAGTTCCGCCCGCCGAAGACCGCGACCGCGAACGTGTACGGCACCCGCACGACGGCCCCGACCAGCGTCACCACGGACGTCAGCAGGAACTTGTCGGCCGGTGTCAGCCCGTACTCCGGCCCCATGAAGAGGACCAGCACGGACCACAGCGTCCAGACCGAGAACCCGATGTGCTCGGAGAGGACGGAGAAGAACAGGTTCCGCCGGGCGACCCGCTCTCCCGTCTCCTTCCAGAACGTCTCGTCCTCCGGATCCCAGTGCTGGATCCAGCGGCGGCCAGGGACTGTCATGACGCCTCCACGGTGCTCCACAGCTCGGTTGCACCGAACCTAGGCAGGGCGCGTTTCGGGCCTGTGGGGCTGTGGATGACCGGAAGGGAACGTTGCTCTCACCCGGCACCGGGACGGGATGAGAGGTCGCCGTCAGCTCCGGTGGGCCGCCCTGGCGCGGGAGGGGGTGCGCTTGGTGCCGTTCGGCCACAGTCTCGGCCTGCGCTTGGCCGCGAGGTCCTCGACCCAGCCGACGGCGACGACCATCAGGCCGATGAGCGGCCAGACGAGGGCGAACATCCAGATGGTGTAGGCGCCGTCGAGCGCACCGACCGCGCGCTCGCTCTGCATGAAGGGGAGCTTGTAGGCGAGGTCGATGATCGGGACCGTGGCCATGATCAGCAGGTTGTGCCACAGGTAGATGGTGACCGCGCGGTTGTTGGAGAGGGTCACCAGCTTGTCCCACCTGGCCAGGCGCCCGGGGAGTTCCTGCCAGGACGGGGAGTACTGGAGCAGGATCACCACGAACCCGAACGACCAGGTGGCCTGGGCCAGTGGGATGTCGTTGAGGTCCCAGCCGTCGGGACCCAGGTGGTTCGAGGCCCACCACAGGCCGAAGGCCATGATCAGGGACGCGCAGGAGACGGACACGTAGCGCGGGATCTGCTTCAGCAGGCCCTCGTGGTGGGCGAAGCCCAGGATCCAGCAGCCGCCGTAGACCGCGAAGTCGGTGACGGCGTTGCCGGTCTCCCCCGGGATCTTCACCAGGCCCGTGCCGACGACCGCCGTGAGGCCGAGCGGCGCGAGCAGCGTCGGCCAGGGCGCCTTGCGGAACAGCCAGAGCAGCAGCGGGGAGGCCAGGACGAACCAGAGGTAGGCGCGCAGGTACCACAGCGGGCCCGCGGCCTGCACCGCCCAGGTGTCCTCCAGCAGGCCGGACGGTGAGCCGACGTGCCAGGGGTAGGGCGGGGCGCCGATCGGGACGAGGTAGTTGAACAGCTCGATCAGGCCCCAGGTGCCGCCGCGGTCGGGGTCCTCGGCCGGGTTCCAGCCGTTGACGAACATCATCGTCAGCACGACGACGGCGAACGCCCACATCGGCGGCAGGAGCCGGCGCACGCGTCCGCGGATCACGCCCAGCGCCGGTCGCTTCAGCGAACGCGCCATCAGCGAGCCCGCCAGCGCGAACATCACGCCCATGGAGGGGAACAGCACGGTCAGCCAGGCCCAGCCGAAGAGGTGGTAGACCACGACGCGGACCAGGGCGATGGAGCGCAGCAGGTCCAGGTACCGGTCGCGGCCCGGCTTCTTGGCGGCCGGGACGGCGGGCGACGCGGCGGCCTCGGGCGCGAGGGTGGGCGCGGGCTCCGTCGTGCGCTGGCGCGGGACGGCGTACGGGGCGCCCGCGGTCGGGTCCGCGTACGGCGCGCCCGGGTGGGGCGTGCCGTATCCGGTGCTGTACGGGCCGGCCGGCTCCGGGTTCATGCCCGTACCGGTCGTGTGTCCGTGGGTCATGCCACCGGCCTCCGATCGTCCTGGCTCTGCACACGCCGGTTCGGCACGGAGCCGCCGGGCGCCTCGACGACACCGGTGCGCCGGAGCTTCTGCCAGCGCAGCCGGCCGCCGGTCAGCGCGGTGATCCAGGACTGGAGCAGCACGACGTACATGAGCTGGCGGTAGAGGATCTGCTGCAGTGGCAGCGAGATCAGATGGGTCATGCGTTCGCGGTCGAGCCGGAAGGCGTACGCCGCGCAGACCGCCTGGATGGCCAGGACGCCCAGCCACGCCATGATCGTCTTCTGGGTCGGGCCGAAGACGATGCCGTAGAGCAGGAAGACGTCGATCAGCGGCGCGAGCAGCGGGGCGAGGACCATGAACAGGGAGACGAAGGGCAGACCGACCCGGCCGAAGCGGCCCGAGGGGCCCTTCTCGATCACCGCGCGGCGGTGCTTCCAGATGGCCTGCATGGTGCCGTACGACCAGCGGTAGCGCTGGGACCACAGCTGCTGGACGGTCTCCGGGGCCTCGGTCCAGGCGCGGGCGTTCTCGGCGTAGACCACGCGCCAGCCGGCGCGGTGCAGCGCCATGGTGACGTCGGTGTCCTCGGCGAGGGTGTCGTCGCTCATGCCGCCGATGGGGGCGAGCGCGGAGCGGCGGAAGGCGCCCACGGCACCGGGGATGGTCGGCATGCAGCGCAGCACGTCGTACATCCGGCGGTCCAGGTTGAAGCCCATCACGTACTCGATGTGCTGCCAGGCGCCGATGAGGCTGTCCTTGTTGCCGACCTTCGCGTTGCCGGCCACCGCGCCGACCTTCGGGTCGCCGAAGGGCTGGACGAGTTCGCGGACGGTGGACGGCTCGAAGACCGTGTCGCCGTCCATCATGACGACGATGTCGTGGCTGGCGTTGGCCAGGCCCCGGTTGAGCGCGGCCGGCTTGCCCGCGTTGAGCTGGCGGATCACCCGCACGCCCGGCAGGCCCATCGCCTCGACGAGGCGGGCCGTGCCGTCGGTGGAGCCGTCGTCGACGACGATGACCTCGATCGGATGGTCACTGGCCATCAGGGACAGCACGGTGTTCTCGATGCACTTGGCCTCGTTGTACGCCGGGACCAGCACCGTCACCGGTTCGGTCACCGGCGGGCCCCAGCGGAAGTTCTTGCTGCGGACGCGGCGGGCGTGGACGCCGGAGAGCAGCAGCATCAGCCCGAAGCGGCCGATGACCAGCGTGCCGATGACGGCGAGGCCCACCACCAGAGCGTCGGTGATCTTCTCCGACGCCTGGACCAGGAAGACCCACGCCTTGCCCTTCCACAGTTCGGCGCCGCTCACCGGGGTCATCGCGCTGGGCGCGCCCAGGGCCTCGGTGAGGTTGTCGAACTCGTAGCCCTGCTTCTGCAGGTCGGGCAGGAACCGGTCCAGCGCCTCGACGGTCTGGCTGCGGTCGCCGCCGGAGTCGTGCATCAGGACGATGGCGCCCTCGCCGTTCTTCGGCGTCGCCCGGCGGATGATCTCGTCGGCGCCGGGCCGCTTCCAGTCCTCGCTGTCGGTGTTGTTGACGACGGTGATGTAGCCGCGGCTGCCGATGTACTCGGTGACCGGCCAGGACTTGTTGTCCATGGCGTCGGCGAAGGAGGAGTAGGGCGGGCGGAACAGCGAGGTGCGGACACCGGCCGCGCCGGTGATCGCCAGCTGGTTCTGCGACAGCTCCCAGTCGATGCGCTTCTTGGACTGGAAGGAGAGGTCGGGGTGGTTGAACGTGTGCAGCCCGAGCTCGTGGCCCTCGTCGACCATGCGCTCGACCAGGTCGGGGTAGCGGGAGGCCATGGTGCCGGTGACGAAGAACACGCCGTGCGCGTCGTGCTTCTTCAGCACGTCCAGCACCCTCGGCGTCCAGGTCGGGTCCGGGCCGTCGTCGAACGTGAGGACCAGACGGTGGTCGGGCACGCTCAGGCTCTCGGTGCGGCCGCCGCGGGCGTCGATGACCGGGCCGCCCTCGAGGATCTTCTCCGGCACCCGGTCGGTGGCGGCGGGCGGCTGGACGCGGTGGTCGGCGAGGATCTCGCTGTGCACGTATCCGCGCAGCATGAGCATCGCCGCCAGGGCGACCAGGACGAGCAGCGGGAGCAGCAGGCGCAGGGGCAGGCGGCGGCGCCGGGCGCCGTCACGGGCGCGGCTGGCCGGCCCGTGACGGCGGGTGCGGGATGCCATCAGAGGGTGTTCTCCGGGAACAGGGAAGAGGACGTACGGGCGGCGGCGAGCGGATCGCTCGCGCCGTTGGCGGTCGTGTCGTCACCGGGGTCGGTGGTGGTGCCGCCGGTGGGCTGCGTCGGGAGGACCGTGGGGTCGCCGCCGCCGCCCGCCGGGGTCGACGGGTTCGTGGTGACGGGGGGCGGTGCCTGCGACGACTGCGCCGGGTCCGGGGCGGTCGCGCCGCCACCGCCCGGCTGCGTGTCCGCCCCGCTCCGGGAGGGGCCGGGGTCGGTGCCGGCGCCGGGCTGCCGCGCGGTGGCGGACGTGCCGGGCGCGGGGGCGTCGGCGTCCGGGGCCGTGGTCACGCCGGCGCCGGCCGAGGGGCTGGTGCCCGGGGCCGCGCCGCCGGTGCCGGAGGGCTCCGCCGACTCGGAGGGCAGCGGGGTGGTGTCGACCCTGCCGGCCGGCTTGCCCTCCTGCTGGCCCTCCACGGGCAGCCAGGGCGCGTTGGAGTTGCCGGACAGCAGCGTGGAGACGATGACGACGGCGTAGACGGCGCAGGCCATGCCGAACGCGATGCCGATACGGCGGTACAGGCGGCTGCGGCGTCCCGAGGCGTCGACGAAGACCGGTCCGTCGGAGCCCTCGGGGCCGCGCTTGCGGTGCTGCCCACTGTCCGCCCGGCGGATCGTCCCGTCACCGAGCTGGACGGCGTCGAGCTGGACGGTCACCTCGTGCGGGTCGTGCGCGTGGCCGGCGGCGCCGGAACCGGCGTCGGCGTCGGCGTCCGGGGTTTCCTGCCAGGGGTCGCGGAGGGCGGCGGTGACGGGAACGGGGGCGGTCGTGCCCGCGGGGAACGCTCGCGTGGGGGCGGCCGGGGCGGCTGATGCGACCGGGGGGAGGACGTCCGTCCTGTCGGCGTCGCCGGCGCCGTGAGTCCCGTGGGTGCCTTCGGTCCCGTGGGGGCCTTCGGTGCCGAGGCCGAACGGGGGCAGGACGTCCGTCCTGTCGTCGTACGGGTCCGCTCCGGCGCGGTCGGCTCCGGTCCGGACGGCGGCGCCGGGCTCCGTGCCGCCCGGACGGGCACCTGCCGGACGGGCACCCGCCGGACGCGCGTGTGCCGGGCCGATCCCGGCATGTCTGGTCTGTTCGTTCCGTCCGGTCTGTCCGGCCTGGTCAGTGGTGCCCCAGGTTATCCGCCCCTGACGTGACGGATCGAAGCCCGGACCCGGATTCCGGCCTATTCGGCCCTGACCCCCGCCTATTCGGGAACCGAGGATCTCCGTCGCGTCGGAACGGCTCGCGCCGGGACGGACCGCGGCGTCGCCGGCGTTCCCGAACCACCCGGACGCGGCCGGGCCGTCGGGCGAGCCCGCGGGTCCGGACGCCGCGCCGGCCGCCGGGGACTCCCCGTTCACCGGCAACGCCCGGGTCGCCGGAAACACGTCGATGGGGTCAGCATCCTGTCCAGCCTCTGGGAGATCACGCGTTCCGGACACGGCCTCGGGCCCCTCCGGTTGAGCGTCTTTTTGCCAATTCTTCACGCGCACGCACTTCCCCCCACGGGACAGTTCCGGGTGCGCGTACGACTCTGAGCACCCGTCGGCCGAACCGGCCCCCACCAGGTTCGAGCGCCCCCTGTACCACACCGTGCTCAGGCCAAGAATGTAGCGCACGCGGAGGAGGCGTGGTGGCCGCGTGCCTAGTTGTGGACGGACATCACAGCGGCGTCGGGGGCCGGGACCCAGGCGCCGGCGGGCACGCGGAGCCAGCCTTCCTCCGCCGCGACCTGCCGCGCCGCACCGCGCAGCGCGTCGAACGCCGGGTGCACCAGCCCCTTCCGCCACACCAGGGAGACCGGCGACAGCGGCACGGGGTCGACGAGCGGACGCACCACGGTCGCTCCGATGGCCGGAAAGCTCTCCACGGCCAGGATCGGATTGCCCTCCTTTTCCATGATCCGCCGGAACTCCTCGACCCCGACGGCCAGCGGGGCGGGCGGGGCCGTCTCGATGCCGCGCCCCTCGAAGAGCAGGCGCGCGAGGTCGGTCCACTCGGGCGTCCGCGGATTGCCGGCCCCGGCGTACACGGTCTCGCCCGCCAGCGCGGCGAGCGGCACCTCCGGCAGCCCGGCCAGCGGGTGGTCCTCGGGCAGCAGCACCGCCATGGGCTCGTAGCGCACCGGCTGGTGGCCGAGCCCGGCCCGCAACGCCGGGGGCAGGCCGGCGAACCGCCCGAAGGAGGCGTCGAGGCGCCCGGCGAGCAGTTCGGCGGCGGCGCCCGTCAGGCCGCTCTCGTAACGCGCCATCAGCTCCTGCTCGGGCGCCAGCGCGCGGGCCCGTTCGAGGACCAGCCGGCCGGTGACGAGCCCCGGGGAGTTGAGGTCGACCAGCAGCGGGCGCGCCTGTCCGAAGGCGGCCAGGAGGTCGTCCTGCGCCTGGAGCGCGCGGCGGGCGTACGGCAGCAGCCGCTCGCCGTCGGCCGTCAGGGTCACCTGCCGGGTGGTCCGGACGAACAACTCGGCGCCCAGTTCCCGCTCCAGGCGCCGCACGTCCCTGCTCAGCGCCTGCTGGGCGACGTACAGACGGGCGGCGGCACGGGTGAAGTGCAGGTCCTCCGCGACGGTGACGAAGGCGCGCAGGAGGCGGGGGTCGAGGTGGGCGGGAGCGGCCATCCGGCGAATTTACAACAGGAGTGCGTGAATGGGTGCGGAGAAGGTGTTGGACCCCTTGATCACCTCCGGGCGACGGTGGGTCCATGCCGCGACCGACCTCCGCACGCCTCTCCCCGCCCTCGTCCGCCCCCTTCCTGGCCGTCACGGCGGACAGCCTCGTCGCCGCCGACTTCCGGCCGCGCACCCGGTACCGGCCGCCCGGCCCGTACCGGCGCCTGCTCGCCCTGCCCGGCGCCCGAGCCTTCACGATCGGGAACCTCACGGCCCGGCTGCCCATGGGGATGTTCAGTGTGAGCGCGGTCGTGATGATCGCCGGCACCCGCGGTTCGTACGCCCTCGCCGGCGCCGTCACCGCGACGGGCCTGGCGGCGACGGCGCTCGTCGCGCCGTGGACCGCGCGGCTCGTGGACCGGCACGGACAGGCGAGGGTGGCCGTCCCCGCGACCCTGGTCGCCGCCCTGGGCTCGCTCGCCCTGCTGCTGTGCGTCCGGTACGAGGCGCCCGCCTGGACCCTGTTCGCCGCGTACGCCGCCACCGCGACGACGCCCAACACCGGCGGCATGGCCCGCGCCCGCTGGGCCCACCTGCTGAAGGACCGGAAGGACGCCGTCGGCGCCCTGCACACCGCGAACTCCTTCGAGCAGGCCGCGGACGAGCTGTGCTACATGCTCGGGCCGGTCCTCGCCGCGTTCCTGTGCACGGCGCTGTTCCCGGAGGCGGGCACCCTCGTCGGCGTGGTGCTGCTGGTGAGCGGGATGCTGCTGTTCACCGCCCAGCGCTCCACCGAGCCGCCGGCCCGGCCGCACCCGACGGCGAAGGCGCCCCTGCGCGTACCGGGCATCCCGCCGCTGCTGGCCGTGTGCCTGGCGGTGGGCGGGGTGTTCGGCGCCCTGGAGGTCGTCACGATCGCGTTCGCGGACGCACAGGGTCACCGCGCCGCCGCCGGTGTGGTGCTCGCGCTCCAGGCGGCCGGTTCCTGCGCGGCGGGCCTGCTGTACGGCGCCCTGAAACCGGCCGGGCCCGCCGAGCACCGCCTGCCCTGGTGCGTGGCCGCGATGACGGCCCTGCTGACGCTGCCGCTGCTGGCGGCGTCGCTCACCGGCTCGCTGCCGCTGCTGGCGCTCGCGCTGCTGGTCGCCGGGATGGCGACCGCGCCGACCATGGTCACCACCATGACGCTGGTCCAGAGCCGCACCCCCCAGGGCCGCCTGAACGAGGGGATGACGCTCGCGGTGACCGGCCTGCTCGGCGGCATCGCCGGCGGCAGCGCGCTGGGCGGCTGGACGGTGGAGCACGCCTCGCCCACGGCGGGCTACGGCATACCGGTCACGGCGTCCGCGGCGGCCCTGCTGCTCGCCCTGGCCCTGGTCCCGGCCCGGGACGTACGGCCTGCGGACCGGCGGCGGGCATGACGAAGGCCCCGCCGCTCTGGAGCGGCGGGGCCTCGGCCCACATGGGAACTGTGGAGATGGCGGGAATCGAACCCGCGTCCAACGGTGCGGAATCAGGGCTTCTCCGTGTGCAGTCCGCTTCGATTTTCTCAGCCCCGGAGATCACGCGGACAAGTCTCCGACGGGCTCAGTCACTGTTTGGTTTCCCTCTTCACCCCGTGACCGGGATCAAGGTTTAGTCCCCTAGCTGATGCCAGGATCCGGGTCGGGAACAGCCCCGGGCTGACACTCCCGTAGTAGGAGGCTCGCTTCGCTACCTGAGATCAGGCAGCGAGGGCGAAGGCCTGCTGGGAGGAATCGCGCTTGGTGTTGGCGATTATTTTTTTCGGCCTGTGGTTTACGAGATCATGGCCGCTTCCTCGACACGCTTCCCCTGCTTCGACAGCCGCTGTCGAAACCGATCATCCCCATGTTGATTTTTCAATCCCTCCGAGGAGGGCGCGCACCCGCCGTGGGGTGCAGTTGCCATCGTACGTGACCAACGCGCGACGGTGCCAGCCTATTCCCGGCGGTCGGGCGCCGGCGGTCAGGCCCGCTGCTTGCGCCGGATCGCGGAGATCGTCCGCTCCGCCTCGCGGCGGTCCTGCTTCTCGCGGAGCGTCTGCCGCTTGTCGTACTCCTTCTTGCCGCGCGCCAGCGCGATCTCGACCTTGGCCCGGCCGTCCTTGAAGTACAGCGCCAGGGGCACGATCGTGTGACCGGTCTCCTGGGACTTCGCCTCCAGCTTGTCGATCTCCACGCGGTGCAGCAGCAGCTTCCGCTTGCGCCGGGCGCTGTGGTTGGTCCAGGTGCCCTGGCTGTACTCCGGCACGTGCACGTTGTGCAGCCACGCCTCGTGTCCGTCCAGCTGCACGAAGCCGTCGGCCAGCGAGGCCCGCCCCTGGCGCAGCGACTTCACCTCGGTCCCGGACAGGACCAGCCCTGCCTCGTAGGTGTCGAGGATCTGGTAGTCGTGCCGCGCCTTCTTGTTCTGCGCGATCAGCTTGCGCCCTTTTTCCTTAGCCATAGTGCAGCCATTTTGGCACTACACAGGGGCCCCGGGGAAAGCCGATTAAGCGGCCGGTCCCAGCCCGCTCAGCACCGTCCGCGCCCGCTCCAGGGCGTCCGGCTCCGTCGGCTCGACCTCCAGGTCGGGTGTGATGCCGGTGCCGTCGACGCCGCGGCCGGAGGGGGTGCGGTAGTGCCCCACGGTCAGCTCGGCCACCGAGCCGCCGGGGAGCCTGCCCGGCAGCTGCACCGAGCCCTTGCCGAAGGTGCGGGAGCCCAGGACGACCGCCCGCCCGCGGTCCTGGAGGGCCCCGGCGAGGAGTTCGGCCGCGCTCATCGTGCCGCCGTCGACGAGGGCGACCAGGGGCCTGGTGGTGTCGCCGCCGGGGCCGGCGTGCAGGGCCCGCTGCTCGCCGTCGACGTCGTACGTGGCGACCAGGCCGCCGTCGAGGAAGGCGGAGGCGGCGGCCTGGGCCTCGCCGACCAGACCGCCGGAGTTGCCGCGCAGGTCGAGGACGACTCCGGCCCCGGCCGGCACCCGCTCCACGGCGGCGCGCACCCGCTCGCCGACGCCCTTGGTGAACGAGACGACCTTCACGACGGTGACCCCGTCGGCGAGCGTGCGCACGGTCACGGGGTCCGTGGACAGCCGGGCCCGGCGGACGGTCTCGGTCCACGCGCGCGTGCCGCGTTCCAGACCGAGCCGGACGGCGCTGCCCGCGGGCTCGGCACCGGCGTCGCCGCGCAGTATCGAGACGACCTCGGTGACGGGGCGCCCGTCGACCCGCTCGCCGTCCACGCTGCGCAGCCGGTCGCCCGGGCGGATCCCGGCGTCGGCGGCGGGCGAGCCGGAGCGCACCCCGGTCACCTCGATACGGCCGTCGCGCTCGCGGCGCGCGGAGAGCCCGACGCCGGTGTACCGGCCGTCGAGGGCCTCCTCCAACTCCTCGTACTCGCCCCGGGAGTAGACGGCGCCCCAGCGGTCCCCGCTGCGGCTGACGGCGCGTTCGGCGGCCTCCACGGGGGACTTGCCGTCGGCCATCGCCTCGGCCGCCGCCCGGGCGACCTCCTCGTGCCGTCCGGCGGGAGCGGCCGGACGGGCCGGTTCGGAGGGCCGCTCCGGGTCGGCCCCGGGGAGCGAACCGGTCGCCGCGCCCGCGACGAGCACGCTCGCGAACAGCAAGGTCAGGGCGGCCCCGTGGCGTGCGCGGCGGGGCTGACAGAACAGGTCACGACCTGACATGCCGGTGAGTCTAGGACAACGCGAGAGGGCCGCACGGTCGCTTGACCGTTCGGCCCTCTTGGCATGTGTCACACCTTCAGGTACTTGCGCAACGCGAAGAACGCGGCCAACGCGGGCATCAGCAGGCTGGTCGCCAGGATGAGCGGCAGCTTCGTCAGCACGGCGTCCCAGCCGATGAAGTTGATCAGGTTCAACTTCTCGGACAGGGCGAGTCCGTGATCGATGATGAAGTACCTGGCGATCACCAGGAAGGCGCAGGCGACACCACCGCCGATGAGCCCGGCGACCGCCGCCTCCATGATGAACGGCGCCTGGATGTAGAAGCCCGAGGCGCCGACCAGCCGCATGATGCCGGTCTCGCGGCGCCGGCTGAACGCCGAGACGCGCACGGTGTTGACGATCAGCATCAGCGCCACGACCAGCATGAGCGCCATCACCGCGCGGGCGGCCCAGTTCATGCCGTTGAGGAGCTCGAAGAGGTTGTCCAGGATGCCCTTCTGGTCCTGCACGGACTGCACGCCGTCCCGCCCGTCGAAGGCGGTCGCGATGACCTGGTACTTCTCCGGGTCCTTCAGCTTGATCCGGTACGACTCCTGCATCTGGTCCGGCGTGAGCGAGCTGGCCAGCGGCGAGTCGCCGAACTGCTCCTTGTAGTGCTTGTACGCCTCGTCCTGCGACTCGTACACGACCTTGTCGACGACCGTCATGGCGTCGAGGTCGGACATGATCTGCTTCTTCTGGTCCTCGGTCACCGCGCCCTTGGCGCAGTTGGGGTCGGACTCGGCGTCGCTCTTGTTGCAGAGGAAGACCGAGACGTTGACCTTGTCGTACCAGTAGCCCTTCATGGTGCTGACCTGGTCGCTCATCAGCAGCGAACCGCCGAACAGGGCCAGGGACAGGGCGACGGACACGATGACCGCGAAGGTCATCGTCAGGTTGCGTCGAAGACCGACACCGATCTCCGAGAGCACGAACTGGGCGCGCATGGCGTCTCGTTAAGCCTTTCCGTTCCTCGTCAGTGCTGGTAGCCGTAGACGCCGCGTGCCTGGTCGCGGACGAGGCGGCCCTTCTCCAGCTCGATGACGCGCTTGCGCATCTGGTCCACGATGTTCTGGTCGTGGGTCGCCATGATCACGGTGGTGCCCGTCCGGTTGATGCGGTCGAGCAGCTTCATGATGCCGACGGACGTCTGCGGGTCCAGGTTGCCGGTGGGCTCGTCGGCGATCAGCAGCTTGGGCCGGTTGACGAAGGCGCGCGCGATGGCGACGCGCTGCTGCTCACCGCCGGACAGCTCACCGGGCCTGCGGTCCTCCTTGCCGCCGAGCCCGACGAGGTCGAGCACCTGCGGCACGGACTTGCGGATCTCGCCGCGGGACTTGCCGATGACCTCCTGGGCGAAGGCGACGTTCTCGCCGACCGTCTTGTTCGGCAGCAGGCGGAAGTCCTGGAACACCGTGCCCAGCTGGCGGCGCATCTGCGGCACCTTCCAGTTGGACAGGCGGGCGAGGTCCTTGCCCAGGACGTGCACCTGTCCGTGGCTGCACCGCTCCTCGCGGAGGATCAGCCGCAGGAAGGTGGACTTTCCGGAGCCGGAGGACCCGACGAGGAAGACGAACTCGCCCTTCTCGATTTCCAGGGAGACGTCCCTGAGGGCTGGGTGGCTCTGTTTGGGGTAGACCTTGGAGACGTTGTCGAATCGGATCACGGATGCACCACGGGTCGCCGGGGGTAGATGTGCGTGACCATACGCGAAGCGGGGAGCGGACCGCAGTCACCGGTCGGGGTTGTGCATCAGTTGCGCGTTTTGTCCTTGGGGGGGAGGGCGCGCGGGGTCCTCCGGAACCTGGCACAGTGGAAGGGGAACGCTCGCGGCCGTGTGGGCGTTGTCCCTACGGAACCGGTTGCAAGGAGGGCGAGCGCATGACGTACGACCGGTTGGTGTGCGCGAACTGCGCGGCGCCCGTGAGTGAGGGCCGGTGCCCGGTGTGCCGGGCGAACCGCGAGCGGCTGCAGCAGGACAGTTTCCTTGCGGGGCTGAATCCGACGACGCTGATCGCGCTGCTCGTGGTGCTGATCGCGGCGGTGGCCCTGCTGGCGGCCCACCAGACCGTCTGACACCCCTGGAGGGCCCCTGCGGGGCTCCCGGACACGGAAAGACACCGAAGGGGCCCGGAGCGTCGCGCTCCGGGCCCCTTCGCGTGCGTGCGGGTCGCGTACGCGGTGCGTACGCGGACGGCTACCGTCAGGCAGCCGCGCCGCGGCCGTTCATCAGACGCGGCAGCATGCGGAAGCCGATGCCGCCGGCGATCATCGTGGCGGCGCCGACCAGCAGGAACGTGGTCTCCGCGGCACCGGTCTCGGCCAGCTCGTCACCGCTGCCCTGGGCGGCGGTGTCGGAGGCCGGAGCCTCTTCGCCGGTGTCGGTCAGGGCCGAGGAGCCCTCTTCCTGGGCGACGTTGTCGTTGCTGCCGCCGTCGGGGGTGGTGTTGTCGCCGCCACCGGTACCGCCGGTGGTGTCACCGCCGGTGGAGCCACCGCCGTTGCCGCCGGAGTTGCCGCCGGTGGTGTCCGAGCCGCCGTTGCCGCCGGTGGAGCCGCCGGTGTTGCCGGAACCACCGTTGTTGCCCGAGCCGCCGTTGTTGCCGGAACCGCCGTTGTTGCCGGAACCGCCGTTGTTGCCGGAGCCGCCGTTGTCGCCGCCTTCGGTGGTGCCCTCGGACGTACCTTCGGTGGTGCCCTCGGAGGTCCCCTCCGTGGTGCCCTCGGTGGTGCCTTCCGTGGTGCCCTCGGTCGTCCCCTCCGTGGTGCCCTCGGAGGTACCTTCCGTGGTGCCCTCGGTCGTCCCCACCGTGGTGCCCTCGGTGGTGCCCTCCGTGGTGCCCTCGGTCACGCCGACGTTGGTGCCCTCGGTCGTGCCCTCGGTCGTGCCTTCCGTGGTGCCCTCGGTGTCGCCCGCGTCGTCGCCGACGCTCACGCCGACGCCGACGTTGGTGTCGCCGACACCCACGCCCACACCGATGTCGAGCGCCGAGGCGGCACCCGCGGCGGTCAGGGAGGCACCGGCCGCGATCACGGCGCCGGCCGCTATGCGCGCGACACGAATGCGCGTCTTCTTCGTCATGTAGTTGCTACCCCCAGTAGCCGATTAGTCAGTGAGGCCGCACTCGGGGGCCGTGATCGACGGGAGGTCGCTGCGTACTGAAGTCCCCCGGTTCACATGCGCCCCAGAAATACGCATGCCGCGCCTCACCCTTACGAATGTTCAAAGCAACGTCAAGGCCATTGCGTACGCGATGTCCAGGTAAGGGACGTATGCCGGACACAAAGGGTGTGAGTGTGATGTAAAACCCAGACATCACCGGCGAACAGCGGGCAGACAAAAGGCAACCGCCGCCGGAAGGGCGGCAGTTGCCTTGTCGACAAAGCGGCGTCTGCGCTTCGCGCTACTTCTCCTGCTGCTTGCGCCAGCGAATTCCGGCCTCCAGGAAACCGTCGATCTCGCCGTTGAACACGGCCTCGGGGTTGCCCACTTCGTGCTCGGTGCGCAGGTCCTTGACCATCTGGTAGGGGTGCAGGACGTACGAACGCATCTGGTTGCCCCAGGAGTTGCCGCCGTCGCCCTTGAGGGCGTCCATCTTGGCCTGCTCCTCCTGGCGGCGCCGCTCCAGCAGCTTGGCCTGGAGGACGTTCATGGCGGTGGCCTTGTTCTGGATCTGCGAGCGCTCGTTCTGGCAGGAGACCACGATGCCGGTGGGGAGGTGGGTGAGCCGCACCGCAGAGTCGGTGGTGTTCACGCCCTGGCCGCCGGGGCCGGAGGAGCGGTACACGTCCACCCGCAGCTCGGACTCGTCGATCTCGATGTGGTCGGTCTGCTCGACCACGGGGAGGATCTCGACGCCCGCGAAGGAGGTCTGGCGGCGCCCCTGGTTGTCGAAGGGCGAGATGCGCACCAGGCGGTGGGTGCCCTGCTCGACGGAGAGGGTGCCGTAGGCGTACGGCGCCTGCACGGCGAAGGTGGTCGACTTGATGCCGGCCTCCTCCGCGTACGACGTCTCGTAGACCTCGGTCTTGTAGCCCCGCTGCTCGGCCCAGCGCAGGTACATCCGCTGGAGCTTCTCGGTGAAGTCGGCGGCGTCCACGCCACCGGCCTCGGCGCGGATGTTGACGAGCGCCTCACGGGAGTCGTACTCGCCCGAGAGGAGCGTGCGGACCTCCATCTCGTCCAGCGCCTTCTTGACCGCCGTCAGCTCGGACTCGGCCTCCGCGCGGGTGTCCGGGTCGTCCTCCTCCTCGGCCATCTCGAAGAGCACGCCGAGATCGTCGATCCGGCCGCGCAGGGCCTCGGCCTTCCTGACCTCGGCCTGGAGGTGGGAGAGCTTGCTGGTGATCTTCTGCGCCGCCTCCGGGTCGTCCCAGAGGGACGGCGCGGCCGCCTGCTCCTCGAGCACGGCGATGTCTGCCCTCAGCCTGTCGAGGTCCAGGACGGCCTCGATCGACTCCATGGTCGAGGAGAGGGACTTCAGCTCTTCGGATACATCGACGACTGCCACGCATCCAGCGTAACGGCTCCGTCCACCGGCATTCGCCGGGCCGTCACGGGCGGCGCCCGCCGCGCCGCCCGGGGCCTCACGGGGAGGCCGGTGCCGAGTTCCGCGTGTCCTGGGGCCCCGTGCCGCCCTCGTCGCCGCCCGTGGCCAGCCACGTACCGGCACCGACCGCCGCCACCAGGGCGACCGCGCCCGCGCCCACCGCGATCCGGCGGCGCCGCGCGGCGGCGCGGTTGCGGGCCGAGCCGGGGCGCGGGGCGCCGGACGCGCGCGGCGCGCGGGCGGTGCCGCGGGCGCCGCCAGCCAGCTCGTCGGGGGCGGGGACGCGCATCGAGGTGTGCGTGTCGCGGTTGGAGTCGGCCGGCTTCGCCCCCGGCACCAGCGGGACCGCTCCCCGGCGCGGCACCGCCTCCCCGCCGGACGCGGCGGACGCCGCGGGCTCCTCGGGCGCGTCCTGGTCCTGCTCGGCGTCGGGCTCGTCCACGTCGAGCGGGCCCATGCCGGCCAGCATCGGCAGCAGCTCGCGCAGCCGGGCGCCCAGCTCGGAGGCGCGCAGCCGGGAGGCCGGCGCCTTGGCGAGGCACTGCACGAGCAGCTGCCACAGCTCGTCGGGGATGCCGGGCAGGGGGACGACCGTCTCGGTGACGTGGCGGCGCAGGACTGCGCCGGGGTGGCCGCCGCCGAAGGGTGTGAAGCCGGCGAGCAGCTCGTACAGCACCGTGGCCAGGGCGTAGATGTCGACCGACGCGCGCGGGGGCAGGCCCTCGACGATCTCGGGGGCCAGGTAGTCGGGCGTGCCGATGATCTTCGTGGCGCGGGTGCGGCGCGGGGTGTCGATGAGCTTGGCGACCCCGAAGTCCGTCAGCAGGGCCGGGTGCGCGCCGCCGGGGCCGAGCGGGCCCTGCATGTCGAGCAGTACGTTCTCGGGCTTGACGTCGCGGTGCACGACCCCGGCGGCGTGCGCGGCGGCCAGGCCGTCGGCGACGTCGGCGACGACGGCCACAGCGGCCTCGGGGGCCATGCGCCGCTCCCGGTCGAGGCGGGTGCGCAGGTCCGTGCCGCGCACCAGGTCCATGACCAGCGCGAGGTCGTTGCCGTCGACCACCAGGTCGCGCACGGAGACGACGTGCGGGTGCTCCAGGCCGAGCAGGGCGGTGCGCTCCTGCACGAAGCGGGAGACCAGCTCCTGGTCGGACGCCAGGTCCTCGCGCAGCAGCTTGATCGCGACGGGTCCCTCGGGACCCTCGCCCAGCCACACCGTGCCGGCACTGCCCCGCCCGAGGATCTGGTGGGCGGTGTACCGGCTGCCGATCTTCCGTGCCAAGACTGCTCCTACCGACGCGTGTTGCGCTTAAAAGTACGCGTCCGAGGAGCCGGCCTTCACGGGGGAGGCCGAAATCACCCGCTGGGTGTCGACAAATCTCCGACATCGCCTCTCGGCGGGGGTGAACGGCGCCTCCCGATGAGGGCGGCGCCGTCCGTCCGTCGGCTCAGCCGCCGGTCGAGGTCCCGCCGCCGGAGCCGCTGCCGCCGCCCAGTTCGCCGAACCAGTCGGTCACCGTGGTGAACCAGTCGCTGAGCTGCTCCCAGTAGCCCTTGCCGGTGCCGATCCAGTCCTGCAGCGGGCTCAGCTCCCAGATCAGCCAGCCGGCCACTACCAGGATGACGAGGGTGAACAGGCATCCCTTGAGGCAGCCGAGCCCGGGGATCCGCATGGGGTTGGCGCTGCGCTGCCGGGGCGGCCGGGGTTCGCGCCGGGGCGTGCGCGGCTCGGGCGCGGGCGGCGGGGCGTAACGCTGCGGCTCGCGCCGGGGTGCCTGCTGGGGCTGCTGGGGCTGCGGGTTGGTGTACCGCTGCGGCTGCTGCTGCGGATAGCCGTAGCCGGGCGGGGGGCCCTGCGGGGCCTGGCGGGGCGGCTGCTGCGGGCGGGCGACCTGCCGCTGGGGGCGGCGGCGCAGCGGGTCCTGGTTCGGGTCGAGGTACTGGACCTGCGTCTGCTCGTTGCGGTCGCGGGCGGCGCGGAGCTGGTTCTGCCAGGGGTGCGGGTCCTCGGGGCCGCCGGGCTGCCCGCCCTGCCCCGGCCCGCCCGGCTGCCCGGGCGGCACCGGCGGCATGACGGCGGTCGGGTCGGCCGCCCCGCGGTTCGGGAGTACGGCGGTGGGGTCGGCGGCGCCCGACTGGTTGCCGGTCTGCGGCAGGACGCTGGTGGCGCCGTTGGGGTCGTGGGCGCCGTTCGGGTTCTGCGCGTGGTGCGGGAGGACCTGGGTCGGGTCGGCGGCGCCGGGGACGCCCGGGACCGGCGCGGGCTCCGGGTCGGGGGCGAGGAGCGCGCCGACGTTCTCGGCGGCGCCGATCTGCGCGGTGGTCGCGTGCACGCCGATGCCGTCGGCGACGACGCGCAGGCCGCGCGCGAGGTTCTCGGCGCTGGGGCGCTCGTCGGGGTTCTTGCGCAGGCAGCGCTCGATGACCGTCCACAGCGGGTCCGGGACGGTGGACGGGCGGCGCGGCTCGGCGCTCAGGTGCTGGTGCAGCACCTCCAGGGCGGAGCCCCCGCCGAACGGGGGCCGGCCGGTGACCAGCTCGTACAGCAGGATGCCGGCGCCGTAGACGTCGACGGCGGAGGTCTGGGGGCGGCCCTCGGCGGACTCCGGCGCGACGTAGGCGGGCGTGCCGACGAACTCGTGGGTGCGGGTGAGGCCCGGTGAGTCGGCGAGGCGCGCGATGCCGAAGTCGGTGAGCATCGGGTGCATCTCGCCGCCGGTCTGCCGCAGCAGGACGTTGGCCGGCTTCAGGTCGCGGTGGACGACGCCGTCGGCGTGGCTGGCGGCGAGGGCGTCGGCGATCTGGGCGGTGAGCAGGGCGGCGGCGACCGGGGTGAACGGCCCGTTCTCGCGCAGGTAGCGGTGCAGGTCGGGGCCCTCGACGAGGTCCATGACCAGCGCCAGCAGTTCGCCCTCGACGACCAGGTCGCGGACCCGGACGATGTTGGGGTGGGTCAGCCGGAGCAGGACGGAGCGCTCCCGCAGGAAGCGCATCACGATGTCGGGATCGCTCGCGAGCTCCTCCTTCAGGACCTTGATCGCGACGGTCTCGCCGGGCTGACCGGCCACGGCCGCCTCGGCGCCCGCGGTCTCCCGCTGGCGGGCCCGCCACACGGTGCCCGTCGCGCCGCGACCGAGGGGCTCCTCGAGGAGGTACTTGCTGCCTACCGGCCGCACGTCATGCGCTCCCTGTTGCTTGCTGGCTGTTCCGACCCACTGTAGTGCCGTGGTCCCGGCACCGGGCTGTCCTCGTTCTGTGGGTCCCATTGGTCCGCGGGTACGTCTTACGTTCCGCTTCCGGTGCCCGACCAGGCACATGTTCGAAGGAAAGACGCTCGACCCGGTCCCTTGGTTGCCGGACCCGGACGTGACCGATCTCAAGCAGGCGTCACTCGATCAACGATCCGGCACCTGTCAGGCACTTTTGCGGGCAGAGGCGGCCAATCAAGATCATTTGACGACCGGTGACGGGCGCGTTGTCAGTGGCAGGTGCGAGGATGCCTGCAGTACTGGCCGACGTGCTCGTGTGGCGGTGGGGGAAGTCCGCGGTGGGGGACCGTGGTGAACGGCTTCTGTCCCCCGGCGCGCGGGCGCCCGCGCGAAGGGACCGCTGACGGCGATGCAGATCCGGCTGACCGTCGTAGACCCGCTGGGCCCGCAGGATCCGGTGGAGGGCCGCGCCGCGCGCCGAGACGTGCTGGTCACCGCCCCGGCCGGCACGGCACTGGCCGCGGTCGCCTCCGCGCTGGCCGCGCAGCTCCCCGGCGGCGAGGGCCCGGGCTCCGGCCAGGTGGTGCTCTACGCCGGTGCGCAGCGGCTCGACGCCCAGCGCAGCACCCTGGGCGAGCCCCCGCTGACCGACGGCGCCGTGCTCTGCCTCGGCGCTCCGGGCGAGCCCGACCCGCACACCGAACCGGCCGACGTCCCGGCCCAGCTCCACGTGGTCGCCGGCCCCGACGCGGGCGGCGTCCACCTGCTGCACGGCGGGCAGGTCCGGCTCGGCCGCTCCGCCGACGCCGACGTCGCGCTCGACGACCCGGACGTCTCCCGGACGCACTGCGCGGTGACCGTGGCCCCCGACGGCCGCGTCTCGGTCGCCGACCTCGGCTCCACCAACGGCACCACCCTGGACGGCACCCGCGTGGGCACCCGCCCGGTCCGCTTCTCCCCGGGCGCGCTGCTGCGGATCGGCGAGTCGGCCCTGCGGCTCGTGCCGGTGCCCGGCGGGACACCGGCCCGGGTGGCGACGACACCGGACGGGGAGGGCCGCGTACGGCTGTCCGGGGCACCGGCGTCGCCGTCGCCCGGCGGCGACGAGGTGGCCCACGCGCGCGTGGCGGACGGGGCGGAGGGCCACCCGGCCCGGCGCACCGACGACCGCCCCGGCACCGCCGGCGGTGCCGGGGACGGCCTCTCGCGCACGCCCGGGGCCAACCGGGGGCCCGCCCACCCCGCGCACACGCCCCCCGGCACGGCGCGCGTCACCGGCCCCGGGGCCACGAGCGCCCCGGCCGGCCGCACCCACCACACCCACGGCACGGCGGGACACGGCACCGGCGGGACACCGGCCGAGCCTCCCCAGGTGCCCGGTCAGGGCGGCGCCCCCCGCATCGAAAGCCGCGACTCCGGGCCCACGGCGGGCGAGCCCCGCCCGGCCCCCGCCGGTGACGGGACCCACGGCGGCGCGTCCGGCGCGGGCACGTACGGCGAAGCGTCCGGCGCGGACACGTACGGGGACACGTACGGCGGCCCGTCCGGTACGGGCGCGTACGCACCGGGCGCGCACGACCCGCGCACCCCCGGCGCGGACGCGCCCGGCACGCATCCCCACGGACCCGCCGCCCCCGGCGGAACCGCCTCCCACGGAACCGGCGCGACCGCCCGCCCCGCCGATCCGCCCGCCCCCGACGGCGGCACCCGGCGCAAGGGCACGCCGCTGCGGGGCACCGACCTGCCCCAGGGTGTGCGCAGGCGCGGCGGCATCGGCGCATGGGCGCGGCGGCTGACCGGCGGACGCGGCGCCCCGCAGGACGCCGCCGGGCCCGGCACGCGCGCGGACGACGGCGAAACGACCGGCCCCGCACCGACCGCCGCCTCCGCACCCCTCGGCGTCCTCGGCACCCCCGGTACCGGCGCGCCGGAGACCTGGCCGGACCCCGCCGCGCTGCTGCTGACGGCGCTCGGGCCGGGCCCCCGGCTGTGGGAGCGAGGCCCGGGCCACCCGGAGGCGCTCGCCGTACGGCTCGGTACGGCCGACCGGGTGGCACCCGGCGGTGACGCGCCGCTGCCCGCGGTCCCCGTGACCGTCGGGCTGCGCGAGGTCGGGACGCTCGGGCTGGCGGGCCCCCGCGAGCGGCTCACCGGGCTGGCCCGCGCGGTGGTGGCCCAGCTCGCCGCGCTGCACTCCGCCGACGTCCTGGAGATCGTCCTGCTCAGCGCGGACCGCTCCCGTCCGCTCGCGGAGCGGACCGCCGAGTGGTCCTGGCTCGGCTGGCTGCCGCACCTGCGCCCCGGACACGGCCAGGACTGCCGCCTGCTCCTCGCCCACGACCGCGAACAGGCCACGGCCCGCGTCCAGGAACTCCTGCGCCGTCTGGAGGACCACCTCTCGGACCTCCGGACCGGCGCCGCACCCACCGCACCCACCCCCACCACCCCCGCCACACCCGGCGGCGCGATCCCGGCCCAGCCCACGGCCCCCGCGCGGGACGCCCAGGACGCGCGGGACACGCGGCAGACCGGCCCGGGGGCGGCCCCGGGCACCGCCCGGCAGCAGCCCTCCTGGGCGCGGTCCGACGACGGCACCGGCCCGGCCGGCGGCTTCGCGGGGCCGTACACGGTGGTCGTCGTGGACGGCGACCCGGGCGGCGCCGACCTGCGCGGGACGGTGGCGCGGCTGGCCGTGGAGGGGCCCCGGGCCGGCATCCACGTCGTGTGCCTCGCCGAGACGGCCGCCGCCTCCCCGACGTCCCCGGTCACGGAGACGTACGAGGCGGCCTGCGCGGTGTCGCCGGTCTTCCGGGAGTGCGGCGCCGTGGCGCTGCTCAGCGGCGACGTGGCGACGGCCGTGCGGCTGCTGCGGGTCGCGCGGACCGCCACGGGCGCCCAGGGCGGTCCGGCCGCCCCCGCCGGCCCGGTCGGGCACGGCACCCTCGGCACGGTCGACGCCGTCTCCCCCGCCTGGGCCGAGCGGTTCGCGCGCGCCCTGGCCCCGCTGCGCACCGACGGCGCGGCCGGGGAGCGGCACGCGCGCGTGTCGGCGCCGCTGCCCCAGGCGGCCCGGCTCCTGGACGAGCTGGGCCTCGCCCGGGCCACCCCGGCCTCCCTGATGGCCCGGTGGGCGGACGCCGCCGACGACACCGAGGCGCTGGGCGGACGCGCGCAGGGCGTGCTGGGCGCCGGCCCCCGGGGCCCGGTCGCGGCCGACCTCACCGCCGACGGGCCGCACCTGCTGGTCGAGGGCCCGCCCGGCAGCGGCCGCACCGAGCTGCTGCGGGCCCTCGTCGCCTCGCTAGCCTCCGCCGAACGCCCCGACCGCCTCGGCATCGTCCTGGTGGACGGCCGCGACAGCGTGGGGGCGGGCGGCGGCTCCGGCGAAGGACTGGGCGTCTGCACGGACGTACCGCACGTCACCACCCATCTCACCGCCAACGATCCCGTCCGCATGCGGGAGTTCGCGCAGTCCCTGAGCGCCGAGCTGAAGCGGCGCGCCGAGCTGCTCGGGCGGTCGGACTTCGCCGAGTGGCACACCGGACGCGAGCTGTCGGGCCGGCTGGTCGCCCAGCGCACGCCACCGGGCACCACCCCCGGCCCGGGCACCACCCCCGGGCCGGGCACCGGCACCGGCACCGGCGCCGGCCCTCTGACCGTCTCCGACACCGGGGACGTCGACTCCCCGCCCAGTTCCACGCTGCGGCTGCGCCCGGGCGCGGCCCGGCGCCGGGCCCAGGCCGCGCCGCCGCTGCCCCGCCTCGTCGTGGTCGTGGACGACCTCGACGCCCTCGTCACTCCCCCGCTCGGTTCGCCCGGCCGCCCCGCCGCCGGATCGGTGATGCGGGCGCTGGAGGCCGTCGCGCGGGAGGGCGAGCGGCTCGGCGTGCACCTCGTGGCCGCCACGGCACCCGGCGGCCGTACGGCCCAGACGGAGCCGTCCCTGCGGGCCACGCTGCGCGTCACCCTCGACCCCCCGGCACCGGGGCCGGACGAACCGGCGCCGGGGCGCGGGCGGTTGACGTACCCGGACGGGCGGACCGTGGCGTTCCAGGGCGGCCGGGTCACGGGGCGCATCCCGCGCACGGCGACCCTGCGTCCCACGGTGGTCCCGCTGGAGTGGCACCGCATGGGCGACCCGCCCGCCCGGCGCCCGGTGCGCGAGTTGGGCAACGGGCCGACCGATCTGGCGCTGCTGGCCAGCGCGTTGGAGCGGGCGGCGCGGGAGGTGTCGGCGGCACAGGTGCCGTCGCTGCTGTAGCCACCGGCGGCGCTCCTCGGCGTGGGGCGGGCAGCCCGGCGCCGCGAGGCCACGTCACGACGCGGTCACGATCTTCCGCTCGGCCCCGGAGGCGCCCTTGCCGCCCTCACCCCCCTGGCGTACACCAGAGCGCACGGGACAGCGCCGGACGTTCGACGAGGAACGAAGAACGGGGCAGTGATGCGCACGAGCAGCACCATCGGGACACGCAGGGCCGTCAGCAAGGCCGCCGACAGGGCCACGGGCAGAGGCTCAAGGGGGGCCACCCGGACCACCCGGGCCGCCGCCGCCCTCGCCGCGGGAGCGCTCGCGCTCTCGCTCACCGCGTGCGGCGGGGACGACGACAAGGGCGGCGACAACGGAAGCCAGGGCGGCAAGGACAAGGGGACGGCCGCCACCGTCACCCTCCCCAAGCTGGACGGCCAGAGCCTGGAGGTCGCCGCCGTCTGGACCGGAGCCGAGCAGGAGAACTTCACGAAGGTCCTCGAAGAGTTCGAGAAGCGCACCGGCGCCGAGGTGACCTTCGTCCCCGCCCAGGACCCGATCATCAACTTCCTCGGCTCGAAGATCGCCGGCGGCGCCCCGCCCGACGTGGCGATGCTCCCGCAGCCCGGCGCCATCAAGCAGGCCGTGGACAAGGGCTGGGCCAAGCCGCTGGGCGCGGAGGCCGGCAAGGAGCTGGCGGAGAACTACTCGCAGGGCTGGCAGGACATCGGCAAGGTCGGCGGCAAGCAGTACGGCGTCTACTACAAGGCCGCCAACAAGTCGCTGATCTGGTACAACGCGCAGGTCTTCGAGAACGCGGGAGCGGCCGAGCCCAAGACCTGGGACGAGCTGCTCACCACCGCCCAGACGGTCTACGACTCGGGAGTCACGCCGTTCTCCGTCGGCGGCGCGGAGGGCTGGACCCTCACCGACTGGTTCGAGAACGTCTACCTCTCCCAGGCCGGACCGGAGAAGTACGACCAGCTGGCCAAGCACGAGATCAAGTGGACGGACCCGTCCGTGAAGGAGGCGCTGACCACCCTCGCCGCGATCTGGGGCAAGAAGGACTACGTGGCGGGCGGCGCGACCGGCGCGCTCCAGACCGACTTCCCGGCCTCGGTGACGCAGACCTTCACCGGCGGCGACCAGCCCAAGGCCGGCATGGTCTACGAGGGCGACTTCGCGCAGGTCAACATCGGCGAGACGGACGCGGAGGTCGGCACCGACGCGAAGGTGTTCCCGTTCCCGGCGGTCGGCGACACCGCGCCGGTGGTCTCGGGCGGTGACGCGGCGGTGATCCTGGAGGACTCGAAGGCGGCGCAGGCGCTGGCCACCTGGCTGGCCTCCCCGGACGCGGCGGCGATCCACGCGAAGCTCGGCGGCTACCTCTCGCCGAACAAGAACCTGGACATGGCGGCGTACCCGAACGACGTGCAGAGGAAGATCGCCGAGGCGCTGGTCGCGGCCGGTGACGACTTCCGCTTCGACATGTCGGACCAGGCCCCGCAGGCCTTCGGCGGCACGCCCGGCAAGGGCGAGTGGAAGGCGCTCCAGGACTTCCTGAAGAACCCGAAGGACGTCGCGGGCGCGCAGCGGCGGCTGGAGGCGGACGCGGCCGCCGCCTACGGAGACTGACGCGATGGCGTCGGCCACGGCGGCGGGGACCTCATCGGGTCCCGCCGCTCCCAAGGCACCCAGGACGCGCAAGAGCGTGACCGGCACCCGCAGAACCGTGGCGGTCCTGTTCCTGCTGCCCGCCCTGGTGCTGCTCGGCGCGCTCGTGGTCTACCCGATCGGGTACTCGCTGATCCGCAGCTTCTACGACCAGTCCGGCGACTCCTTCGCCGGATTCGACAACTACCAGGCGCTGTTCACCGACGACGGCATCCGCACCGCCCTGAAGAACAACGTCATCTGGGTGGTGTTCGCGCCGACGGTCGCCACCGCGCTCGGCCTGATCTTCGCGGTGCTGACCGAACGGGTGCGCTGGGGCACGGCGTTCAAGCTGGTCGTCTTCATGCCGATGGCGATCTCCATGCTCGCGGCGGGCATCATCTTCCGCCTGGTGTACGACCAGGACCCGGACAAGGGCGTCGCGAACGCGGTGTGGGTCGGGGTGCACGACACGTTCGCCGAGTCGTCGGCGTTCCCGAAGGCGCACCCGGGCCGGGAGTCGCCGCTGGAACCGGCCGGCGGCGGCGCGTTCATCACCAAGCAGCCGGTGAGCGCGGGCGGGACGGTCGTCCTCCCCCTCGTCGGCGTCGCCCCCGACCTGATGCCGGAGGGCGCGGCGAAGGCCGTGCCCGCCCAGCCGGAGGACGGGAAGATCACCGGCACCACCTGGCAGGACTTCACCCGCGGCAAGGGCGTCGGGAAGCTCAACGGCGTCGACGGGGCCGAGCTGGGCTATGCCGGGATGAAGATCGAGGCGGTGAAGGACGGCGAGGTGGTCGCCTCGACGAAGGCGGCCGGCGACGGCACCTTCACGCTGCCCGCAGCGGCCGACGGGGCGCTGCTCAGGCTCCCCGCCGACAATTTCAAGGAGCCGTACAACGGCCTGGACTGGCTCGGTCCCTCGCTCGTCACCCCGGCCATCATCGGGTCGTACGTGTGGATGTGGGCGGGCTTCGCGATGGTGCTGATCGCGGCGGGGCTGGCCGGTGTCCCCCGGGAGCTGCTCGAAGCGGCCCGGGTCGACGGCGCCAACGAGTGGCAGGTGTTCAGACGGGTCACGGTCCCGCTGCTGGCACCGGTGCTCGCGGTCGTCGTCGTCACCCTGATGATCAACGTGCTGAAGGTCTTCGACCTGGTGTTCATCATCGCCCCCGGCTCCTCCCAGGACGACGCGAACGTGCTCGCCCTGGAGCTGTACCGCAAGGGCTTCGCCTCCGACCAGCCGGGCATCGCCAGCGCCATCGCGGTGTTCCTGCTGCTGCTGGTCATCCCGGTGATGTGGTTCAACGTACGACGACTGCGGCGGGAGGTGCGGCGATGACCGCGGACGCGGGTTCCCTCACCGGAGCGGCCGAGGCGGCCGGGGGCGCCGCCCGGCCGCCCGGGGCCGCCGTCGAGCCGAGGCGGTCTCTGGGGTCGCGGCTGGCCGAGCGCGTCAGCGGCGGGCTGGTCCAGGTGTTCCTGATCGTCGTGGGCCTGTTCTGGCTGGTCCCGACGATCGGCCTGCTGCTGTCCTCGCTGCGCACGCCCCGGGACATGGCGGCGGGCGGCTGGTGGGAGGTCTTCACCAAGCCGTCCCAGCTCACCTTCCAGAGCTACGAGGAGCTGCTGAAGAACGGCGACATCACCTCCTCCCTCCTCAACACCGCGATGATCACGGTCCCGGCGACGGTCCTGGTGGTGGTCATCGGCGCGCTCGCCGGTTACGCGTTCGCGTGGATGGACTTCCCGGGCCGCGACTGGTGGTTCCTGGCCGTGGTCGGGCTGCTGGTCGTACCCGTCCAGGTGGCGCTGATCCCGATCGCCGAACTCTTCGGCAAGATCGGCCTGTTCGGCTCGGTGGTCGGCGTCATCCTGTTCCACGTCGGCTTCGGCCTGCCCTTCGCGGTGTTCCTGCTGCGGAACTTCTTCGCCGAGATCCCGCGGGAGCTGCTGGAGGCGGCCCGGCTGGACGGCGCGGGTGAACTGCGGCTGTTCCTGCGGGTCGTGATGCCGCTGGGCGGGCCCGCGATCGCGAGCCTCGGCATCTTCCAGTTCCTGTGGGTGTGGAACGACATGCTGGTCGCGCTGATCTTCTCGGACTCCGGGAGCCAGCCGATCACGGTCGCCCTCCAGACGCAGGTGAGGCAGTTCGGCAACAACATCGACGTCCTGGCACCGGGGGCGTTCATCTCCATGGTGATCCCGCTGGCCGTGTTCTTCGCGTTCCAGCGGCAGTTCGTCTCCGGCGTGATGGCGGGCGCCGTCAAGTAGCGCACCCCACATCACCCTTGAGGGGGCGGGCCGCACACGGGCCCGCCCCTTCCTTCGTACGAGGGCATCCACGTGCGCGCGGTCCCCCGAATGCCCCGGCGGCCGTAACCAAGTCGCTGCGTCGGCCGTTCCCGGGCCGAACGCCCGCGCCGACCGCCCGCCGACCCATGGATGTCCCCCGTGCCCAGGTTCAGTGTCATCGTCCCCGCGTACCAGGTGCAGGCGTATCTGCACGCGTGTCTGGAGTCGGTGCTGTCCCAGTCGTACCCGGACCTCGAACTGATCGTGGTCGACGACTGCTCGCCGGACGCGTGCGGCGCGATCGCCGACGAGTTCGCGGCCCGCGACCCGCGCGTACGCGTGGTGCGCCTGCCCGAGAACGCGGGCCTCGGCCCCGCCCGCAACGCCGGGATGGAGCGGGCGGACGGCGACTACCTGGTCTTCCTCGACGGCGACGACACCCTCGCCCCCCACGCGCTGCGCGCGATCGCCGACCGGATCAAGGAGACCGGCGACCCGGACGTCCTGGTCTACGACTACGCGCGGACGTACCTGACGGGCGAGACGGTCCGCAACCAGGCCGCCCGGCACCTCACCGAGCGGGGCCCGGCGCCGTTCCGGCTCACCGACCGGCCGGGGCTGCTGAAGCTGCTGATGGTGGCCTGGAACAAGGCGGTGCGGCGCGAGTTCGCCGAGCGGGCGGGCCTCACCTTCCCGCCCGGCTACTACGAGGACACGCCGTGGACGTACCCGCTCCTGATGACGGCCGGGTCCATCGCCACCCTGGACCGGGTCTGCGTCCACTACCGGCAGCGCCGGCGGGGCAGCATCCTGGGCACGCCGAGCGAGCGGCACCTCGACGTCTTCGCGCAGTACGACCGCGTCTTCGCGTTCCTCGATGCGGACCCGGAGCTGGCCCGCTGGCGGCCGGTGCTGTACCGCCGCATGGCCGACCACCTCACCACGGTGTTCACCCGCCCCGACCGCCTCCCGCGCTCCCTGCGCGCCGAGTTCGCGCGCCGGGCCCGCGCCCACTGCCGCCGCCACCGGGTCCCCGGCGCCCCCGCCCCGCTGCCCGTGCGCCTGCGCCACGCCCTGCTCCGCCTCGGCCTGCGCCGCACCTACGAGGCCCTGCGGCTGGCGTCGGCCCTGCGCCGCCGGACGGTGGCGGGCGGCGCCGGGCTGCTGCGCGTCGCGCGCTCGGCCGCCCTGCGCGCCCACTACCGCGTCCAGCGCCGCCTCCCCCTGCGCGCCGACCGTGCCGTCTTCGCCGTCGACGGCGACCTGGGGTACGGCTGCAACCCGGGCGCGCTGGAGGAGGCGTTCCGCACCTTCGCGCCGCACGTGCGCACGGCGTGGGCCGCCGATCCCGCGCACCACCACACGGTCCCGACGGGCACGCGCCGCCTCACGCCCGGCACGGCCGCCTGCTGGACGGCGCTGGCCCGCTCCCGGTACCTGGTGCACAACGGCTCCTTCGACGCCGGCCTGGTCAAGCGCGAGGGCCAGATCCTGATCCAGACGCGGGCCGGGACGCCGCTCAAGCACATGGGCCTGGACCTCCAAGAACGCCCGGCCGCCGCACGCGGCACCGACGTCGCCCGGCTGCTGCGCGAGGCCGACTCCTGGGACTACGTGGTCTCCGCCAACCGCCACTCCACCCTGACCTGGGAACGCGTCCACCCCGGCGGCCACACCACCCTGGAGTACGGCCAGCCCCGCACCGACGTCCTCCAGCGGGCGACGCCCGCGGACGTGGCCCGGCTGCGGGAGAGCCTCGGCATCCCCGAGGGCACGGTCGCGATCCTGTACGCGCCCACCCACCGCGACTACCGGCGGACCCAGCGCGCCGCCCTGGACCTGGAGCGGGTCCTCACCCGGCTCGGCCCCCGCTTCATGGTGCTGGCCCGCGCCCACCCCCGGCACGGCGGCCCGCTCGCCGAATCGCGGGGCCGGGTCCTCGACGTGAGCGGCCACCCGAGCGTCGAGTCGCTCTGCCTGGCCTCGGACGCCCTCGTCACCGACTACTCGGCACTGATGTTCGACTACGCGGGTCTGGACCGCCCGATCGTGATCCACGCCGACGAGCCGGAGGCCTTCGAGGCGGCCCGCGGCACCTACTTCGACCTCCGTTCCCTCCCGCCTGGCGCGATCGCGCGGGACGAGGACGAGCTGATCGACATCTTCGCCGGCGGACACTGGCGCGGCTCACGGTCCGCGCAGCTCAGGGCCGCTTTCCGGGAGCGGTTCTGCCCGTGGGACGACGGCCGCGCCGCCGAACGCGTCGTACGCCGCGTGGTGCTCGGACAGAGCGACCTGCCGCCCGTCGTGCCGCTCGCCGAGCGCCGGCCCGCGCCCTCGGCCGCCTCCGCGCTGCCCCGCCCCCCGCTGGCCACCGTGCCGCAACCCGCCGGCCCCCGCACCGTCACCGACAGCCTCTGATCGCCGTTTGTCCTCTGGGAGTTCGCATGCCCCGCAGTTCGTCGCGGCCCACTCCGACCCGGCCGCCCACCTGGCGGCCGACGGGGCGGCCGGACCGCCGGACAGGCGGCTCCCGTCGGATCAGGACAACGAGAGAAAGAGCAGTATGCCCCGCTTCAGCATCATCGTCCCGTCCCATGGGGTCGCGGGGCGGCTGTCCCAGTCGCTGGATTCGGTCCTCGCCCAGTCCTTCGGCGACTTCGAGCTGATCCCCGTCCACGACGCCCCGGACCGCGCCGCGGCGGACGTCGTCGGGGAGCGCGCCGACCGGGACTCCCGGGTGGCGCCCGTGCACGCGCCGCCGTCGGCCGGGCTGGCCGGGGCCCGCAACGCCGGGATGCGGGCGGCGACCGGCGCGTACCTGCTGTTCCTCGACGGCGACGACGTCCTCGTCCCCGGCGCCCTGGCGGCGCTGGACGCGCGGCTGGCGGACACCGGCGGCGTGGACGTCCTCTACTTCGAGCACGAGCGGGTGCCCTGGTGGGAGGGCGAGCCGGCCAACCCGGCCGCCCCGCTGCTGGCGAGGACCCCCGACGGCGCCTTCGCCCCCGAGCGCGCCCCGCACCTGACCGGTGTGCTGCTGCCCGCGTGGAGCGCGGTCCACCGCCGCGCCTTCCTCGCCGAGCGGGGGCTGGAGTTCCCCGACGGGCACTTCACGGACGTCGGCTTCGGCGCCCTGGTCGCGGCGCGCGCCGAGCGGATGGCGGTGCTGCGCTCCGTCGTCGTACGGCACCGGGTACGGCGGCAGGGCAACCGGCTGAACCTGCCCGGCGAGCACCACGCGGAACTGCTGGACCAGGCGGAGCTGGCGCTCGCGCACGCCGCCGAGCGGGGGCTGCCGGCCGAGCGGTGCGGGCCGCTGTTCGAGCAGCTCTTCGCCGCGATCCTGAAGACGGCCACGCATCCGCGGCGCCTGACCCGCCGGGGACGCCGCGCCTTCTTCCGCCGCGCGAGCCGCCTCTACCGGCGCCACCGCCCCGCCGGGTTCCGCCCGCCGGGCGGCAGGCTCGGCGTGCAGCACCGGCTGCTGGCGTCCGGCTCGTACGCCGGCTTCCGCGCCCTGCGCGCCGCCAACCGGGCGGCGACCGGGCTGCTGGGGCGTCTGCCGCGCCCCCGGGGCCTGCGCACCCGCCTGCTGTACCGGCGCCACCTGCGCCGCCCGCTGGATCCGAACCTCGTCGTGTACTGCGCGTACTGGGGCCGCGGCTACACCTGCAACCCGGCCGCGATCCACGCCAAGGCCCGCGAACTCGCCCCGCATCTGCGCGCGGTGTTCCTGGTCGAGCCGGACCAGGCGCACACCGTCCCCGAGGGCGTCGAGCACGCCGTCATCGGCAGCCGGCGCTACTGGGAGGTGCTGGCCCGCGCCACGTACCTGGTCAACAACGCCAACTTCGCCGAGGGCGTCGTCAAGCGCCCCGGCAGCGTGCACCTGCAGACGCAGCACGGCACCCCGCTGAAGACCATGGGCGTGGACCAGTCGACGTACCCGGTGGTGGCGGCGGCGAGCGGCAGCTTCACCAAGCTGCTGGGCCGCGTGGACCGCTGGGACTTCAACCTCTCCGCCAACCGCCACTCCACCCAGATGTGGGAGCGGGCCTTCCCCGGCTCCTACGAGCACCTGGAGTACGGCTATCCGCGCAACGACGTCTACTGCTCGGCGACCGCCGACGACGTCGCCCGGATCCGGCGCGAACTGGGCGTGCCGGAGGGAAAGACGGCCGTCCTGTACGCGCCCACGCACCGGGACTGGGCGACCGGCTTCGACACCGGCGGCCTGGACCTGGAGGCGTTCTGCGAGGCGGCCGGGGACGACGTGGTGGTGCTGCTGCGCGCCCACTACTTCTACGACCGGGGCGGCAGGCGGGGCAGCGGCCGGATCATCGACGTGACCTCGCACCGCTCGGCCGAGGACGTCTGCCTGGCCGCCGACGCGCTGGTCACCGACTACTCGTCGATCATGTTCGACTACGCCAACCTGGACCGGCCGATCGTCGTGTACGCCGACGACTGGGACGTGTACCGGGAGACCCGGGGCGTGTACTTCGACCTGATGGCGGCGCCGCCCGGACCGGTGGCGCGGACGCCGGACGAGCTGGCCCGCGTCTTCCGCGACGGCACGTACGCGGGCCCCGGGTCCGCGGCGCTGCGGGCGGCCTTCCGGGAGCGGTTCTGCGAGTTCGACGACGGCCGGGCCGCCGAGCGCGTCGTGCGCCGGGTGCTGCTGGGCGAGCCGCCCGAGGCGCTGCCGCCCGTGATCCCGCTCGCGCGGCGCGTTCCCGCCCCCGCCGCCACCCTCGTGAGGAGCTGACCCGCCGTGCCCCGCTTCAGCGTCATCATCCCCTGCTTCAAGGTGCAGGGCTTCCTGCGCGAGTGCCTCGACTCGGTGCTGGACCAGTCCTACCGGGACCTCGAGGTCGTCGCGGTGGACGACTGCTCGCCGGACGGCTGCGGCGCCATCCTCGACGAGTACGCCGCCCGCGACGACCGGGTGCGCGTGCTGCACCTGGAGGAGAACGTCGGCCTCGGCCGGGCCCGCAACGCGGGTCTGCCGCACGCCACCGGCGACTACCTCTTCTTCCTCGACAGCGACGACACCCTCACCCCGGGCGCCCTGCGCGCGATGGCCGACCGGCTCGCGGAGTCCGGCGACCCGGACGTCCTCGTCTTCGACTACGCGCGCACCTACTGGTGGGGCGGCACCCGGCGCAACGTCCTCGCCCACGTGCTGGCACAGACCGAGGAGACGTTCACCGCCGCCGAGCGGCCCGAGATCCTCGACCTGCTGATGGTGGTGTGGAACAAGGTCTACCGGCGCGACTTCGTCGAGCGGGAGGGCTTCACCTTCCCGCCGGGCTACTACGAGGACACGCCCTGGACGTTCCCGGTGATGTTCAGCGCCGGGCGGATCGCCACCCTGGACCGCATCTGCCTGAACTACCGGCAGCGCCGCCAGGGCAACATCCTGTCCACCACCAGCCGCAAGCACTTCGACGTGCACGGGCAGTACGAGCGGGTCTTCGCGTTCCTCGACGCCCGCCCGGAGCTGGCCCGCTGGCGGCCGTTCCTGCACGCCAAGATGGGTGAGCACTGCCTGGACATCCTGTCCAAGCCGGACCGGCTGCCGCCCGCGGACAAGGCCGAGTTCTTCCGCCGCACCGCCGGGATGTTCCGCGCGTACCGGCCCGAGGGCGCCGAGGTCCCGGCCGAACTGCGCGTCCTGGAGGGCGGGTACGCCGCCTACCGGCTGCGCCGCGGGTCCGGGCGGGCCGCCCGGGAGCTGGAGCGGCGGGCCCGGCAGACGCGCGGGGCGGTCGCCGGGCGGCTGGGGCGGGTGCGGACCGCGGTGCGCGCCCGCCGCCCGCTGGACCCGGACCTCGCCGTGTACTCGGCGTTCTCCCACCGGGGCGTGCTGGGCGACCCGGCCGCCGTCCACGCCAAGGCCCGCGAGATCGCCCCGCACCTGCGCGGGGTGTGGGTGGTGCGCGACGAGGAGTGCGCGGCCGCGCTGCCGCCGGACACCGAGCACGTGGTCCTGGGCAGCGCCGCCTACCGCCGGGTGACCGAGCGGGCCACGTTCTTCGTCAACAACGTCAACTGGCCCGGCGCCGTGGCCAAGCGACCCGGCAGCGTCCACATCCACACCCACCAGGGCACCCCGCTGAAGTACATGGGCGCCGACCTGCTGGGGCGGCCCGGTGCCCGGTACGGCGTGGACGTGCCGCAGATGCTGCGCCGGGCCGACCGCTGGGACCACAGCCTGGTCGCGGGCCGGTACGCGGAGCGGGTGTGGGAGCGGGCCTACCCCTGCCACTTCGCGTCCGCGCGCACCGGCAGCCCGCGCAACGACGTCCTGGTGAACGCGGGCCCCGAGGACGGCCGCCGGGTGCGCGAGAGGCTGGGGATCCCCGCCGGGGACACCGTCGTGCTGTACGCGCCGACCCGCCGCGAGTACCGGCGGGGCGGGCACGTCGAGCGGATCGACCCGGCCCGCCTCGCCGCCGACCTCGGCGACGGGCACACCCTGGTGGTCCGGCTGCACCCGTCCCTGGCCACCGGACCGGCGCGCGGCCTCGGCCTGTCGGAGCTGCACCGGCGGGGCGTCCTGGTCGACGCGACGGACGAACCGCACGTCGAGGACCTGATGCTCGCCTCCGACCTGCTGATCACCGACTACTCCGCCCTGATGTTCGACTACGTCCTCCTGGACCGGCCGGTGGTGATCCACGCCGACGACTGGGGCGCCTACACGGCGAGCCGGGGCGCGTACTTCGACATCACCGCCGAGGCCCCGGGCCACGTCTCGCGCTCCTACCGGGAGCTGGCGTGGCTGCTGGCCTCCGGCGCGTGGGGCGACGAGGAGGCGGCGCGGCTCAGGTCGGCGTTCCGGGCGCGGTTCTGCGAGTACGACGACGGCCGGGCCGCCGAGCGGGTCGTGCGGACGCTGATGCTGGGCGAGCCGATGCCCGCTCCGGAGCCCTCGGGCGTGCCCGGGGCCCGCGCCGTCCCGGCCGGCCACGACCTGCTGGCCTCGTCGTGAGGGCGCGCTCCTGGGTGCTGCTGCTGGCCGCGGTCTTCGCCGTGCTCCAGCTGGCGAACGTCACCGGCCGGGACACCCCCGACACCAAGAACTACCTGTCGTACGCGCTGAGCCTGACCGGGGAGAGCAAGCGCGGGGTGGCGGCGGCCACCATCGACTACGTGTGCGCGAGCCAGGCGTCGAAGGCCCGCCGCGACCAGAGCGTGCACGTGGTGCGCTTCCACCGCCCGGACCCCACCACCCGGGTCACGGCCGAGTGCCGGGAGCGGGAGTGGCGGCACGTGGAGCCGCGGCTGGCGGCCGGGCAGACCGGCGGGCACACCGTGCCGTACATGGAGGAACGCTTCATGCGGATCTTCGAGGCGCGGCCCGGCTATCCGGTGGTCCTGGTGCCGTTCGTCCTGGCCTTCGGGGTGACGTGGGGGCTGTGGGCGGCGGGCGTCGTCATCGCGTGCGCGGGCGGCGTCCTCGTCTTCCTGATCCTGCGCACCCTGTCCGTGCCGGTGCCGCTCGCGCTGACCGGGCAGGCGCTCTACTACGTGCTGCCCTCCGGGACGACCGCGATGCGCCCCATGACCGAGGGGCTGCTGATGGCGCTGACCCTGGCGGCCGTGTGGGGTTGTGCGCTGGTGCTGCGGGCGGGGCGCGAGCGGGCCGGGCTCGCCCTGGTCGCCGGGTCGCTGCTCGCGCTGTTCGCCGTCAAGCACTCCCAGGCGCTGTTCCTCGGGGTGTGCCTGGCGGCGGCGGGCGCGCTGGTCGCGCTGCGGCGCCGTCGGCGGGGCCGTCCGCCGGGCCGGGACGTGCTCGCGCTCACGGCGGTCGGGCTGGCCGGGGCCGTCCTCACGATGGCGCTGGCGCGGCTGCTGCACTACCCGTCCGAGTCCGACAGCCTCCAGGACCTGCTGACCGGCCACTTCGCCCGGCCGGACCGGGAGGATCCGTGGCCGGAGTTCTGGCAGTTGCAGGGCAACTTCTGGGTGGAGTGGCTGCGCCGGCAGGCGTGGGAGCCGCTGTTCGTCGCGGCCCTGGCCGCCGGTGCGTGGGGCGCGCTGCGGCGCGGGGGCGCGACCGGTGCCTTCCTGGTCGCGGCGGCGTTCACCGGCATCCTCACCCAGGCGGGGCATCCGGACATCAACATCTGGGGCGAGCGGCTGATCGTGCTGGCGTGGCTGCTGCCGGTGGTGGGGATCCCGCTGCTGCTGGAGCCGGTGGCGCGGGACCGGGTGGCGCTGCCGGCGCAGGGACAGGCCGACCGGGCCCGCGCGACGAACTGAGCATCACCCGATGAGGTGACATGGGGTCACGCCGTTGACGCCAACGGGAACATACGGCAAATGCCCCGAATGTCCCCTTCTTCATCCCTTCCGTGAGCGCCGGCGTCCTCGTCCGGCAGTCCGTGCGCGGTGCCACGGCACTGCGCGGCGGCCGCGCCTGGCGCCCCACCCCGTACCAGGCGGCCGGTTTCCTGTTCTTCCTGGTGATGTCGCTGGCGTACTGGGCGGTGCCGCTGTGCTGCGACGCCGGCCAGCACGCGGCCGTCGTGGAACGCCTGAAGGCCGACCTCCTGGACCCCCGCCACCCGATGGCCGACCTGCCGGGCGCGGGCAGCGCCTACTACTCGCCGTACGCGGTGGCGCAGGGCCTGTTCGCACGGCTGACCGGTTGGGGCGGCTGGGAGGTGGTACGGCTCGCCGGGCCGGTGAACCTGCTGGTGCTGCTGACCGGCCTCGGCCGCTTCGTGCGGGTGCTGACCCCGCGACCCTGGGCGCCGGTGCTGGCGCTGGGCGCGATGACGCTGCTGTGGGGCACCGAGCGGGCCTGGTGGAGCGGGTACCTCGGACTGCTGTCGATGACGGGCAACCTCGGCTACCCGTCCGCCTTCGCGATCGGGCTCACGTTCTGGGCGTGGGCCCTGACGGGCGCGCGGGCGCGGGACGCGCGCCGGGTCCGGTACGTCGGCCCGAGCGGTCTGCGCGGCCTGCCCGGATACGCCGGGCTCGGCCTCCTGTACGGCCTGGTGCTCCTCGTCCACCCGATCACCGCGGTGGCGGCGGCGCTGGGCGCGGTGGCGCTGGTGGCCGGGTGGCAGCGCGGGTGGCGCGGGGCGGTCGCCGGGCGGTGGGCGCTGACGGGCGGCGTCGCGACGGCGTCGGCGGCGGTGTGGCCGTACTTCGACGTGTTCGCGCTGGCCGGGGACGACAGCGTGGACGGGATGCACCGGGTCCTGTACCTGGACCTGCCCGGGCAGTTCTGGCTTGCGCTGCTCGGGCTGCCGGCGCTGTGGCGGCGCGGGCGGGCATCGGTACGCGATCCGCTGGTGCTGATGTTGGTACTGGACTGCGCGGTGGTGGCGTACGGCTGGTTCAGCGGCCACTACACCTACGGGCGCATCCTCGGGCTGACCCTGGTGCCGCTGCAGTTCGCCCTGGCCGTGGAGCTGGCCGCGCCCCGGCCGTGGGGGTGGTGGCGCAGAGCGCTGGGCGGGGCGGCGGCCGCGGGGGCGCTGCTGGGCTTCCTCACGGTCCAGGCGGGGGCGGTGGTCCCGCGCACGCTGGACCCGGTCGGCTTCGAGCAGCCGCCCGACTGGCCGACGTACGAGTGGGCGGCCCGGCACATCGGCCCCGGCGAGGTCGTGATCACCGACGGCTACTACGCCGGGCACGCCATCGCCGGGTACGGACCGAACCTCGCGGCCCCCGCCTGGCCGGACCCGTCGCTGGACGAACGGGAGCGCGGGCGGCGGGTGGCCGACGTCGAGAGGTACCTCGCGCCGGACTCCACCCGCGCCGAGCGCGCCGGAGTCGTCCGCCGCTACGGCGTCCGCTGGCTGCTGCTGACCCGGTGGCACCCGGTGCCCGAGGAGGCGGTGGTGGTGGCGTGGAGCGAGCGGACGGGTGAGGTGCTGGCGCGGGTGGGCGCCACGGGGTCGGCTACTCGATGACGAGGTCGACCGGGATGTTGCCGCGGGTGGCGTTGGAGTACGGGCAGACCTGGTGGGCCTGCTCGACCAGCTTGCGGCCGGTCTCCTCGTCCACGCCCTCGGGCAGCTCGACCCGGAGGGTGACGGCGAGCGCGAAGCCCTCGCCCTGCTTGCCGATGCCGACCTCGGCGGTCACCGCGGCGTCGCTGACGTCGACCTTGGCCTGCCGGCCGACGAGACCGAGGGCGCTGCCGAAGCAGGCGGCGTACCCGGCGGCGAAGAGCTGCTCGGGGTTGGTGCCCTGTCCGTTGCCGCCCATCTCGACGGGGACGCCGAGCGCGAGGTCGAGCGTGCCGTCGGAGCTGACCGTGCGGCCGTCGCGGCCGTGGGTGGCGGTGGCGGCGGCGGTGTAGAGCGCGTCCATGGGGAACCGTCCCTCTCGATACGGGGAGAGCGTCGTGGCGACGCCTGACGACCACAAGTAGAGCACGCAATTCAATTGCGCACAACTGAATCGCGGACAAGACGCCCGTCGGCTACCCTGGGGCCATGACCACGCCCGCCCCGGACTCGGACTGGCTCCGCCTGGACCAGCAGATCTGCTTCTCCCTGAACGCGGCCTCCCGCGCCTTCAACGGCGTCTACCGGGTGGTCCTCAAGGACCTCGGCCTCACCTACCCGCAGTACCTGGTGATGCTGGTGCTGTGGGAGCACGGGGAGCTGCCGGTGAAGCGGCTCGGCGAGCACCTGCGCCTCGACTCCGGCACGCTCTCGCCCCTGCTCAAGCGGCTGGAGACGGCCGGCCTGGTCCGCCGGGAGCGCAGCGCGCGCGACGAGCGGTCCGTGGAGGTCCGGCCGACCGGGGAGGGCGTGGCGCTGCGCGAGCGGGCCGCCGAAGTGCCGCGCCGGATCGCCGCGGCGACCGGCCTGGACCTCGCGGAGGTCCAGGACCTGCGCTCCCGCCTCGACCGCCTCACCGCCGCCCTGGACACGTACGGCACCGCGGCCGCCCCCGCCGCGCCCTGACCGGTGCGGTGCCCGCCGGGCGCCGGGATGACGGATCATGGCTCACGAGGACCACTGACGAGGGGACGGCCGCACATGACCTGGCTGATCACCGGCGGCGCCGGATACATCGGGGCGCACGTCGTACGGGCGATGACCGAGGCGGGCGAGGAGGCGGTGGTCTACGACGACCTGTCCACCGGCGTCGCCGAGCGCGTGCCCGACGGCGTCCCCCTGGTCGTGGGCTCGGTCCTGGACGGCGAGCGGGTCGCGCGCGCCCTGGCCGACCACGCCGTCACCGGCGTGGTGCACCTGGCCGCCAAGAAGCAGGTCGGCGAGTCCGTGGACCTCCCGCTGCACTACTACCGGGAGAACGTGGAGGGCCTGCGCGTCCTGCTGGAGGCGGTCACCGCGGCCGGGGTCGCGTCCTTCGTCTTCTCGTCCTCCGCCGCGGTGTACGGCATGCCCGACGTCGACCTGGTGACGGAGGAGACGCCGTGCGCGCCGATGTCGCCGTACGGCGAGACCAAGCTGGCCGGCGAGTGGCTGGTGCGCGCCACCGGCCGCGCGTCCGGCCTGTCGACCGCGTCCCTGCGGTACTTCAACGTGGCGGGCGCGGCGAGTCCGGAGCTGGCCGACACCGGCGTCCACAACCTCGTCCCGATGGTCTTCGAGAAGCTCACCGAGGGCACCGCCCCGCGCGTCTTCGGCGACGACTACGCCACGCCGGACGGCACCTGCGTGCGCGACTACATCCACGTGGTCGACCTGGCCGAGGCCCACGTCGCCGCCGCCCGCGCCCTCGGCTCCTCGCCGGGCCGGACCCTCACCCTCAACATCGGCCGGGGCGAGGGCGTGTCCGTCCGCGAGATGATCGACCGCATCAACGCCCTCACCGGCCACGCCCACCCCCCGACGGTCACCCCCCGCCGCCCCGGTGACCCGGCCCGCGTCGTCGCCTCGGCCGACCGCGCCGCCGCCGAACTGGGCTGGAAGGCCAAGTACGACGTCGAGGACATGATCACCTCGGCCTGGGCCGGATGGGTGCGGCTCCACCCGGAGGCGGCGCGGGACTGAGCCGCCGGGCGATTCATCCCGGGGCGGGGCCGAGGGTCCGGGCCGGGGGGCAGGGGCCGGGGCCCGGGGGCCAATGCCTGTGGGCCGGGGGCTGTGGGCAGGGGGCTGTGGGCAGGGGGCTGTGGCCCGGGGCCCGTGGGCCAGGCCCGGGGCCCGTGGGCCAGGCCCGGGGGCCAGGGCCCGGGGAGCCGGGCGGCCGAAGTCGTCGGTCCCCGGCCCTTCGCACGTCCCCGGCCCTTCGCACGCCCCCGGTCTCCGCGTACCCACGGCCCGCCCCCGCGGCGTCGCGGCCACCTGCCCCGCGGCGCCCCGCGCTCACAACGCCTTCAAGCCCTCCGCCGTGGCCCGCGCCAGCGCCCCCAGGTAACCCTTGGGCAGCTTCGGGCTGCGGACGACCACCGCGCGCCAGTAGAGCGGGCCCGAGATGAGGTCCAGGGCCAGGTCGGTGTCGAGGGCGGGGCTCAGCTCACCGCGCTCCGCCGCCGCCGTGAGGATCTTGCTCGCGACGCCGTCCTGCCCCTCCCGCAGCGTCTTCCGCATGGCCTCGGCGATGTCGGGATTGCGGGCCGCCTCGGCCTGGAGGTCGGGGATGATCTGCGAGGCCACCGGGTGGCGCAGGGCGCGGGACGTCACCTCGTACAGCAGCCGCAGGTCGCCCTCCAGGGACCCGGTGTCGGGCGCCGGCAGACCCTGCACCGCGAGCGCGGAGACCACGTCGAGCACGAGGTGGAGCTTCGAGCGCCAGCGCCGGTAGACGGCCGTCTTGCCGACGCCCGCGCGGCGCGCGATGCCCTCGATGGACATCCGCGCGTAGCCGACCGCCGCGAGTTCCTCGAAGACCGCCGCCCGGATGGCCTCCGTCACGTCCTCGCGGAGCACCGCCGCCCCGGCGGGAGCCCGGCGGCGCGGGCGCGGCTGCGGCTCGTCGGCGTTGGTCGTCATGCGAGCCAAGCATAGGGGCGTGACGACGGAACGGTTGCGTTCCGGCGTCGCCACGCCCTACGCTCACGTTACGACGATACGGTCCCGTCCCGACGTGAGTGAACGCATCCGGTCGCCCGGGTGAACGACGGGCGTCGCCCCCACCCCCCGAACGAAAGCAGCGGATGTGAGTCAGGTCCTCCACACACCGCCCCCGACAGCGGCCACCGCCGACGATCACGACCTCGCGGCCCTCGCCGCCCGTCACGGCCTGTCGGTCAGCGGCGCCCGCCCCTCCCTGCCCGAGTACGTCCGGCAGTTGTGGGCGCGCCGGCACTTCATCGGCGCCTTCGCCACCGCCAAGCTCACCGCCCAGTACAGCCAGGCCAAGCTGGGCCAGGTCTGGCAGGTGATGACGCCCCTGCTCAACGCCGCGGTGTACTACTTCATCTTCGGCATGCTGATGAACACCAGCCGGGGCGTGGAGGACTTCGTCCCGTTCCTGGTCACCGGCGTGTTCGTGTGGACGTTCACGCAGAGTTCGATCATGGCGGGCACCAAGGCCATCTCCGGCAACCTCGGCCTCGTCCGCGCCCTGCACTTCCCGCGGGCCGCGCTGCCGGTCTCCTTCTGCCTCCAGCAGCTCCAGCAGCTGCTGTTCTCGATGGCCGCCCTGCTGGTCATCCTGCTCGCCTTCGGCGTGCCGCCGGCCGCGTCCTGGGTGCTGGCCGTCCCGGCCCTGGTCCTCCAGTTCACCTTCAACACCGGTGTGTCGCTGCTCATGGCCCGGGTGGGCTCCAAGATCCCCGACGCCGCCCAGCTGATGCCGTTCCTGCTGCGCACCTGGATGTACGCCTCCGGGGTCATGTTCAGCATCGACCACATGACCGGCCCGGACAGCGGTCTGCCGTCCTGGGTCGGCACCGTGCTCCAGCTCAACCCCGCCGTCGTCTACATCGACCTGATGCGCTTCGCCCTGATCGACACCTTCCAAGGGAGCCAGCTGCCGCCCCACGTGTGGGCGCTCGCGGTGGGATGGGCGCTGGTCGCGGGCATCGGCGGCTTCATCTACTTCTGGAAGGCCGAGGAGACGTACGGTCGTGGCTGAGAACACCCACAGCAAGCAGGAGGGCGAGCGCGTCCCCACCGTCATCGCCGACGGCGTCGACATCGTCTACCGGGTCAACGGCACCGGCGCGGGCCGGGGCTCCGCGACCGCCGCCCTCAACCGCATCCTGCGCCGGCGCAAGAGCGAGAAGGCGGCGGGCGTGCGCCGGGTGCACGCCGTCAAGAACGTGTCCTTCGTGGCGTACCGGGGCGAGGCGATCGGCCTGATCGGCACCAACGGCTCCGGCAAGTCGACGCTGCTCAAGGCGGTCGCCGGCCTGCTCCCGGTGGAGAACGGCCGCATCTACACCGACGGCCAGCCCTCCCTGCTCGGCGTCAACGCCGCCCTGATGAACGACCTCACCGGCGAGCGCAACGTCCACCTCGGCGGCCTCGCGATGGGCATGTCCCGCGCCCAGATCAAGGAGCGGTACCAGGAGATCGTCGACTTCTCGGGGATCAACGACAAGGGCGACTTCATCACCCTGCCGATGCGCACGTACTCCTCCGGCATGGCGGCCCGGCTGCGCTTCTCCATCGCCGCCGCCAAGGACCACGACGTCCTCCTCGTCGACGAGGCCCTGGCCACCGGCGACCGCTCCTTCCAGAAGCGCTCCGAGGAACGCATCCGGGAGCTGCGCAAGCACGCGGGCACGGTGTTCCTGGTCAGCCACAGCAACAAGTCCATCCGCGACACCTGCGACCGGGTGCTGTGGCTGGAGCGGGGCGAGCTGCGCATGGACGGGCCGACGGAGGAGGTCCTGCGGGAGTACGAGAAGTTCACCGGCGGCCCGGACAAGGCGGCGAAACCCAAGCCCGCGCCCAAGACGAAGGCCGCCGCCTAGCCCCTCGCGGAGGGCCACGGAGGGCTACGGAGGGTCACCCTGAGGGCCGACCCGCCCGGAAGGCGTACGTGCGGTTAACCCTTTTGCCTGATTAGTGCCACTATGGCCGGACGAACGAACAGGAGTGTGCCGGGAGCGCCGACGGCGAAGGAGTCCCCGCGATGTCCGAGATCCCCGAACTCAGCGTCATCGTCCACGGCCCCAACGTCCAGGACCACCTGCCCGCGCTCCTCGACTCCCTCGACGCCCACCCCCTCGCCGGTATCGAGGTGATCGTCGCCGCCGTGGGGGACTGGGCACGGGAGACCGGCGAGCGGCACGCCCCCGCGTTCACCGTCCTGCCCCTGCCGGAGGGCGCCGGTGACGCGGCGGCCCGCGCGGCCGGGGCGGCCCGGGCGTCCGGCCGCTGGCTGCACTTCGTCCACGCCAAGGACGGGCTGCCTCCCGGCGCCCCGCACACGATCGCCGAGCACGTGGCGAGCCTGCCGGGGGCCGCGCACGGCAGGAGGGACGCCCCAGCGGGCGGGCCCGCGGACGGCGGCCCGGACCGCGTCTCGAACGGCACCGTGGACGTCCTGCTCCTCGACCACGTCCGCAGCACCTGGCGCACCTCCGGCCTCCCCTCCCCCGACGGCCCCCGCCTCGCCCGCGCGGGCCGCGCCCCCCTCGCCCTCGACGACCGCCCGGCGCTGCTCGGGCTGACCCCGCTGCTCGGCAACCGAGCCGTGCGCGCCGCGTTCTGGCGGGCCCACGAGCGCCTCCTCACCACCGACGACGAGCCGTTCGCCGCGTACGCCGCCCTGCTGCTCGCCGACCGCGTCGCCTGCCTGCCCCACCCGGCGTACGAGGACCGGCGCCTGCGCCCGCAGAGCCTGCCGCCGGTCGCGCCGGAGCGGCGCTACGCCCAGGTCGAGCGCTACGAGACCCTCCTCGACCTGGCCACCGGCCGCCCGGCCGTCCACGCCGCCCTGTACGACCTGATGGTCCGCGACTGCCTGCGCACCTTCGCCCGTGCGGGCATGCCGGACGACGTGGCGCGCGAGTTCTTCCACCGCGCGTCCCTGGCCGCCCGGCACCACCGCCCCGACGGCCACCGGCGCGCGTCCGGCTTCGAGGGCGTACGCCGGTCGCTGCTGGAGGAGGACGCCCGCACCCGGTACCGCGCCCTCCAGGCCGCCAACCGCACGCGCCGCAAGGTGCGGTCGGCGGTGCGCACCGGCCGGCACCGCGCCGGCACGCGGCTGCGCTCCCTGCAGTACCGCCGGGCCCTGGCCGAGCCGGTCGACCCGCACCTCGCGGTCTTCTCGGCGTACTGGGCACGCGGCGTGGCCTGCAACCCGGCCGCCATCGCCGCGAAGCTCGCCGAACTCGCCCCGAGCGTGCGCCCGGTGTGGGTGGTCACCGCCGCGAACGCGGCCCTGCTGCCGCCCGGCACCGACCACGTCGTCCCCGGCACCCGCCGCTACTGGGAGGTGCTGGCCCGCGCCAAGTACCTCGTCAACAACGTCAACTTCCCCGACGCGGTGGTCAAACGCCCCGGCACCGTCCACCTCCAGACCCACCACGGCACCCCGCTCAAGCGCATGGGCCTGGACCAGATGCCCTACCCCGCCGCCGCCCGGGGCCTGGACTTCCAGGCGCTGCTGGAGCGCGTGGACAAGTGGGACTACAGCGTCTCCGCCAACAGCCACTCCACCCGCATGTGGCAGCGGGCGTACCCCTCCCGCCACACCTCCCTGGACCACGGCTATCCGCGCAACGACGTCTTCTACACCGCGGGCGCCGCCGAGGTCCGCGCGGTCCGTGACCGCCTCGGCGTCGCGCCCGGCCGCCGGGCGGTCCTGTACGCGCCCACCCACCGCGACTACGAGGCCGGCTGGACCCCGCGCCTCGACCTCGCCGCCCTCGCCGACCGGCTCGGTGAAGAAACGGTTCTGCTGGTGCGCGCCCACTACTTCTACGAGACCGCCGCCTCCCCGTCCTCCCCGCTGACCGGCCTGCGCCGCACCGGCCGGATCATCGACGTCTCCTCCTACGACCCGGTCGAGGAGCTGTGCCTGGCCGCCGACGCGCTGGTCACGGACTACTCGTCGATCATGTTCGACTACGCCAACCTCGACCGCCCGATCGTCATCCACGCCGACGACTGGGAGACGTACCGCACCACCCGGGGCGTCTACTTCGACCTGATGGCCGAGGCACCGGGCCCGGTCGCCCGCGACCAGGCGGAACTGACGGAGATCCTCACCACCGACGCCTGGCGCGACGAACGAGCGGCCAAGGCGCGGGCCGCCTTCCGGCGCCGGTTCTGCGAGTACGACGACGGCCGCGCCGCCGAACGCGTCGTCCGCCGGGTCTTCCTCGGCGAGGACGAGCGGACCCTGCCCCCCGTGCTGCCGATCGAGGAGCGCACGCCGGCCCCGAGCCCCGAGGAGGCGACCGCGTCATGACCACCGCTCAGGCGACCGGCACCCCCGACGTCACCGTCACCGTCATCGTCTACAACGACGCCGAACGCCTCCCCCGCGCGGTCGCGTCCGTCCTGCGCCAGACCCACCCGAACATCGAGGTCGTCATCAGCGACGACCACTCGACGGACGCGACCCCCGACGTGGCCCGTGAGCTGGCCGCCCGGGACCCCCGCGTCGTGTACCTCCGGCTGCCCGAGAACAGCGGCGGGTGCAGCGCCCCGCGCAACCGCGCCCTGGAGATCGCGCGGGCGCCGTACCTGATGTTCCTGGACAGCGACGACGAACTCCCCGAGCGCGCCGTCGAGGTCCTGCTCGCCGCCCACCGCGCACGCGACCTCGACTTCGCGATGGGCGCCGTGCACCGCGTCCGCGTGGACGGCGGACGCCGGACGACGTGGATGCCGCACCTGGTCGCCGAGCGCCGCACCCTCGACGGCATCGAGGCCGACCCGCGCCTGTTCTTCGAGCACCTGTCGACCAGCAAGATGTACGCCCGCGCCTTCCTCGACCGGCACGGCCTGCGCTTCCCCGAGGGCATCCACTACGAGGACCAGCTCTTCTCGGCGCAGGCGTACTGCCTGGCCAAGACGTTCACCGTCGTCCCCGAGCCGGTCTACCGCTGGTACGTCGCCCCGTACGCCGCCTCCGAGGCGGCCTCCATCTCCAACCAGCGGCACCTGCTGACCAACGTCCGCGACCGCGTCCACGTGCAGCGCCTCATCGACGCGTTCCTGGCCGAGAGCGGGCACGAGTCGCTGCGTGAGGACAAGGACTTCAAGTTCCTCAAGCACGACTTCCGCATGTACGCCGGCGACCTCCCCTACCGGGACGACGCCTGGCTCGCGTCCTTCGCGGACATCATGACCCCGTACCTCGACAGCCTCGCCCCGGGCGCCTACGCCCGCCTCCCCCGCCCGGAGCGGGTCGTGCTCCAGCTGGTCCGCGACCGCCGCCTGTCCGACCTGCGCGTCGCCGCCCGGGGTCTCGGCCACGATGTCGCCCCGCGCGCCGTCACACCGGACACGACGGACGGCCGCACCTACTGGGGCGATCACCTCCCGGACTCCGGACCGGCGCGCCGCGAGCTGGACCTGACGGACCTGGACCTGGACACCCGCCCGTTCTTCAGCGCCCTCCTGCGCCACGAGATCACCGGGATCGCGCGGGGCCCCGGCGCGTCGGTCGACCTCACCGTCCGCACCTACGACCCGGCCCTCCGTCTCCCCGTCGGCCCGCAACGCGCCACCCTGCACCTCTCCCCCGGCCGTCGCCGCCTCACGGTGCCCTTCCGCCTCTGCCCCGTCCGCCCCGGCGTCTTCGAGGGCCGCGTGCGCCTGGACGTGGCGGCGGCCCCGCTCCCCCTCCACGGCTTCGAGGGCGTCCGCCATCCCGTGCTCCGCCTGCGCCACCAGGGCCAGACCCACACGGGCCTCCTCCTGGCCCCCCTGTCCTTCCCACCGCTCACCGCCCGCGTCCCCTACCGCGCCGACGTCACCCCTCACCGGGTCACGCTGGAACCGGAGGGCCACAACCCGGGCCGCCTCCAGCTCCGCTGGCAGCCGGTGGGCCCGACGGCCACCGTGATCCGCCCCCTGGCCCGCCGCCTGGCCACCCCCCGGGTCAGACGAGCGACCCGCATGGCGGCAGCGCTCCTGCGCTGAACTCCTCGGCCACGGGCAGTCGTGCCGCCACCCCTCCACGCCCTCCCGCAGCCGCAGGCAGTCGCACCTGACCGCACCAGCACCCGCCGCCCTCCCGCAACCGCAGGCAGTCGCACCTGACCGCACCAGCACCCGCCGCCCTCCCGCAACCGCAGGCAGTCGCACCTGACCGCACCAGCACCCGCCGCCCTCCCACAGCCGCAGGCAGTCGCACCTGACCGCACCAGCACCCGCCGCCCTCCCACAGCCGCAGGCAGTCGCACCTGACCGCACCGGCACCCCGCCGCCCTCCCGCAGCTGCGGGCAGTCGTGCCGCTGGGGCGGCACGGGTGGGCGCAGCGGCACCCCGGAGCGCCGGGCCGCGCGACCCACCCCCGGCCCGCCCCGACACCCCGGCCCTCACGAGGCACCGCTCACCGCGCCCCACCCCTCACCGCGCCCCATCCCCCACCACCGCGTACAGCACCTCCCCACCGGGCCCCCGAGCCACCACCCGCAACCCCTCGACCCCCCGCCGCAGCAGCTCCCCCCGGTCCACCACCCACCGCACCCCGTACTCCCGCACGATCCCCGCCCGCACACTCCCCACCGCCCCCTCCGAGAAGTACCGCCGCACCGCCACCCCCCGAGCCTCCTCGTCCCGCAGAAAGAAGTCGGGATACCCAGGAGCCACGGTGTACGCCCCGTACGCCGGAATCCGCCGCGAGGGAAACTCCCGCGCCATGACCACGTCCCCGTACGCCACCCACGGCGTGATCCAGTGGTACCCCGCCCACGGCTCCCGGTACTTCGCCTCGACCACCCCCGGCAGCACCCCCCGCTCGACCACGTACCCGAGCACCCCCGCCTGCGCCCACGCCCCCACCACCAGGGCCACCCCCAGCACCCACCCCCACCCGGCCCGCGGCCGCCAGGCCCCCGCCCGCCAGGCCCGCACCACGCGCCCCCCGCGGTCCGCCGCCTCCAGCGCCACCGCGAGCTGCGCCGGAATCAGCGCGGCGGGCAGCACCCGCCCCCACGACCAGTGCCCGCTGACCCCGCCCGCCGCGAACACCACCGCGCCCAGGACGAAGAACAGCACCAGCACGTCCCACCGGTCCCGCCACCACCGCACCCCCAGCGCCACCACCCCCACCAGCACCAGCCAGTACCGCCCGAGAAGATCCCGGTACAGCGACCGGTGCACCGCGTCCATCCCGTCCCCCGCACCGAGCAGCGCGAAGAAGTCGTAGTACGGCCAGACCCACAGCACCCCGACCCCCAGCGCCACCCCCGCCCCGAGCCGCCCCCACACCCGCCGCCCGGCCCGCGCCGAGACCATGACGGCGAGCGCCCCCAACGAGGCCACCACGCCGGAGAACTGATGGACGAGCAGTACCACCGCCCACAACACCCCGCACCCGAGCCACCCCCACCACCCACCCCACCACTCACCCGACGACCCACCCGGCCACCCACCACCCTCGCGCACCGCCCGCCCCAGCCACGCCCACAGGTGAAACGCGAGCCCGAGCGCGAGCACACTGGGATACGCGATCGTCAGCGCGAGGGAGTGGAGCCCGAGGAAGCCGCTCCAGCTGAACGGAGCCGTGCCCCACAGCAGCACCAGGCACAACAGCGCGAGCGCGGGCGCCGCCGGCCGCGCGCTCAGCACCCGCACGAAGCGCCACACCCCCGTCACCAGCACCCCGAGCGCCACCAGCGCCCCGGCCCGCAGCACGACGAAGACGGACCACCCGGTCACCTTGGCGACGCACCCGAGCAGCACCGTCCACGGCGAGTAGTACGGGCTCGGCGTGTCCGCGTCGACCAGCGGGTTCCCGGGGTCGAGCAGGCTGTGCCGGAGGCGTTCGACGGTGGCCGCGTGAATGCCGAGGTCACCGGCCCAGGGCAGCCGTACGACGACCAGGAGGAGCAGGAGGAGCAGGAGAAGAAGCAGCAGGAGGACGAGCGCGGCGACGCGTGTCGTCCTAAGACGCCCAGTCACCCGGCCACTGTATACGGGCCATTCCGGCAACCCGGACATAAAGGTGCCCGGGCCGTACGACCCGGGCACCTCATACGGCTAGGCCGCCCCTACGACGTCACGAATGCGTCCGCAGCAGGGTCCGCATCGTCCGCATCGCCACCGACAGGTTGGACAGGTCGAACTCCTCCGAGTTCCGGATCTCCTCCAGCGTGGTGCGCGCCCGGCCGAGGATCGCCGCGTTCTTCTGCTCCCACGCCTTGAACCGCTGCTCGGGCGTCGACGTGCCGTTGCCCGCCGCCAGCACGTCCGCGGTGAGCGCCGCGTGCGCCGCGTACAGGTCCTCGCGGATCGCCGCGCGGGCCATGGACTGCCAGCGGTCGGTGCGCGGCAGGTCGCTGATGCGGTCCATCAGCTGGGTGACGCCGAGCCGGTCGGCGAGGTCGTAGTACACCTCGGCGACGTCCAGCGGCTCCTTGCCCATGCGGTCGGCCACCGACACGATGTCCAGCGTCGGGAAGGCCGAGGAGAACCCGGCCACCCGCGTGGCCGGCTCGTCCGGCACGCCGGCGGCGGTCAGCTCGTCGTAGATGTGCTGGTACCACTCGGCGTCGGCCCCGCGCAGCAGCTTCGGCAGCTGCGACCAGACCTGCTCGACGCGCTCGGCGAAGAACTCGACCGTCTCGGCCAGCTCCAGCGGCTGCGGCCGGTTGTTGAGCAGCCACCGCGTGCCGCGCTCGACGAGGCGGCGCGAGTGCAAACGGATGCGCGTCTGCACGGCGGCCTCGACCTTGGTGTCCAGGGCCTCCACCGCGTCCCACACCGGGGAGGAGCGGAAGATCGCCCGGGCCGCGGTCTGCGCCCGCACGATCTCCTCCAGCGACGCGCCGGTCTCCTCGCGCATGCGGTGCAGATACGTCGTACCGCCCGTGTTGACCGTGTCGTTGACCAGGACGGTCGTCGTGATCTCGCGGCGCAGCGGGTGGCCGTCGATCCGGTCGAGGAACTGCTCGCGCAGCGCCGTCGGGAAGTAGGCGTGCAGCAGGCCCTTGAGGTACGGGTCGTCGGGCAGCGAGGTGTGCAGCAGCTCCTCGGCGACCGTGATCTTCGTGTACGCCAGCAGCACGGCCGTCTCCGGGCCGGTCAGGCCCTGTGCGGCACCGAGGCGCTCGCGGATCTGGCGGTCGGTGGGCAGGAACTCCAGGGCCCGGTTGAGGTGGCCCTCCCGCACCAGGTGGCGCATGAAGCGCTGCTGGGCGTGGAGCATGTCCTTGGACTGGGCCAGGGCGTTGGCGATCGCCGTGTTCTGCGCGTAGTTGTTGCGCAGGACCAGCGCGCCGACCTCGTCGGTCATCTCGGCGAGCAGCTTGTTGCGCTGCTTGACGGTCATGTCGCCGTCCTTGACGAGACCGTTGAGCAGGATCTTGATGTTCACCTCGTGGTCGGAGGTGTCCACGCCCGCGCTGTTGTCGATGGCGTCGGTGTTGATCCGGCCGCCGTGCAGCGCGAACTCGATCCGGCCGAGCTGGGTCAGGCCCAGGTTGCCGCCCTCGCCGACGACCTGGACCCGCAGGTCCTTGCCGTCGACGCGGATGGCGTCGTTGGCCTTGTCGCCGACGTCGCCGTTGGACTCGGTGGACGCCTTGACGTAGGTGCCGATGCCGCCGTTCCACAGCAGGTCCACCGGGGAGGTGAGGATCGCCTTCATCAGCTCGGCCGGGGTCATCTTGGTGATGCCGGCCTCGATGCCGAGGGCCTCGCGCATGTGGGCGTTGACCGGGATCGACTTCGCCGTGCGCGGGAAGATCCCGCCGCCCGCCGAGATCAGCGCGGTGTCGTAGTCCTCCCACGAGGAGCGCGGCAGGTCGAACAGGCGGCGGCGCTCGGCGTACGAGGTGGCCGCGTCCGGGGCCGGGTCGATGAAGATGTGCCGGTGGTCGAAGGCGGCGACCAGGCGGATGTGCTCGCTGAGCAGCATGCCGTTGCCGAACACGTCGCCGGACATGTCGCCGATGCCGACGACCGTGAAGTCCTGCGTCTGGGTGTCCACGCCCAGCTCCCGGAAGTGCCGCTTGACGGACTCCCAGGCGCCGCGGGCGGTGATGCCCATGCCCTTGTGGTCGTAGCCCGCCGAGCCGCCGGAGGCGAAGGCGTCACCGAGCCAGAAGTTGTAGGACTCGGCGACCTCGTTGGCGATGTCCGAGAACTTCGCGGTGCCCTTGTCGGCGGCGACGACCAGGTAGGTGTCGTCCTCGTCGTGCCGCACGACGTCCGCCGGGGGCACGACCTCGCCGGCCACCATGTTGTCGGTGATGTCGAGCAGCGCCGAGATGAAGGTGCGGTAGCTGGCGATGCCCTCGGCCATCCAGGCGTCGCGGTCGGCGTTCGGGTCGGGCAGCTGCTTGGCGACGAAGCCGCCCTTGGCGCCGACCGGCACGATGACGGTGTTCTTCACCATCTGCGCCTTGACCAGGCCGAGGATCTCGGTGCGGAAGTCCTCCCGGCGGTCCGACCAGCGCAGACCACCGCGCGCGACCTTGCCGAAGCGCAGGTGCACGCCCTCGACGCGCGGCGAGTACACCCAGATCTCGAACGCCGGGCGCGGCGCCGGGAGGTCGGGGATGGCCTGCGGGTCGAACTTCATGGAGACGTACTCGTGCGGCTTGCCGCCCGCCGCCTCCTGGAAGAAGTTGGTCCGCAGCGTCGCCTTGATGACGGTGAGGAAGGACCGCAGGATGCGGTCCTCGTCGAGGCTCGCCACCTGGTCGAGGGCCGCGTCGACCTCTTCGAGCAGCGCGTCGACGATCTCCCGCCCGGCACGCTGGCGCGCGGGCGCCATCCGCGCCTCGAACAGGGAGACGAGCAGGCGGGTGGTGTGGACGTTGTTGCGGAGGGTGTCCTCCATGTAGTCCTGGCTGAACGTCGACCCGGCCTGCCGCAGGTACTTGGCGTACGCCCGCAGCACCATGGCCTGCCGCCAGGTCAGCCCGGCGCTGAGCACCAGGGCGTTGAAGCCGTCGTTCTCCGCCTGGCCGGTCCAGGTCGCGGCGAAGGCGTCCTGGAAGCGCTCGCGCGCGTCGTCGCCGAGGTAGTCGGCGCCGCCGGCCACCGACTTCGGCATGCGCAGGCCGAAGTCGTAGATCCAGGCCGTCGTGCGGTCCGAGCAGCGCAGTTCGTAGGGCCGCTCGTCGGTGACCTCGACGCCGAGCCGGCTGAGCACCGGCAGGACGGCGGACAGGGAGACCGAGCCGCCCTTCTGGTAGATCTTGAAGCGGCGTTCCTCGGGCGCCGCACCGACCGGCTCGTACAGGCTGAGCGCGAAGGTCTTCTCCGTGTCGAGCCGCTCCAGGTGCCCCAGGTCGGCGACGGCGGAGCGCGGTCCGTGGTCGGCCTTGTAGCCCTCGGGGAAGGCGTTTCCGTAGCGGCGCAGCAGTTCCGCGGACCGCTCCTCGCCGACCTCGGCGGTCAGCGCCTCCCCGAAGCCGTCGGCCCAGGAGCGGGCGGCCTCGACGAGGCGGGCCTCGATGCGCTCCTTGTCGGCGTCGGAGAGCTGCGGCAGCTCGGTGCCCTGCGGGACCCGGACCACGAAGTGCAGCCGGGACAGGATCGACTCGGTGTTCCAGGCGGTGAAATCGACGCTGGTGCCGCCGAGCTCCTCCTTGAGGATGTCGATGATCCGCAGCCGGACCCCGGTGGTGTAGCGGTCGCGAGGGAGGTAGACGAGGGCGGAGTAGTAGCGCCCGTACTCGTCCTGGCGCAGGTAGAGCCGCAGACGGCGCCGCTCCTGGAGGTAGAGCACCGAGGTGACGATCGGCTCCAGCTCCTCGACCGGCATCTGGAACATCTCGTCGCGCGGGTAGGTCTCCAGGATCTGGAGCAGGTCCCGCCCGTCGTGGCTGTTGGGCGAGAACCCGGCCCGCTCCAGCACCTCCTCCACCTTGCGCCGGACCACCGGCACCCGGCGGACGGACTCGGTGTAGGCGGCGGAGGAGAACAGGCCGAGGAAGCGCCGCTCACCGACGACGTTGCCCTGCTCGTCGAACTTCTTGACGCCGATGTAGTCCAGGTACGACGGCCGGTGCACGGTCGCCCGGCTGTTGGCCTTGGTCAGCACCAGCAGCCGGTGCTCGCGGGCCTTGGCCCGGGCGTCGGCGGGCAGCCGCTCGAAGGAGGGGCTGACGGGGTGGCTCTCGTCGGTGGCGTGGTGCGGGTCGGCGCGCAGGATGCCGAGGCCCGTGCCCGGGACGGCGGCGAGGGAGTCGTCGCCGCGCAGCTCGTACTCGCGGTAGCCGAGGAAGGTGAAGTGGTCGTCGGCCAGCCAGCGCAGCAGCTCGCGCGCCTCGTCCAGCTCCCGCGGGGGCAGGTCGCCGGGGGTCGGCTCCGCGGGCAGCTCCTCGGCGATGCGGACGGCCGCGTCGCGCATCTTGCCCCAGTCCTCGACGGTCTCGCGGACGTCGTTGAGGACGCGCAGCAGGTCGGCGGTGATCTGCTTCAGGTCGCCCCGGTCGGTCTCGCGGTCGATCTCGACGTGGATCCAGGACTCGACGTGCGCGTCGTGTGGCAGGTCGCCGGTGGGCGGGCCGGTGAGCACCTCGACGAGCTTGCCGGTGACGTCGCGCCGCACCACGATCAGCGGGTGGACGACGACGTGGATGCCGCGGCCCTGCCGGGTCAGCTCGTTGGTGACGGAGTCGACGAGGAAGGGCATGTCGTCCGTGACCACCTCGACGACGGAGTGGCTGCACGTCCAGCCGTTCTCCTCGACGGTCGGGGTGTGCACCCGGACGTTCGCCGTGCCCTGCGGGCGGTTCTCGGCCAGCCGGTAGTGCGAGACGGCGGCTCCGAAGACGTCGACCGGGTCGCGGTCGGCCAGGTCCTCCGGGGCGGTGTGCCGGTAGTAGCGCCTCAGGAACGCGAACACGGATGCGTGGTCCGGGGCCGGGGTGCCCGGGGTCTCCGGGGTGCCCTCGTCCGTCGTCCCAGTCGGTAGGTGCCCCCCGACCGGGCTGTTCTCAGCTACCCGCGCAGCCCTTTCGAGCAGCTCGGCCTTTGCTTCGTCCAGCTTGGTCTGCATTGTCCTCTGGCTCCTGTCGCGCGCCGTTGCGTGACGTAGAAGGAAGTACGGTCTCCTGCCTTCCGGCGTGACGTCGAGACGCGGGGTGTCCGGTCTGTTCAGACGCTATGCCGCAAGGTGAGAGGAGCGGGGGCATATCAGCCAATGTCGCCGCGTTCGCCCCGTGTGACGTCGCTCTCGCCGTCGCCGTCCGGGGAGTACGCGGCGCCGTACCGGGGGCCTTCGATGCCCCGTCCCGCCCGCGAAGACCAGCGACCGCCGCCCGGACACGGATGTCGTCCGTGCGTACCGGGCGCAGGGCGGAGGCACCGGTGCCTCCGCGAGCTATCGCGCTGATCACGCCACAAGGCTATCGCTCCTCGCGGGGCCCTCGTCACGAGCCGTATGTGTACAAAACCGGGGGCGAAACTTTGACGTTCTGCACAGAGACACCCGCCGGGGCCGCGGGCAGTCGCGTCTCCCCCGGCGCCCGATCCGGCCGAGGGCACCCGCACCGCACCGACCCTCTACCTGGCCCCGGCCAGCCGCTCCGCCTCGGCCACGGCCTCCGCCAGCGTGTCCACCACCGGTGCCCCGACCCCCTCAAGACTGGCCCGGCTGTGCGACCCCCCGGTGTACAGCACCGCCCGCGCGCCCACATGAGCCGCGGCCACCGCGTCGTCCGCGGCGTCCCCGATCACCACCGTCCGGGCGGGATCCACCCGGGACGCGCCCGCCAGCTCGGCGATGTGCCGCACCATGTGCTCGGCCTTGCTCCCCCCGGACGGCCCGGTCCGCCCGTCCACCCGTATGAAGTGCGTCTCGATCCCGAACCCTCTGACCAGCGGAACCAGCTCGTCATGGCCGTACATGCTGAGGATCGACTGACTGTGCCCCGCCGACCGCCAGCCCGCGAGCAGCTCCGCCACGCCCTCGGCCAGCCCGCACCGCACCCGGTGCTCGGTGTAGTGGCGGTGGAAGGCCGCGTCCATGACCTCCCACTCGGCGTCCGTGGGCAGCCGCCCCAGCAGCCGCTCGTAGAACTTCGGCACCGGCACGCAGTACAGCGACCGGTACTGCTCCAGCGTGATGGGCGTCAGCCCCAGCTCGGCGAAGGCCGCGTTCGTCGCGCCGATGACCGCGTCGTTGTCGTGGAACAGCGTCCCGTTCCAGTCCCAGACGATGTGCGCCCCTGTCTGCATCCCCATGCCGGAAAACGTACCCGCCGCCACTGACAATCACGACGGACGGCCCGACCGGGGGCGTCAGCCGTCGGCCGCCACCAGGTTCGGGATCTCCTGCGTCGCGAACCACAGCAGCTCGTGGTCCTCCGCCCCGTCCACGACGAACTGGGCGTCGTCGTCACCGCCGTCCGCCGCCGCGAGCGCCTCGACGGCGGCGGTCACGTCCGCCTCGGCGTCGGCGGAGTCGACGTGCACCGAGGCCGCCTTGGGCAGCCGCAGCGGCCCGGCGAGGCGGACCTCTCCCAGTGCCGCCGGATCGAGCCCCCGGCCGGGATCGGCCGAGGCCGCGCCGTCGGACACGTCGGCGGCGACCACGACCCGGCGGCGCGCCGCACCGGCATCCGCCGCGAGCAGCCGCAGCGAGGCCAGCGCGGCCCGGTTCAGGGCGGCGTACTCCAGCTCCTCGATGTCGTCCGAGACGTACCACTCGCGCAGGGCCGGCGTGACGGCGTAGGCGACGAGCGGTCCGGTCCCCAGCTGTCCCGTCCTGTGCGCCTCGGCGAGACCGGGAAGGGTCAGGGGGACGTAGACGCGCATGGGGCTGCCGCTTTCGTGGTCGGGTTCCGCCGCGGTCCGGGGGGACCGGGGTGGCCTGTGGTGGCTTTGGTCGGCTGTGGTGGCCCGTGAAGGGCCGTGGTGGCCCGGGGGCCGGTGGTGGCCGGTGGTGGCCGGTGGTGGCTTTCAGGATACGTGTGGTGTCCCCTTTCGGGGCCCCCTCCCCGACCCCCGGAGCGTCCACTCCCGGCCCCGGAACTCACCCGGTACGCCCGCTCCGTCCCGGGCCCTCCGGCCCTCCCGGTCCCTCTGATAGGTGAACCCGGCGACCCCCTCGCCCGGGCCGCCCCGCTCCTTGCCTCCCCGCCCCGGCACCCCGTACAAGATCACCGACCACGAAGTTACTGCCCGGTATCGTCCGGGCCGCCGCACGGGGAGCCATCGATGCGCAAGGTCATGACCAGGACCCAGCTCCGACCGCCCAGCACGCCCCACTCCGCCCCGCCCCTCGGGCCGGTCGGCGCCCTCCCCACCTCCCGCCCCGCCTCTCCCGGCGGTGCGCCGCCCCGCGGACCCGGCGGAGCGGCAGGGCGGGCCGCGGCGCCCGGAGGCCGGCCGCCGGGTTCCCCGGGCAGGTCCGCGCGGGCCCGCACGAGGCCGGCGGACACCCGCCCTCCCGCGTCCGGTCCGGGCCGCTCCACCAGGACGGGCCCGCGCACGGTGGTGGGCGCCCCTGTGACGGGCCCCGCCGTACCGGCCGCGCACCGGGCCGCCCAGAGCCCGGCAGCGCCTGTCGTCCCCGCCCAGACCCCGCGCCGCCCCGTACCGCGGTTCCACCCCACCGACCACTTCGCCGAGCTGCTCCTGCACGTGCTCAGCGGCCGGCGTCCCGTCCACTCCATGCTCCGCCACACCGCCGGCCGGGCCTACGACGAGCTGGCCCGCCTCGCCGAACGCAGCCCCCTGCGCACCCGCGGCGCCCTCCCCGTGGTCCGCGACATCGGCTACTTCGAGCCGCGCCCCGGCGCCCTGGAGGTCTTCGCCCGCATCGGCGCCGGTGACCAGGTGCGGGCCATGGCCTTCCGGCTGGAGCAGTGGCGGGACCTCCGCTGGCGCTGCACCGCCGTGGAACTGGGCGGGCCCCGCAGGCCGCACACGGACGAGGACTGACCGCCCCGGGACCCCGGCCCCGGTACCCCCGGGCCGGGGCCGGGACAGGCCGAAGGGCCGGACACCCGCAGGCGTCCGGCCCTTCCACCGCCACGGTGCCCGCGGGCACCGCACCGTCACTTCTTGCGGCGGCGTCCGCCCTTGGCCTGCTTGCGGCGCTCCGCGCGCGTGAGCCCGTCGGACTGGGACCGCGCGGGCTCCTCGTCGGTGGTGAAGTCACCCTCGACGACACCGCCCTCGCCGTCCACGGTCGGTGCGGAGAAGTGCAGGCCCCGGCGCTGCGGCGCGTCGAGACCCTTGGCCCGGATCTCCGGACGGGCGCCCGTCTGGGCCGGCACGGCGTCCTGCGGGCCCTTCTCCAGCGACGGCGCCTTGTCCTCGACCGGAACCTCCTCGACCTGCTGCTCGACCTGGACCTCCAGGTTGAACAGGTAGCCGACGGACTCCTCCTTGATGCCGTCCATCATGGCCTGGAACATGTCGAAGCCCTCGCGCTGGTACTCGACCAGCGGGTCCTTCTGCGCCATCGCGCGCAGGCCGATGCCCTCCTGGAGGTAGTCCATCTCGTAGAGGTGCTCGCGCCACTTGCGGTCCAGGACCGACAGCACGACCCGGCGCTCCAGCTCGCGCATGATCTCGGAGCCGAGCTGCGCCTCGCGTGCCTCGTACTGCTCCTGGATGTCGTCCTTGATGGACTCCGCGATGTAGTCGGCGGTCAGTCCGGCCCGGTCGCCGGCCGCCTCCTCCAGCTCCTCGACGGTGACCTTCACCGGATAGAGCTGCTTGAAGGCACCCCACAGCCGGTCGAGGTCCCAGTCCTCCGGGAAGCCCTCGGCGGTCTCGGCCTGCACGTAGGCGTCGATCGTGTCGTTCATGAAGTGCTGGATCTGCTCCTGCAGGTCCTCGCCCTCCAGCACACGGCGCCGCTCGCCGTAGATGACCTCGCGCTGCCGGTTGAGGACCTCGTCGTACTTCAGCACGTTCTTGCGCGTCTCGAAGTTCTGCGTCTCGACCTGCGACTGGGCGGACGCGATCGCGCGCGTGACCATCTTGTTCTCGATCGGCACGTCGTCCGGGACGTTCGCCATCGACATGACGCGCTCGACCATCTGGGCCTTGAACAGCCGCATCAGGTCGTCGCCCAGCGAGAGGTAGAAGCGGGACTCGCCGGGGTCGCCCTGGCGGCCGCTGCGACCGCGCAGCTGGTTGTCGATACGCCGCGACTCGTGCCGTTCGGTGCCCAGCACGTAGAGGCCGCCGAGCTCCTTGACCTCTTCGAACTCCGCCTTGACCGCCTGCTCGGCACGCTCGAGGGCGGCGGGCAGCGCCGCGGCCCACTCCTCGATGTGCTCCTCGGGGTCGAGGCCGCGCTGGCGCAGCTCCGCCTCGGCGAGGTCCTCGGGGTTGCCGCCGAGCTTGATGTCCGTACCACGGCCGGCCATGTTGGTGGCCACCGTCACGGCCCCCTTACGGCCCGCCTGGGCGACGATCGTCGCCTCACGGTCGTGCTGCTTGGCGTTGAGCACCTCGTGCTGCACACCGCGCTTGCTGAGCTGCTGCGAGAGGTACTCGGACTTCTCGACGGAGGTGGTGCCGACGAGGATCGGCTGGCCCTTGCGGTGCTTCTCCTCGATGTCGTCGACGACCGCCTCGAACTTCGCGACCTCGGTGCGGTAGATCAGGTCCGACTGGTCCTTGCGGACCATCGGCCGGTTGGTCGGGATGGGCACCACGCCGAGCTTGTAGATCTGGTGGAACTCGGCGGCCTCGGTCATCGCCGTACCGGTCATGCCGGACAGGCCGGGCAGTTCCTTGCCCTCGTGGTCGTGGCGCTTGTAGAGGCGGAAGAAGTTCTGGAGCGTGATCGTGGCGAGGGTCTGGTTCTCGTCCTTGATGTCCACCCCTTCCTTCGCCTCGATGGCCTGGTGCATGCCCTCGTTGTAACGGCGGCCGGCGAGGATACGTCCGGTGTGCTCGTCGACGATCATGACTTCGCCGTCGATGACGACGTAGTCCTTGTCCTTCTTGAAGAGTTCCTTGGCCTTGATGGCGTTGTTCAGGTAGCCGACCAGCGGCGTGTTCACCGACTCGTAGAGGTTGTCGATGCCCAGCCAGTCCTCGACCTTGGCGACGCCGGACTCGTGGATGGCGACGGTGCGCTTCTTCTCGTCGACCTCGTAGTCGCCGGTCTCCTCGATGCCCTTGAGGGTGTTGCCCGCCTCGCCCTTCTTCAGGCGGGTGACCAGCTTGGCGAAGTCGCCGTACCACTTGGTGGCCTGGTCGGCCGGGCCGGAGATGATCAGCGGCGTACGGGCCTCGTCCACGAGGATGGAGTCGACCTCGTCGACGATGGCGAAGTTGTGACCGCGCTGGACGAGTTCGTCCTTGGACCACGCCATGTTGTCGCGCAGGTAGTCGAAGCCGAACTCGTTGTTCGTGCCGTAGGTGATGTCGCAGCCGTACATCTCGCGGCGCTGGGCCGGCGTCTGATTGGCGAGGATGCAGCCGACGTTCAACCCGAGGAACTTGTGGACGCGGCCCATCATCTCGGAGTCGCGCTCGGCCAGGTAGTCGTTGACCGTGACGATGTGCACGCCCTCGCCGGACAGGGCGTTGAGGTAGGCGGGCAGCGTGCCGACGAGGGTCTTGCCCTCACCGGTCTTCATCTCGGCCACGTAGCCCATGTGCAGGGCCGCGCCACCCATGATCTGCACGTCGTAGTGCCGCTGGCCCAGGACGCGCTTGGCGGCCTCCCGGACGGTGGCGAAGGCTTCGGGAAGCAGGTCGTCCAGGCTCTCACCGTCGGCGTACCGCTGCTTGTACTCATCGGTGAGGGCCCGCAGCTCGGCGTCGGAGAGGTCGACGAAGTCCTCTTCGATGGAGTTGACCTGGTCCGCGATGCGGTGCAGCTTGCGCAGGATCTTGCCTTCGCCTGCACGCATGATCTTCGAGAGGACGGACACGGGGGTTGGTCTCCTTGCCGGTCGGGCCTGGGACGGTCGTTTTCCTGTGACGTACTGAGCAACGGCCATCGTATGCGAGGACCCCGCCGCCCCGGGAGCCTGCGTATCGGGACCGTGCGCTCCTTCATCCAGCTTCCGGTCCGCCGTCATGGGTTCAACGTCCGGGCCCCGCCGATGGTGCCGCGCCCACCGGCGAATCGAGCGATAAGTGACCGCGTGTTCACGCAGGGCAAAAAGATGGCGTCCACGGACGGCCCCCGAGCAGAATCGGCCGATGGAACCCCTCACGCTCACCACCGAACGCCTCGTCCTGCGCACGGTCGGCCCCCAGGACACCGACGCCGTGTACGCCGCCGCACAGGATCCCGACATCCAGCGCTGGACGACGATCCCCTCGCCCTACCTCCCCGAGCACGCGCGGGGCTTCACGGAGCGGATGGTCCCCGACGGCTGGGCGAACGGCTCGATGTTCACCTTCGGCCTCTTCCTCCCCGCCGGCGACCTGGTGGGAATGCTCGGCGTCACGATGGTCTCCCTGGGCGTCGGCGAGATCGGGTTCTGGGGCACGAAGGAGCACCGCGGCCGCGGCTACGTCACCGAGGCCGCCGCAGCCGTCTCCCGCTGGGCCTTCACCGACCGGGCGATCGACCGCCTGGAGTGGCGCGCCGAGGTCGGCAACACCGCCTCCCGCGCGGTGGCCCAGCGCGCGGGCTTCACCATGGAGGGCACGTTGCGCTCCGCGATCAACAACAAGGGCGTACGCCGCGACTGCTGGATCGGCTCCCTCCTCCCCTCCGACCTCTCCCTCCCGTCCACGTCCCCGTACCTCCCGGCGCCCGCCCAACCCCCGGCCCCCGACCCCACCCCCACTGTCACACCCACCCCCTATCGTGCGGACGTATGACGACCCTCCCGCCCCCCGAAACGGAACTGTCCGCGGACGAGGCCCGCCGCCTCGCCCTCCGCGCCCAGGGCTTCCTCGGCGCCCCCGACCGCCGCGCAGGCGTCCGCGGCGTCCTCCGTCACCTCGGCGCGGTGCAACTCGACACCATCTCGGTCCTCGCCCGCTCCCACGAACTCATCCCGTACGCCCGTCTCGGCGCGGTGGGCCGCACCACGGTCGAGAACGCCTACTGGACCCCCGCCTCCACCGGCACACCTCCCGCTCGACCCCACGCCTTCGAGTACTGGTCCCACGCCGCCTGCATCCTCCCCATCGAGGAGTGGCCCCACTTCGCGTTCCGCCGCCGCGCCTACCGCGGCCGCCCGCACTGGCACCACGACCTCCCCGAAGGCGTCTACGACCAGGTCGTCAAGCAGCTCCGCGCCGAGGGCCCGCTCACGGCCACGGACCTGGGCGGGGCGAAGAAGACCAGCGAGTGGTGGGACTGGTCGGGCACGAAGGTCGCCGTCGAGCGTGCGCTCATGTACGGCGAGGTGGTGTGCGTCGAGCGCCGCGGCTGGAAGCGGGTCTACGACCTGGCCGAGCGCGCGGTCCCGGCCCCGCTGCTGCACGACGACCTGGACGACACCGAATGCCTGCGCCGCCTGGTCCGCCTGGCCGGCCAGTCCCTGGGCGTCGGCACGCGCGCGGACATCGCGGACTACCACCGCCTGAGGGGCGAGCAGGTCGACGCCGTGATCGCCGACTCGGGACTGGTCCCGGTCTCGGTGGAGGGCTGGGGCAAACCGGCCTGGGCGGACCCCGCGGCCCTGCGCACGCCCCCGCGCGGCCGTCACCGCACGACGCTGCTCTCCCCCTTCGACTCCCTGATCTGGGAGCGTGCGCGCACGGAGCGGATCTTCGGCTTCACCCACCGGCTGGAAGCCTACGTGCCGAAGCAGAAGCGGGTGCACGGCTACTTCGCGATGCCGGTGCTGGCCGGCGGTCGGCTCGTCGGCCGCGTGGACCCGGCGCGCGAGGGTCGCACCCTGGTCGCCCGGCAGATCACGCTGGACGGTCCCAGGGCGGTCCCCGCGGCGGCTCAGGCCCTGGTCGAGGCGGCCGGCTGGGTGGGCTGTACGGACGTACGCGTGGAACGGGTGGACGGACCAGAGCTGCGCGAACCCCTCACGACGGAGCTGGCCCGCCTGCTCGCCTGACCCGCGCCGGCCGCCGGCCCACAGCCGTCGGCCGACGGCCTTCCACCGTCACCGGATCTCGAGGATCTTCTCCCGCATCGCGTACACCACGGCCTCCATCCTGGAGTGCAGCTGCAATTTCTCCAGGATGTTGCGCACGTGGTTCTTCACGGTGTTCTCGGAAATGAACAGTTCCTTGGCGATGTCCCGGTTGTTCATTCCCGTGGCGACCAGCTTGAGGACCTCCAGCTCGCGATCGGTGAGCCGGGGCGCGGGCACCAGCCGGCGTTCGTCGGTGCGCTGGATCATCGACTTGAACTCGGTGAGCAGTTTCGACGCCATGGACGGACTGATCTGCGACTGCCCGTCCGCCACCGCGCGAATGGCGGTGGCAACCTCGTCCGTAGAGATCTCCTTGAGGAGATAACCGGTCGCCCCCGCCTTGATCGCGTCGTAGAGGTCGGCCTCCTCGTCGCTGATCGTCAGCATGATGATCTTCGCGCTGGGGGCCACCTCCTTGATGGAGGTGCAGGCCTCGATCCCGCCCCGCTTCGGCATGCGCACGTCCATCAGGACGATGTCCGGCAGCAGGTCGGCGGCCTTCTCCACGGCCTCGGCGCCGTCACCGGCCTCCCCGACGACCTGGATGTCCTCCTCGGCCGCGAGCACGATCTCCAGGCCGCGGCGGAACAGGGCGTGGTCGTCCACGACCAGCACCCTGATCGGTTCCTCGCGCGCGGAGCCCCCGTCCGGGCCCATGCCGGCGACACCGTCGCGGGTCCCTTCGTGGATCCCGTCGTCGACGCCCTCGCCCCGCATCGGTCCGAAACTGTCCGCCATCGTTCCTCCCCCTGAAGGCTGTGGCCCCTGGTCCTGAGCCATCGCCAACCCAGAGCAACGGCCCACCGGTTGGGCCGTTACCGCCATGATTCCATGCCTGGCCGACACCGAGGTGACCGAGCGGGGCACGAGGGGTCGCACGCCCACGCGCACCGTCGCACACCGGTGCCCCTGGGGGCGCACACGCGCTCCAGGGGCACCGGTCACGGCTGTCGGTCCTGGCTGTCACCCGGCGTCGTCAGCCGCCGAGCGCATCGCCCGCCTCGGGAGCGTGCGCCTGGGTGACCATGGTGTCCGTCGTGAGGTGGATCACGCCGTAGTCGTAGGCGTGCCGCCGGTAGACGACGCTGGGCTCCTTGGTCTCGGAGTCGACGAACAGGTAGAAGTCGTGCCCGACCAGCTCCATCTCGTACAGCGCCTGGTCGAGGGACATCGGTGCGGCGACGTGGGTCTTCTCGCGGACGACGAGCGGCCCGTCGCCCTGCACCTCGAGCGAGCCGATCTTCTTGGTGGGTACGCCGTCCTGCTTCTCCGTCGGGACGACTTCACCGTTCCCGTTGAGCGTCGCCGCGCCGGGGACGTGGTCGGCGACTTCGGCGGCCGTGATCCGGCGGGCACCGCGACGCGAGAAACGCTTGTCGTGCTGCTTGCGCAGCCGGGCACCGAGCTTCTCCGCCGCCAGGTCGAGCGCCGCGTACGGGTCACTCGCCGCTGCCTCCGCCCGAATCACCGGACCGCGGGAGCGGAGCGTGATCTCCACTCGGTCACAGCGGTCGGCCTGCCGGGGGTTCGGCTCCTTGGACACCTCGACGTCGAGGCTGATCACCTTGCCATCGAGCTTCTGGATCTTCTCCAGCTTCAGCTTCTCGGCCACGTGCTTCCGGAACCGCTCGGGCACCTCGGTCTTGCGGCCCTTGACGACGATGTCCACGCAGAACTCCGTTCCCGGATCGCTCCGCTGCGACGGCGGAGCATCTCCCTTTTGCACCAGGTCCCGGTCGATTCCGGAACCTCGGACTCGGTGACTTCCACCTCCTCCCCCGCGGGCGGGATCTCCACTCCACCGGTGCGGGTGATGACGGTAAAACCCACAGCACGGCATTCGGATGTGAGAGGTGTGGCCTGCGGCTATGCCTCACAACCGAACATATCTCGCCCGGACGGAAGTCGTCACCCTCTACTGCGGCGTACCTCCGTTCCGGTGAATAACCCCTCTCATTACCTGCAACGACGCAACTTCTCAGTCAGTTCCGGTTTATTTCGAAGGCCTCAGGTGACGCGGCGACCACTGCCGCGAAGATCGCGTCGAGGACCACACCGTCACCTCTGTTCCGACCCGCCATTCGGGTCCCTGGCTTCCGTTCTTCTCTGCCTTCCCCTGCCGCCGCCGGATACACAGCCGATCTCGCCGTCCAGTACGCGTCCGGCCCCGTTCTCCACTCAACCGCCGAGCCGGTCCGATCGCCCGCCCCCGACAGGGCCGCCCCGGACATCGCGGCGCGCACGGCACGCGCGGCCTCCGCCAGCGACGCCCCCGTGGTCATCAGGTCGTCGACGAGGACGACCGCCCCGCCCCCGGACAGCAGGCGGCCGCCGCCGGGAACCACCGCGAGGGCGCCGGCCAGATTGTCCAGCCGCTGCCGGGCGTCCAGCCCGGACTGATCGGCCACGGGGTGCCGTTGCCGCAGCACGGCCAGCACCCGGGCGGGCGTGCCGGTCCGCCGCAACCGCCCCGCCGCGGCGAGGGCGATCCGCCGCGCCGGGTCGTGACCGCGTGCCCGTACCGCCCGCCGCGCCGACGGCACGGGCACGAGCAGCACCGGCCCCCGCTCCCGTACGGACCCCGTGGAGCGGGACCGCGCCTCCCGGAGCCCCGCCCGCACCGCCCCCGCCAGAGCCGTCCCCAGCGGCGCCGCGAGAGCCAGCACGCCGCGCTCCTTGTGGGCCAGCAGCGCGGCCCGCGCCTCGTCCGCGTACCGCGCGGCGGCGTGCACCACCGGCAGCCCGGGCGGCTCGGGCACCGGCCGCACCCGGCGCGGCGCGGCCCCGCCCAGAGCCGTACGGCACCGAGGGCACAGCACGGCGCGAGCACTGCCGCAGCCCCCGCACTCGGCCGGCAGTACCAGGTCCATGAGGTCCCGCCACCATTCCCGCACGGCACCACTGTGCCCGCGCCCGCGCGACGCGGCCAGGCCTGTGGAAAACCTCGGTGACCGCCCTGTGGACAAGTCCGGTCGCCCCGCACGCCCCCGGCGGCCCGGACCAGCTCACCCCGGATAGACCGGCGCCGCCCCCTCCGTCACCTTCTGCCACTGCAACCCGGAGGGCAGCCGCACGATCAGGTCCTCCGAGTACGCCACCAGCGGCAGCCGCTCGTCCTCGGTCGCGGCGATCTCCTTGACCCCCGTCAGCGCGGCGGGCACCGAGGCCTCCGGCGTGGAGCCGTCGACCTGGACGTACCCGATCTGCTGCACGCCCCCGCGTTCCCGCCCGACCACCACGAGCCGGCTGTCCCCGGCCCAGGACATGGCCGTGACCTCCTCCAGCTCGGGGGTCGCGGAGCGCAGTTCGAGGACCGTGACCGTGGCCGGTTCACCGGCCTTCCCGTCCCGTTCGATCCGCCCGATGAGCAGCGACCGCTTGCCGTCCTTCTCCACGATGAGCGCGATCCGCACGCCGTCGCCCGCCACCCGCACGGCCTGCACCCGGCCGTCCAGACCGGGCGTCCGCACCTCGACCGGCTCGCCCTTGCCCTCCTGGAGGAGCAGCAGCCGGGGATCGGCCGGGTCGCGGTCGGCGATCCACAGGTCGCCCTCCGCGTCCCAGCTGGGCGGCGTCAGACGGTCCGCCTCCGTCTTGCCCTTGCTGACCAGCACGGGGTCGCCGAGCGAACCGCCCGACACCAGCGATCCGACGTACAGCGACTTGTTGTCGAGCCCGATCCCGCCCGCGCTGTGCTCGTCCCGCGACACCGCCACCGACCGCAGGGCCACCGTGCCCTCGCCCAGCGCGCCGGGGACGGGCTCCGGCCGGGTGCCGTTGCTGCCCGCCGCGATGCGCACCAGGCGGTCCTCGTCGTCGATGAAGTACAGGTAGTCGGGCCGCTGGGCCGATCCGCGCGTGGCGACCGCCTCGGCCCGGTCCTCGGTGAGCGAGCACAGCTGCTCACCGCCCGCGCGCAGCTCCACCTCGTCGACCACCGGTGTGAGGTTCTGCAGCGTGAACAGGAGCTGGGCCGCCATCTCGTCGCACTTGTCCCGGCCGGCCCCGGCCGCCTTGTCGTTCAGGCGCACCGTCAGCTTGTTGTGGTCGTCGGGCGTGAGCGAGTCGACGTCCTTCGCCAGCGCCGTACCGGTCGGGAAACTCGACCTGACCACGGGCCCCAGCAGCCTCGTCGGCCCGCTGATCAGGGACCGCACCACCTGGGTCATGGGGTCCACGAGCCGCCGTACGTAGACGGGATCGGCGACCGCCGCCGGCTGCCGGCTCGTCCCCGCCCGGGTGGTGGGCTCGGTGTTCGAGGCGAAGTAGTACTTGTTGACGGACATGTAGGTGCGCTGGAAGTCCGACTTGCCCATGATGACGCCCTGGGGCAGCACGTCGATGCGCCACTGGCCGCTCTTGCCGTCCCGCGTGAGGTGGACCGGTTCGCGGTACTGGCCGTTCGCCGGCGCGTAGGACTGCTGCCCGTCCACCGTGGCGACCCGGGTGCCGGTCAGCGTGACCGAGTAGTCGTTGACCTCCTCACGGCTCGCCGAGTGGTCGGACTCGGTCCCCGGACCGCCCGCGAGCACCGTCGTGGACCGCTCCGGCCGCCAGGTCCTCGCGGCCTCACCGGTCAGATACTTGCGCGCCGTCTCGTAGTGCGGGTCGTTGCTGGTCAGCGCCTCCAGGAAGCCCTGCACGATCTCCGTGGGCGGGGCGTCCTCCCGGGGCGGCATGGCGAACACGCGCACCTGCGGGTCCTGCCGCGGCGTGGACTCCACGCCCCGCAGATCCCCGCTGTCGGGCATGGACGCGCACCCCGCCAGCAGTACGACGCCGCAGACGGCGTACGCCACCACGCGTGCCGGCCCCCGCCGACCGCTCCCCTCGCGGTCAGCGCCCACGAGATGCCTCCCCTTGCCTGCTCGAGTCGTCCGGCCCGGCGTCCGGACGGCTCTCCGCCTCCGGCGCGGGCCCGTCGTCCTGTCTCCGGGCGCTCGACACGGGCCGCGGCACCACGCGCGCGCCGTTGCCGGGCAGCGCCGTCGGATCGGCCGTGGCGACCGCTGCCGACCTCGGCGGGATCGGGCCCCGCCCGGGCACCGGAGGTGCCTGGCCGGCCGATGCCTGCGCCGGGACGGTGGCCGCCTTGCCCGCACCTCGCCCGCCGGCGTCGTCGAGGCCCGCGTCGTGGAGGCCGCGGTTGCGCCGCGAGTCCGTCGGCTCCAGCGGTATCGGCGAGCCCCGCAGCGGCTCGTCCGCCGTCCTGGGCAGCGTCAGCCGGAACTGCGAGCCGCCGCCGGGCTCGCCCCACGCCTGGAGCCAGCCACCGTGCAGCCGCGCGTCCTCCAGGGCGATCGACAGCCCCAGCCCCGTACCGCCGGTGGTACGCGCGCGTGCCGGGTCGGCCCGCCAGAAGCGGCTGAAGACCCGGGTGGCCTCGCCCGGCTTGAGCCCCACGCCGTAGTCGCGCACCGCGACGGCGACCGCGCCGCCGGCCGCGGCGAGCTTGACGACGACGTCGTTGCCCTCGCCGTGCTCGACGGCGTTGACGACGAGGTTGCGCAGGACGCGCTCCACGCGCCGCGCGTCCGCCTCGGCGACGACGGGCTGCTGGTCGCCGACGACGCGGATCCGCGTGCCCTTGCGCTCGGCGAGCGGCTCGGCGCCGCTGACGACCCGGCGCACGACCTCCCTGAGGTCTATCGGCTCGGCCTCCAGGGCCGCCGCGCCCGCGTCGAAGCGGCTGATCTCCAGCAGGTCCGCGAGCAGCGTCTCGAACCGGTCCAGCTGGTCGGCGAGCAGTTCCGCCGACCGCGCGGTGACCGGATCGAAGTCCACGCGCGCGTCGTGGATGACATCGGCCGCCATCCGTACGGTGGTCAGCGGCGTCCGCAGCTCGTGCGACACGTCGGAGACGAACCGCCGCTGCATCCTCGACAGGTCCTCGAGCTGGCTGATCTTCAGCTGGAGGTTCTGCGCCATCTTGTTGAAGGCCTCGCCGAGCCGCGCGATGTCGTCCTCGCCGGTGACCTTCATCCGTTCCTGAAGCCGGCCGGCGGACAGCCGCTCGGCGATGCTCGCCGCCATCCGTACGGGCGTGACGACCTGGCGCACGACGAGCCAGGCGATGGCCCCGAGCAGGACGACGACGAACAGCCCGGCCGTCGCCAGCGTGCCCCTGACCAGGTTGAGCGACTCCTCCTCCTGCGTCAGCGGGAACAGGTAGTACAGCTGGTACGGCTCGCCGTTCGGGTCGTTGACCTGCTTGCCGATGACCAGCCCCGGCTGGGACGCCTGGTCGGAGTCGTAGACGATGCGGGTGTAGCTCTGTGCCGCCGCCGTGCTGCCGTCGATCCGCTCGCGCAGGTCCTCGGGCACGCTGGCCGACCAGTTGACGAGGCCGGAGGCGCGCGGCCCGCGGCCGCTGCCGCTGTCCCCACCCATGGGCAGGGTGACCACGTCGAAGGCGCCCTGGCCGCCGCTGGAGAGCGACTTCACCAGTTCACTCATCCACTGGATGACGTTCTGCGGGGCACGGCCGTCGACGGGCGTGCCGTCGTCGCCGGTCACGCTGGCCGCTTCCTCGGCCTTCTGCTTGGCCACCGCGAAACCGCCGGTCGCCTGGCTCTGGGACGCCTTGACCTTGGCGTCCAGCAGCCCGTTGCGGACCTGCCCGATCACGACGAAGCCGAGCAGCAGCACCACACCCAGCGACATCAGCAGCGTGGTGACGACGACCTTGAGCTGGATGTTGCGCCGCCACAGCCGCATCACGGGCAGCAGCGGCCGGCGGATCCAGCGCATGAAGAGGCGGAGCACCGGGCTGCCCTGCACCCCGCCGTGCAGCAGCCCGCCCTCCAGCAGACGGCTCCAGCGGGAGCCGGCGGGCGGGGGGCCGACAGGCCGTCCGGCGCGGGCCCCGGACCGGCCGGGCGCCGAAGCGGCACTGTCCCTGCTCATGTCAGCTCGGTCCCGCCTTGTACCCGACGCCGCGGACGGTCACCACGATCTCCGGCTTCTCCGGGTCCTTCTCGACCTTGGAGCGCAGCCGCTGCACATGCACGTTGACCAGCCGGGTGTCGGCCGCGTGCCGGTAGCCCCAGACCTGCTCGAGGAGCACCTCACGCGTGAACACCTGCCACGGCTTGCGGGCCAGCGCCACCAGCAGGTCGAACTCCAGCGGCGTCAGCGCGATCGACTGCCCCTCGCGCTTCACGGAGTGACCGGCCACGTCGATGACCAGGTCGCCTATGGCGAGCTGCTCCGGCGCCGGTTCCTCGGACCTCCTCAGCCTGGCCCGGATCCGGGCCACCAGTTCCTTCGGCTTGAACGGCTTCACGATGTAGTCGTCGGCGCCCGACTCCAGACCCACCACGACGTCGACGGTGTCGCTCTTCGCCGTCAGCATCACGATCGGCACACCCGACTCCGCCCGGATCAGGCGGCACACCTCGATGCCGTCCCGTCCGGGCAGCATCAGGTCGAGCAGCACCAGGTCGGGCTTGGTCTCCCGGAAGGCGGCCAGCGCCTTGTCGCCGTCGGCTACGAAAGACGGCTCAAAACCCTCACCACGCAGCACAATGCCGAGCATCTCGGCCAGTGCGGTGTCGTCGTCGACGACAAGGACTCGTCCCTTCATAAACGACATCATCCCATTCTTATAACGACGACAGAGGTGCTGGTGAGCGAGGTCACTGGCCTGTGACGATAGTCGTATCGGGCGGTCACTGTCTGCCCGGAGGCCCCGGGTCCGGGCCGTCGGCGGTTCTCCCGCGAGCCGCTCTCACGATGCGTTCACCACGCGCTACGCAGGGCTGCGGTCACGGCCGGGAAAGCGGGCACCCCGGCAGGGGCGCCCGCCGCGCCCGTCAGCCGATCGCCTCCCGGCGCGACCCGGCCCGCAATTCCGCCAGCGCCTCCGCGGTCACGGGCGAAATCACGCCCTCCTCGGTGACGATCGCCGTCACCAGCTCGGGCGGCGTCACGTCGAACGCCGGGTTGTACGCCTGGGTCCCCAGGGGTGCCACCGGAATCCCGCCCCCCGCTCCCGCCACCGGCACCTGGGGTGCTGTGACCTCGGTCACCTCATGTCCCGGGCGCTGCTCGACCTCGATGGACGCCCCGTCCGCAGTGTCCGGATCCACGGTCGTGACCGGTGCCACCACGATGAACGGCACGTGGTGGTACCGCGCTAGCACGGCGAGCGGATAGCTTCCCACCTTGTTCGCCACGGACCCGTCGGCCGCGATGCGGTCGGCACCGATGATCACCGCGTCCACCTCACCCGCCGCGAACAGCGAACCGGCCGCGTTGTCGGTGAGCAGGGTGTACGCCATGCCGTTGCGCGCCGCCTCGTACGCCGTCAGGCGAGCGCCTTGCAGCAACGGACGCGTCTCGTCCACCCACAGGCGCCGCAGCCGGCCCGACCGGTGCGCCGCGAGCGCCACCGCGAAGGCCGTTCCCTCACCTCCCGACACCAGCGCACCGGTGTTGCAGTGCGTGAGCACCCGGTGCCCGCCCGCGGGCAGCAGCTCGTCCAACAGCGCCAGCCCGTGCGCGGCCATCCTGGCGCTGGCCTCGGCGTCCTCCCGGTGCAGCGTCCGCGCCGCGGCCAGCGCTGCCGCGGCCGCCTGGCGGGTGTCGCCGGTCCTGGCGAGCGCCTCCTGATGGGCGTCCCGGGCCCGGCGTACGCCGACGGCGAGGTTCACCGCGGTGGGGCGGGCTCCCGCGAGCGATGCCGCGGCCTCCTCCACGTCGAAGCCCCGCACGGCGGCGAGCGCGACGCCGTAGGCGCCCGCGATGCCGAGCAGCGGTGCCCCGCGCACGGAGAGCGAGCGGATCGCCTCCACCAGCGCGGAGGCGTCCGTGCAGACCAGCTCGACCTCCTCCGCCGGCAGCCTGGTCTGGTCCAGCAGGACCAGCACCGGGCCCTCTGGTGGTTCTTCCCAGCGCAGTGCCGGGATCTCGGTCGGCCGCTTGTCCTCGCCGCTGTGCGCGTCCTGATCAGCCATGCGGTCAGTCTGCCCCGTGCCGGGCGGACAATTGAAGGTGCGCAGCGCCTACCGCGCCCGGTCCGCACCCGAGCACCCCATGGCACGATGGCTGCCAACCAGCCGCCGCGACCGCGGACGGGCACCGTGAAGGAGCGACGATGAACGACACTCCGGGCTGGGCCTCGCCCGGATCCGCCCCGTCCGACGGGCGGGAGCCCGGCGCGTCCGGCCCCGCCGACCGCCCGGGCGGCCCCGATCAGCCCGCGCGGCCCGCGGATGAGCCGGGCGCGGACCAGCCGGGCGCGGAACCGACGGGCCCCGGCACGAAGTGGTCCAAGGAGCAGCCGCCCCCCGGCCATTGGTCGGCCCCGTCCGGCCCCGGCCAGGCCCCTCCTCCCCCGCCGCCGAACCAGGGCTGGGGCACCCCGCCCCCCGGCCAACCCGGCGGCGGCTACGGCGGCCCCGGCGGCTACGGCGGCCCCGGAGGTCCCGGCGGCTACGGCGGCCCTGGCGGGCACGGCGGCTGGCAAGGTGGCTGGGGAGGCGGCTGGGGCGGTCCCCCGCCCGCGGCCAAGCCCGGCGTGATCCCGCTCCGCCCGCTCGGCGTCGGTGAGATCCTCGACGGCGCGGTCTCCACCATGCGCACCTACTGGCGCACGGTCCTCGGCATTTCGCTGACCGTCGCGGTCTTCACGGAGATCATCGTCGTGCTGCTCCAGGGACTCGTCCTGGAGGACACCAGCTCCGAGGCCCTCAACGACCCCGACGCCACCCTGGGCGAGCTCGGTGACGCCCTGACCGACACCACCATCAACACGGGTGTCATCTTCCTGATCTCCCTGATCGGCACCGTCCTGGCCACCGCCCTGCTGACGGCCGTCACCAGTCGCGCCGTGCTGGGCAGGCCGGTGACCACCACCGAGGCCTGGCGGGACGCCCGCCCCCAAGTGCTGAAGCTGTTCGGACTGATCGTCCTGCTGCTGCTCATCGTCGCCGGCATCGTCACCGTCGGCATGGCGCCGGGGCTCATCGTCTCGGCCACGGCGGGCGGTGACGCCGCGGTGGCGCTGACCGTCCTCGGCTTCCTCGCCTCCGGAGTCGTCGCGGCGTGGCTCATGGTCCGCCTCTCGCTCGCCTCCCCCGCGCTGATGCTGGAGAAGCAGGGCATCAAGAAGGCGATGAGCCGCTCCATGAGGCTGGTGCGCGGCTCCTGGTGGCGGGTCTTCGGCATCCAGCTCCTCGCGACGATCATCGCGAACGTCGTCGCGTCGATCATCATCATCCCCTTCACCTTCCTCGCCGCGGCCCTCAGCGGCGACGGCGTCAGCGGCTTCCTCGAAGGCACCGGGAGCCTCGGCTGGACCTTCCTCGTGATCAGCGGAATCGGCTCGGTGATCGGATCCATGATCACCTTGCCGATCACCGCGGGCGTCACCGTGCTGCTCTACATCGACCAGCGCATCCGCCGCGAGGCCCTCGACCTCGAACTGGCGCGTGCCGCCGGACTCCCCGGCTCCGGCGCCCCCGGCACCACCCCGGGGAGCTGATGCGGTGAGCCCGGCGGGGGGAGTTCTCACAGAGGTGTGGTCACACGCAGCCGCACGCGCGGTGGCGGGCTCCGGCGACGTCCTCCTACGGTCGTCGGCGCGCTCCGCTGACGAACCGCCGGTGACGATCCCGCGCGACCCCGCGCGGGAGGCCGCCCGGGACGAGCTGTCCAAGCGGATGTACCACGAGAACGACCCCAGCTGGTTCCAGCGTGCCCTGGACACCTTCTGGGACTGGGTCGACGAACTGTTCGGCAGAGCGTCCACCGCGACGCCCGGAGGGACGCTCGGCCTGGTCGTCGTCATCGTGGCCGTCGTCGCGGTGCTGGGCGCCCTCTGGTGGCGCCTGGGCACCCCGCGCCGGGGACCGGCCTCGGCCCCCGCCCTGTTCGACGACCGCCCCCGCAGCGCCGCCGAACACCGTGCCGCCGCCGAGGCGCACGCCGCCCAGGGCCACTGGAACCAGGCCGTCCAGGAACGCACGCGCGCCCTGGTCCGCTCCCTGGAGGAGCGCGCCCTCCTCGACCCGCGCCCCGGACGCACCGCCGACGAGGCGGCCACCGAAGCCGGCCGCGCCCTCCCCGGCGACCGCGACCGGCTGCGCGCCGCCGCCCGGGACTTCGACGACGTCACGTACGGCGGCCGCCCCGGCACCGAGGAGTCGTACCGGCGCCTCGCCGAACTCGACCACGACCTGGAACGCGCCAAGCCGCACCTGGCGAGCACCACGACCGCCGGCGCCCCCGACGACGCGGACCGCACCACCCGCCGGGGAGCCGCCCGATGACCACCGAGGTCACGCTCCCCACCACCTCGGCCTCTCCCACCGCCCGCCAGGTGTGGACCCGCACGCGCGGCATCGCGCTCGCCCTGGCCGTGCTGCTCGCCGCCGCCGTCGCGATCGCCCTCGTCCGCTCCGACGCCCGGCACGGCGAACTCGACCCGCGCTCCGCGGACCCCTACGGCAGCCGGGCCGTCGCCGAACTCCTCGCCGACCGCGGCGTGTCCACGCGGGTGGTCACCACCCTGGACGAGGCCCGCGCCGCGACCGGTCCGGACACCACCCTGCTGGTCGCCGCCCCGGACCTCCTGACCGAACGCCAGCAGACCCGCCTGCACGCCGCCACCGAGGGCTCCGGCGGCCGGACCTTCCTCGTGGCCCCCGGCGGCCCCGCCGTCGAACGGCTCGCCCCCGGCGTCACCGCCGACCCGGCACTCAGCTACGACTCCGCGCTGGCACCCGCGTGCGACCTGCCCGCCGCCCGCCGCGCCGGCACCGCCGACACCGGTGGCATCCGCTACAGCAGCGGCCATCTCACCGCCGACGCCTGCTACCCCAGCCGACGCCTGGCCACCCTGCTCCGCATCCCCGACGCCTCGGCGGCACCCCAGGAGGGCACCCCGGGCGACACGGTCGTCCTCGGCGCGCCCGACATCCTGTACAACGACCACCTCGACGAGCACGGCAACGCCTCGCTCGCCCTGCAACTCCTCGGCTCCCGCGACCACCTGGTCTGGTACCTCCCCTCGCTCACCGACACCACCGCTCCGGAGGACGAGCGCGGCTTCTTCGACCTGCTCCCCTCCGGCTGGCTGTGGGGCACCCTGCAGCTCTTCATCGCCGCGGCCCTGGCGGCCCTGTGGCGGGCACGCCGACTCGGCCCCCTGGTGCCCGAAAAGCTCCCCGTGGCGATCCGCGCCTCCGAAACCGCCGAAGGCCGCGCCCGCCTCTACCGCAAGGCCGACGCCCGCGACCGCGCGGCCGCCGCTCTTCGCTCCGCCACCCGCACTCGCCTCGCCCCCCTCGTAGGCGTCCCCGTCGCCCAGGCGCACACACCTGAGGCGCTGCTCTCCGCCCTGTCCGCCCACACCCCCGGCGAAAACGGCCGACACGCCGGCGGACAGCCCCTGCACACCCTCCTCTTCGGCCCGCCGCCCGGCGACGACGCGGCCCTCATCACCCTCGCCGACCAACTCGACGCCCTCGAAAGGCAGGTACGTCGTCCATGATGGACCCGACCACTGACAACGCCGGGCAGACCGGGGCCCAGGGCAACGCCCGCGCCGCCCTGGAGGCCCTGCGCGCCGAGATCGCCAAGGCCGTGGTCGGCCAGGACGCCGCCGTCACCGGTCTCGTCGTGGCGCTCCTGTGCCGCGGCCACGTCCTCCTCGAAGGCGTCCCCGGCGTCGCCAAGACCCTCCTGGTCCGCGCCCTCGCCGCCGCCACGGAACTCGACACCAAGCGCGTCCAGTTCACCCCCGACCTGATGCCGAGCGACGTCACCGGCTCCCTGGTCTACGACGCCCGCACCGCCGAGTTCTCCTTCCAGCCGGGCCCGGCCTTCACCAACCTGCTCCTGGCCGACGAGATCAACCGCACGCCCCCGAAGACCCAGTCGTCCCTCCTCGAGGCCATGGAGGAACGCCAGGTCACGGTCGACGGCACCCCCCGCCCGCTCCCCGAGCCCTTCCTCGTCGCGGCGACCCAGAACCCGGTGGAGTACGAGGGCACCTACCCCCTCCCGGAAGCCCAGCTGGACCGCTTCCTCCTCAAGCTCACCGTCCCCCTCCCCTCCCGCCAGAACGAGATCGACGTCCTGACGCGGCACGCCTCGGGGTTCAATCCGCGCGACCTGCGCGCCGCCGGCGTACGCCCCGTCGCGAACGCCGCCGACCTGGAAGCCGCCCGCGCCGAGGTCGCCAAGACGACCATCGCCCCGGAGATCACGGCCTACGTCGTCGACATCTGCCGCGCCACCCGCGAGTCGCCCTCCCTCACCCTCGGCGTCTCCCCGCGCGGAGCCACGGCACTGCTCTCGACAGCCCGCGCGTGGGCCTGGCTCACGGGCCGCGACTACGTCACCCCCGACGACGTGAAGGCCCTGGCCCTCCCCACCCTCCGGCATCGCGTCCAGCTCCGCCCGGAGGCCGAGATGGAGGGCGTCACCACGGACTCCGTGATCAACGCGATCCTCGCCCACGTCCCCGTCCCCCGCTGATGGCACTCACCGGACGCGCCGCGCTCCTCGCGGCCATCGGCTCCGTACCCATCGGCATCTGGGACCCCAGCTGGACGGGCCTCCTCGCGGTCAACGGCCCGCTGGCCGCGGCCTGCGCCTGCGACTTCGCCCTGGCCGCCCCGGTACGACGCCTCCGCCTGACCCGCTCCGGAGACACGTCCACACGTCTGGGCGAGACCGCCGACGTCACATTGACGGTCACCAACCCGTCCAGCCGCCCACTGCGCGCCCTCCTCCGCGACGCCTGGCCGCCGAGCGCGTGGCACGCCGGCACGGAGGCCGCGGCCTCCCGCCACCGGCTGTCGGTGCCCGCGGGCGAACGCCGACGCGTCACCACTCGCCTACGCCCCACCCGCCGCGGCGACCGCCAGGCGGATCGCGTCACCATCCGCTCGTACGGTCCTCTGGGCCTCTTCACCCGCCAAGGCACCCACCGGGTCCCCTGGACGGTACGCGTCCTGCCCCCCTTCGCCAGCCGCAAGCACCTCCCCGCCAAGCTGTCCCGCCTGCGCGAACTCGACGGCCGCACCAGCCTGCTCACCCGCGGCCAGGGCACGGAGTTCGACAGCCTGCGGGAGTACGTCCCGGGCGACGACACCCGTTCCATCGACTGGCGCGCCACGGCCCGCCAGTCCGCCGTCGCCGTACGCACCTGGCGCCCGGAACGCGATCGCCACATCCTGCTCGTCCTCGACACCGGTCGTACCTCCGCCGGCCGCGTGGGCGACGCTCCCCGCCTCGACGCCTCCATGGACGCCGCGCTGCTCCTGGCCGCCCTCGCCTCCCGCGCGGGCGACCGCGTCGATCTCCTCGCCTACGACCGCCACGTACGCTCCCTCGTACAGGGTCGCCCGGCGAGCGACGTGCTTCCGTCCCTGGTCAACGCGATGGCGACCCTGGAACCGGAACTGGTCGAGACCGACGCGCGCGGCCTGACCGCCACCGCCCTCCGCTCAGCCCCCCGCCGCTCCCTGGTCGTACTGTTCACGACACTCGACGCGGCACCGATCGAGGATGGGCTCCTCCCCGTCCTGCCCCAGCTGACGCAGCGCCATACGGTCCTGGTGGCGTCGGTGGCAGACCCGCACATCTCCCGCATGGCCGAGGCCCGCGGCAACACGGACGCCGTCTACGAGGCAGCGGCGGCGGCACAGGCCCAGTCCGAGCGCCGGCGCACAGCCGACCAACTCCGCCGACATGGCGTCACGGTCGTCGACGCGACCCCGGACGAACTGGCCCCGGCACTGGCCGACGCCTACTTGGAGCTGAAGACAGCAGGCCGCCTCTGACCGCCGGGGGCATTCCCGCCCTCGGCCCCCTGAAAAGGCCCCTGAACGCAGAAAATCCCGCACCGTTTCCGGTGCGGGGTTTCCG